>JBKQRH010000146.1:0-42170 GCA_052326045.1 Occallatibacter sp. | reverse complement strand
TGTCGTGGTCCTCTTCTCGCTTGCATTCGATCCGCGCGGCGCCTTCGCTCGCGACATCGCCGGCGGCGTGCTCTGCGTCGCCACCATGTTCGCCTCAGTGAGCGCCCTGAATCAGGCGTGGGCGCGCGAAATCCGCCATCAGGTGCTCGACGCGCAGCGCATGGCGCCCACTCCCGGCGCCGACATGTTCCTCGCCAAAGTTCTGGCTAACTTCCTCTTCGTCACGATTGTTCAGATCGTGCTCGCGCCCGTCTTCGTCGTCATGTACAACCTGCACATTCTCGGCAACGCCTGGCAGCTCCTTCTCGTGCTGCCGCTCGGCACGTGGGCTCTAGTCGCCAACGGAACCTTCTTCGCCGCGCTCTCCATCCGCAGCCGCAACCGCGAGCTGCTGCTGCCACTAATCCTCTTCCCGATTTTCATTCCCGCGCTGCTCGCGATGGTGCAGGCCACCGGCGCCATCCTCACCGGCGAAAGCGATCCCTCCCTCTGGATCAAGCTCCTCCTCGGCTACGACATCATCTTCACCACCGCCAGCCTGCTGCTCTTCGACGTGGTCTTCCACGCCGAATAGGCCCTCCACCTCCCGATGGACCCAGCCCCGCCGCGCCGTCGTAAACTGAAATCGTTCCACCAGGATTCCCCATGAAGAAACTCGCCATCGGTCTCTACGTTGCGGTCACTGTCGCGCTGCTCGGCCGGGCCTTCTACCAGGCCATCTACGTCGCCCCCGACGAACAGACCATGCACGAAGTGCAGCGTATCTTCTACTACCACGTCCCCTCGGCCATGATCGCCTTCCTCTTCTTCGCCATCTCGCTGGCAGGCTGCATCGGCTTCCTAGCCTTCCGCCGCAATCGGCCGGACTGGGCGCAGGCCGCCGACGCGTGGGCGCTGGCCGGAGCAGAAGTCGGCGTAGTCTTCTGTACCGTCGTCCTCATTACCGGGCCGCTCTGGGGCCGCCGCGCCTGGGGCATCTGGTGGACATGGGACGCGCGCCTCACCACCACTCTGGTTCTCTGGCTCATCTACGTCAGCTACCTGCTGCTGCGCCGCTTTGCCGCCGGCCCGCAGGTGCAGACGCTGGCCGCCGTCCTGGGCATCTTCGGCGCCCTCGACGTGCCCATCGTCTACATGTCCAACCGCTGGTGGCGCACGCAGCATCCTGCCCCGGTGTTCGGCGGCGGACCGGACTCCGGCATCAAGGACCCCGCCATGCTGGCCGCCTTTGGCTGGAACGTCCTCGCCTGGCTGGCCTGGGGCGTGCTCATCCTCGCCCTGCGCTATCACGTCGAGCGCCAGCACCAGAAATTCGCCGCCCAGGAAGCTCTGGATGCTCTCGAAGAAACCTAGAAAGCTTGATTGCACAGCGAAAATCGATTTCAAGACGAGGGAAACAATGGATCAAAGAGCCATTCTCGACCACCAGTTCACCGTTGCCGCCTACGCCATCACCTGGGCCATCCAACTCGGCTATGTAGCCTGGCTGGCCCTCAAATGGCGGGCGCAAAAGCGCAACGCAGCCCGCGCCAGCCGCAATCCGCGCTAGCCCCGCCCTTATTCGACGAACGTCTTTCGATTCAAACACCTACAGACCATCCTCTGGGTCCGCACCGCAGGCCTGTCCCTTCTCCTGCGTCTGGGAACCTGCCCGATACCACCTAAGTAATGAGTTCTTAGCACCAGCCTCTCACCAAATTAAGGCCTTCGTTGTATTTAAGTCTTCTCGAATCCAGACGACGATTCAGATGGGGATAGGCTCCGCCAAAGTCGCGGAAGGGAGCCGGACAGGGAGACAAAAACAATGCATGAACTCTTGATTGCCTTGGTTCTCATCGGTGTCGTGGTTGTTCCTGCGGTCATCGCCGCCAGATCCAGCGCCAAAGCCAGTGACAACAGATATCGCAGGCTTCCTGGCCCCCAACTCCGTCAACCACAATCTGCCTGGTTGGTCCCAACCCCAGCCGTCATCGGCACAGAGCAAGCAAGCCAGCTCGCGAGGGTCCCTGCGCCCGCGGAAGGAATTGCTCTCTTCCGTCCCAGACATTAGACTGGTGGCTTGAGGACCAGTCATGTTAGTTGTCATGAAAGCGCAGGCCACGCCGGAGGAAATCCAGGCCGTCTGCGAGCACATTGAGCAGTTGGGTTTCCGTGCACACCCACTTCCCGGAGCCCAAAGAACCGCCATCGGCATCACCGGCAACCAGGGTGAGGTCGATCGCGGCAACCTCGAGGAACTCTCCGGAGTCGCCGAGGTCATCCGGGTCTCCAAGCCCTACAAGCTGGCCAGCCGCGACGTCAAAGAAGAAGACACCATCATCCGCTTCCCCGGTACGGATGCCGCCATCGGCGGGCGCGACCTGGCCATCGTTGCCGGACCTTGCTCCGTCGAGAGCCGTGAACAGGCCTTCGCCATTGCCGAACAGGTGGCGGCGGCCGGCGCGCAGTTCTTCCGCGGCGGCGCCTACAAGCCCCGCACATCTCCCTACGCCTTTCAAGGCCTCGGCGTTGAGGCGCTTCGCATCATGGCCGAGATACGCTCTCGCTACGGCCTGCGCATCGTCACCGAAGCCATCGACAACGAATCCCTCGATCGGGTCGCCGAATACGCCGACGTCATCCAGATCGGCGCCCGCAACATGCAGAACTTCTCCCTGCTCAAGCACGCCGGCCGCCTGCGCAAGCCCGTGCTGCTCAAGCGCGGCCTCTCGGCCACCCTCGACGAATTCCTGATGGCCGCCGAGTACATCATGAGCGAGGGCAATTACGAGGTCATCCTGTGCGAGCGCGGTGTCCGCACCTTTACGGATCACACCCGCAACACCCTTGACCTCAGCATTGTTCCCGCCGTGCAGCGGCTAAGCCACCTGCCCATCCTGGTCGACCCCAGCCACGGCACCGGCAAGCGCGACAGCGTCCTGCCCATGGCCCGCGCCGCGGTCGCCTGCGGCGCAGACGGCATCCTGGTCGAAGTCCACCACCAGCCCGATAAAGCGCTCTCCGACGGTCCCCAGTCCATCTATCCCGATCAGTTTGTCCGCTTAATGGACGAGATCGAGCAGATTGCGCCGGTCATTGGGCGTTCTCTGCCCCGCGGCATCCACATCGAAACCGCCGCGGACTGAGCCCATGGGTCAAAGCCACAAAACGCCGGGCGCCGCACATTCGGCGCGCTCTTTCGCGCCTAAGGTGGGATTCACCGTCACCTTCCTGACGCTGACCCTTACGGCCTGCCGTCCTCACGACTTCCCCCAGTACCCGCCCAACTACCGCGAATACGCCTACGTCACCAACGGCGGCAGCGGCACCGTCACCGTGCTCGACGTGGTCGACGTCCGCATTGACCGCGAATTGCGCGTAGGCCCAAACCCCGTCGCCGTCGCCGCTAGCCCCACCCGCAATGAGGTCTACGTCGTCAATTCCGGAGTCGAAGGGGCTCAGGGTTCCGTTTCAGTCATTAACGCCGAGAACAACACCGTCGCCGCGACCATTTCCGTCCACCGCCAGCCGGTCTCCATCGACCTCGACCCTGCGGGCGCGCTGGCTTACGTGGCCAACTCCGGCTCCAACACCATCTCCGTCCTCGACCTCAAGGCCCGCCGCGAGATTGCCCAGATTGGCGCCGGCGAAGAGCCCGTCGCGGCCCGCATCTCCCTGGACGGCAAGACCCTGGTCGTCGCCAACCGCCGCGGCAACTCGGTCACTCTCATCGATCCCGCCGCCCGCCCCCCGGCACAATCTGTCCGCGCCGTCTTCGAGGGCTGCCCCGGCGCCACGGACGCCGTCATCCTCCCCGACTCATCGAAAGCATTTGTAGCCTGCGCCGGCGGCCACCAGGTCATGGTCATCTCCTTCGCCCACTCGAAAAGCAATCCGGCCCAGCCCGACCGTCTTGAAACCATGATGGACGTTGGCCGTGGCCCCGTCCAACTGGCCCTCAAGCCCGACGGCGGCGAACTCTTCGCCGTCAACTCCCTTTCCGATTCCATCTCCGAGGTCATCACCGGCACCAACGACGTCAGCGGCGCAACTATGATCGGAGACGATCCCGTCCGCGGACTCGTCTCCAGCGACAACTCTCTGCTCTATGTTGGCAATCTCCGCTCCCAGGAAGTCACCGTCTACTCCATCGACGACGGCAAGCGCACCGGCTCCATCCACGTAGGCGACGGTCCCTCCGCCCTGGCCTTTTCCTCCGCCGGCCACCTGCTCTTCGTCGTCGATACCCGCTCCGCCGATATCTCTGTCGTCCGCACCGCCTCGCGGTCGCTGTTCACCATGCTCCCCACCGGCCGCGCCCCCAACGCCATCGCCGTCAAAACCTTCAAACTGCCCTGAGCCTGTACCGCACAAAAACCAAAGCTATTGTTACCAGCACAATTACTTCTCCTGCCATCTGCTGTGTCAGACGCTATCCTCGCCTTGGATTTCGCCAGCTTCCCTAACTCTTCTTACCTCCCAGCCGCGCCACGCTGAATTGCGCTCCGGCAAAAAGAATCAGTCCCGACGTATAGGCCCAGAACAAGAGGCCCACCGAGACATGAAACGGACCGTAGAGATCTACCAGATGCATATGCGGAAGCAGGAGCTCAACAATATACTTGGCCACCAGCCAGATGACTCCGGTATAGATCGAGGTGCTCATCACATGGCGCCAGGGAACCTTGCGGTTGGGGAGCAGCCAGTAGATGGCAAAGAAGAAGAGGATCGAGGCCACGCCGGTGGTTACGGCCAGCAAGAGAAAACAGGTTCCCTGATAAGTAATGTGCAGAACAAAATCAATGACCTTGATATTCGTGCTGTGAACGAAGATAACGGTCAGCATGTCGCGCGCGGCCGCGTTCAACAGGATGCTGCCCATGCCCAGCACCACCATCAGAATCGCAAGTCCGAAGGCGATGACCTGATTGTGCAGGTAGTTGCGGCTCCTGGTCACGCCCCAGGCCTGGTTCAGCGCCACCTCCAGGGGGAGAAAGATGCCCGTGCAGGCCACCAGGATCATGATCAGCGAGAAGAGCTGCACCCCCACATGCGAAGCGAGAATAGGCAGATTCCGGGCCATAAAATCCTGGTCTACCGGGAAAAAATAAATCACCATGGCGATAACTACGCTCTTCATCATCGCCGAATTGAAGACCTTATCAGAAAGCGCGTAAAGCAGCGCAATGAAGGGAATGAAGGAGAGAATCGCGTTGGCCGCTACACTGAATGCGAAGGTGTGCACCTCGCTGTCCAGCAGATAGTGGATCAGCGCCGTGCCGTCTTTGCGCCAGCGATACCACTTGGACTGCTTTGCCGGTTGCTCCACATCGGCGGCTCTGGGAACCTCGATCAGCGCATCGTTCCGCGCATCGGAATTTGAGACGTCATCCACTTGCCACTCCCTTTCCGGAGCCAAAAACTCTTCTCGCGTGAAATGCGCGCAAGGCGCAACTGCCGAAGGGCGCTTTCCTCAAGAATAGCCCCTCTACCTCACGCGCTGACTCAAGATAGATTCGGCGGATTCCCTTGGATTTTCAGCTTTTCGAGCGCCCAACGCGCCGCGCTTCGCAGTCCCTCGTCCGCGGCCTCAGCCCACTGATGGAGCCAGGACACGAACCTCCCCTGCCCGCTGTTTCCCATGGCAACGGCCACATTCCGCCGTAGCCCATCGAATCCCGCCCTGCGCACCGGCGAGCCGTTGAAGCGCAGCTCGAACCCCGCCTCGTCGAGCGCGGCCAGCCACTCCAGAGCCGGATTCACCAACTCCGGACGCGCCTCCAGCTCGGGGTCCGTGCTTACCGGTGTTCGCCGCGGCGAATTCCAGGGGCACACGTCCTGGCAGATATCGCAGCCGAAGACCTGGCGGCCCATCCCCTCCATCAACTCCTCCGTGATGGCTCCGCGATGCTCAATGGTCAGATAGGAGATGCACTGCCCCGCATCCATCTGATAGGGGGCGATCAACGCTCCGGTGGGGCACGCGTCCAGGCACCGCCGGCAGCTTCCGCAGCGGTCGGGGAGCGTCAGCAGCGCTCCGCCCTGCGGTGAATCCGCCTCAACCTCCAGCGAAGTTAAGAGCACCGCCAAAAACCCATACGACCCCAGCCCGGGATGGATCAGGCAGGTATTCTTCCCCGTCCAGCCGAGGCCCGCCGCCGTGGCCAGCGCCCGCTCGACCAGCGGCCCGGTATCCACGCAGCCCCGCGCCTCGAAGGCGCCAAACTGCTCCCGCAGCCGGGTTTCCAGAGTTTTGATCCGCTTCAGCAGGACCTTGTGATAATCGCCGGGCCGGCGCACTGGGCTCGCGCCTTCTTTGGCCGCATCGAGGCGGCTGGACCACGCATAGCGCGCAATCCAGCCTGCGCCATGGTCCGCCGGATCGGTCGAACGCGGCTGCGCCGAGTGGTAGCTGGCAAAGCAGACGATGGCCGAGCACGCCCACGGAAACGGAATCCCCACCTTCGACCGCAGCAAGCGTCCGTCCTCGCCACCCGGTCCCGATTCTCTGCGCTCCAGGTAGCGCATGGAGCCCGCGCGGCCCGCCCGCACCCACTCCTCGAAGCGCGCCGCGTCCCGCTCTGAGTGGACGTGGGGAAGCGCGACCAGCCCGGCCTCGGCAAAGCCTGCCTCCAACGCCCAGGCGCGCACCCGCTCCCTGGTCAGACCGGGGGCCGAGCCTCGCAGCTCGCCGGATCGGGAATCCGAAAAGGAATTTGTCACGGAACTTAACGCACTCCTTTCTGCGTATGAATGTTTATGTCCGATTGCGGACGCCGGAATCGAAACTGAACACCCGGCCCCGCGAAAGGAAATACTGGAGTGCTCGTATCCCCTGTGAATTCAGCATATTCCTTCCCTTGCAGCTTTGGCCGAGCAAGTGCTGAGCAAAGAGGCAGTGGGCCAGGCGCGGAGAATATGCAACCCAGGCCGCAAACCGGCTGTCCAAACGCGCAAGACGGCTTTCTAAGGAGGTTTTGTTATGACATGCAAGATTCCAATCCCGATAGACACCGCGATCTTCCCAGCCGTTGAACGGACGGAACTGACCGAGCTGGTCCGCGGCAACGAGCAGGGCTTGCTGGCCTGGCTCTCCCCGCTGGCGCGCCGGCAAAGCGTGACGCTCGATATGAGTTCGGTCGAGCGCATCGACGCGGCCGGCATCGCCGCTCTCATCTCGCTCCACGCGAGCGCTCGCGAGACCGGCCACTCATTTACCGTCGCCAATCTCTCGCCGCACGTGGCCGAGATCCTGTCGTTGGTGGGACTGGAGCGGATTCTCTTGTCCCATGATGTGGCCCATATTTTATTTTCCGGCTCGCGCATGGAGAGCTCCGCCGCATGAGAATGCCTGCTGTCATCACAGCGGAACCTGAGTAGATGTATCCCGAAAGCAAGCCCGCCAAGTGGCTTTTTCCTCAAGAAAAAGCCACCCGGAAGACTCTCTGCAAGGACACCTTTACTCTGGTTTCGCTCTAGCAATCCCGTCCCAGCGCGGGTTTCCGTCCCAAATTGTGAAGATATCAGTGCCAGAATGGTACGGGAATCGCAAGCCGAGTGAGCCGTATGTGACCTTCAACACAGGCAACTGTATACTTGAGACGGTATTCGTATAAACGACTAACCAATCCCGCGCAGTGCAGTCCGATGTCCGGATGACCCGCACGCGCTCAGCCTGAAAACCGCAACCATTTCCGTTGTTGCGTTGAGCCGCGTCCCGCCATCCACTCATAGGAACCGCCAACGCGGAATCCTACATACGGAGGCTTTACCCCATGACGCAGGGCGCTGTGGATCAGGCGTCTGCTGGAAAAGCAGACCCAACGTCAACCAAACATGTATATTTCTTCGGCGGCGGCAAGGCCGAGGGCAATGGAAAGATGAAGGATGTGCTGGGCGGCAAGGGCGCCGGCCTGGCCGAGATGACCAACGCCGGTTTGCCGGTTCCCCCCGGATTCACCATCCAGACCGAGGCCTGTCGCGAGTACATGCGCGGCGCGCTCTCGCCCGCGGTCAACACCGAGATGTACGCCGCCTTGGAGCGGCTGGAGAAGCTGCAAGGCCAAAAGCTGGGCACGGGCGAAAATCCCCTGCTGGTCAGCGTCCGCTCCGGCGCCAAGTTCTCCATGCCCGGCATGATGGACACCATTCTCAACCTGGGCCTCAACGACCAGGCCGTGGAAGCGCTCGCCAAGCGCAGCAACAATCCCCGTTTTGCCTACGATTCCTATCGCCGCCTGATCCAGATGTTCGGCGACGTGGTGCTCGATGTTCCCAAGAAGAAGTTCGAGCACATCTTCGACGCCGTCAAGAAGCACGCCAAGGTCAAGTACGACTACGAGCTCCAGCCCAAGGCATTGCAAGAGATCATCGCCGAGTACAAAAAGCTGGTGAAGAAGGAGACCGGCAAGGATTTTCCGCAGGCTCCGCTGGAACAACTGGTGCAGGCCCGCGACGCCGTCTTCAGGAGCTGGATGAACGAGCGCGCCAAGACCTATCGCCGCATCAACCGGATCGATGACTGGCTGGGCACCGCGGTCAACGTGCAGGCTATGGTCTTCGGCAACCTGGGCGAGAACTCCGGCACCGGCGTAGGCTTCACGCGCAATCCCGCCACCGGCGAGCACAAGTTCTTCGGCGAATACCTGATGAACGCGCAGGGCGAGGACGTGGTTTCGGGCGTCCGCACGCCGCTGTCGATCAGTGAATTAGAGCGCGCCATGCCCAAGGTCTACGAGCAACTGCGCGACATCACCGGGAAGATGGAAAAGCACTATCGCGATATGCAGGACTTCGAGTTCACCATCCAGGATGGCAAGCTCTACATGCTGCAGACCCGCAACGGCAAGCGCACCGGCCTGGCCGCCGTTCGCGTGGCCATCGACATGGTCAAAGAGGGCCTCATCACGCAGGAAGAAGCCATCTTCCGCGTGGAGCCCAACCAGTTGTACGACTTCCTGGTTCCCCGCCTGGTTGAAAAGGGCGAGAAGATCGAAGTGCTGGCCACGGGCCTGCCGGCCTCGCCGGGCGCGGCTGTGGGCCAGATCGTCTTCACCGCCGAGGAGGCCGTCAAGGTCCACGCCAGCGGCGCCTACAAGACCATCATCCTAGTGCGCGGCGAAACCACCCCTGAAGACATCGCGGGCATGGAAGTCGCGGCCGGCATCTTAACCTCGCGCGGCGGCATGACCTCGCACGCGGCCGTCGTCACCCGCGGCATGGGCAAGTGCTGCGTGGCCGGCGCCGGCGATTGCGCCGTCGACGAGAATGCCAAGGAACTGCGCGTCAAGGGCCGCACCTTCAAGCAGGGCGACTGGATCTCGCTGGACGGCACCACCGGCCGCGTCATTGCCGGCAAGCTCAAGACTCTGGATGCCCAGCCCGACGATCCGGACCTGGTCACGTTCATGGCCTGGGTCGATCCGGTGCGCAGGCTCAGGATTCGCGCCAACGCGGACATCCCCCGCGACGCAAAGAATGCTCGCCTCTTCGGCGCGGAAGGCATCGGCCTGTGCCGCACCGAGCACATGTTCTTTGCCGAAGACCGCATCGAGCATATGCGCGCCATGATCCTGGCCGACAACGAGAAGGAGCGCCGCGCCGCCCTCAAGAAGCTGCTGCCCATGCAACGCGCCGACTTTGTTGGCCTCTTCAAGACCATGGAGTCGCTCCCCGTCACCATCCGCACCATCGACCCGCCATTGCACGAGTTCCTGCCCAAGCGCGAGGATCTGATGGTGGAGATTCAGCACCTCCAGGACACCAAGCCGCGCTCGCCCAAACTCAAGGAGCTGCGCACCCTACTGGCGCGGGTCGAGGAGCTGCATGAGCAGAACCCCATGCTCGGGTTGCGCGGCTGCCGCCTGGGCATTACCTTTCCCGAGATCACCGAGATGCAGGTCCGCGCCATCATCGAGGCCGCCGTCGCCGTCAAGAGCAAGGGCGGCGATCCGCATCCCGAGATCATGATCCCACTCGTCGGGTCGATCGAGGAGATGCGCAACCAGGCGGCCGTCGTGCGCCGCGTGGCCGCCGAAGTCTTCAAGGAGAAGGGCGTCACAGTGGATTACATGGTGGGCACCATGATCGAACTGCCCCGCGCGGCCCTCACCGCCGACCAGATTGCCGAGGAGGCCGAGTTCTTCAGCTTCGGAACCAACGACCTCACGCAAACCACCTTCGGCATCTCCCGCGACGACATCAACAACTTCCTGCCCGCCTACATGAAGTACGGCATCTTCAAACAGGACCCCTTCGCCACCCTCGACCAGGCAGGCGTCGGGCAACTGGTGAAGATGGCCACGGAAAAGGGACGCAAGACCCGGCCCAACCTCAAGGTGGGCATCTGCGGCGAACATGGCGGCGATCCCGAGTCCGTCAAGTTCTGCCACAGGATCGGGCTCAACTACGTCTCCTGCTCGCCCTTCCGTCTGCTGACGGCACGGCTGGCCGCCGCGCAAGCGGCGCTCGAGGAGAAGCAGTCTGGCCCGGCGCATACCACCAGCTAGTCGGGCATCAACGGCTCAAACAGCAAGGGCGTCCGCCACGGCGGACGCCCTTGGCGCATCTGGCTAGCACTTTTTCAATTGGAGTAAAGTTGTAATTATGGTCGGCGCAGACGTTCGACAGGTCGAATCTGAGATCGATGACAGCATCCAGAAGATGGTTATCTGGAACGTCAAGAGAGATGTGCTGCTTCAAAGTCTGATGACGTTCTGGCGAGACAGCCTGGAGATGTTGCAAATGCTGGCTGCTCATGCCGATATGTTTCAAGTGGAAAATGGTCTCCAGAAATCTATTGCCATGGAACACCTCACGGTGACAGGTGTCTTTCAGTCTCTGAAGTGGACCATGCAATACTCGTGCAATGACGGAGAAGACGAGATATCCGACGAGATTCTGGTGAATTTTGTAATGAAAGTGGCCGGTCCATACCAGATTCTCGTTGATGCTCTAAAGCTTGGCCTGCACGATAGGGCTGAGTTCTCAGTGGATCACAACGACAAGACTCTCACGATCTATGAGGGTGGAGAGGTTTCAGGTCATGATTTCGAGATTGTTAGTAGCGATCACATCACCAGCCCATTCCACAAACAGAACGCACTGGTCGAAGACTCTGACCAGCTAACGACAAACTGGACCGCAGGTCAATATCGGCAATACTGGCGGTGGTTACGCTCTATAGCGGAGAACGCCGAAACAAACACAATTTTGGGCCAGGCGGGGCCGTTAGCGCCAATGGTCGAAATCATGAAGCAGCCTGTTGTGGTTGAAATCCCTCCGCCTCCTGCTCTTTTGTCAGGGGTTCAACACGATTTGACGCTCACAATTGAAAAAGCGCAGGGTGCTCTGAGGTGGAAAATTGATAGCTGGCATGACTGTCCCCTCGTGCAGATTGGCGACCGAGTATTCGGTGTCTCCCGGGCGATTTTGACGCTGGCAAAGTTAGAAGACTATATGCTCCGCACCGCGGTACTTAATGATCCAGGACAATACGAGAAGGTCAGCGGCTTACGGGAAGAACGAATGATCGCGATATGCAAGAAGTCTTTCGAAGAGGCTGGCTGGACATTCACCCCGCATTTCCTTTTGACCAATCCCCCGAAGGAAATCGATGTGTATGCCACCAAGGAATCAGAGACCTGCATCGTCCAGTTGAAGTCAACGCTCAGGCCTCAATCTCCGTGGGAAGTTTACAAGCGTAATGCCGACGTGATTGAAGGTATCAATCACACATCAGAGGTATTGCATCGGTTCGACAAAGGAGCGATGGGGATCGTGATCACGGATGGTTATGAGGGAGACTATGCAACGTGGAGGGAGTCGTTGGCTACTGGGGTTGCTGTGGCAACGCTAGATGATCTCGACCTGATCACAAAGAACCAAAAGGGCGCATTTAAGGTTCTTGCAGAACGGGCGGGAATTGACGGAAAACCAACATCGGAAGGGCTCCCGGAGCGCAGTGTTTCCCTTTGTGGGTGGACTATACGCATGCTTGACGAACCAAAGCCTTAGACAATCCGGAGTGCGCCCTAAAACCTGCCGCCGCCATCAGTGGTACAACAACAACCCTCACTTCGCTTCCCCGCCGGGCGCGTAGTAGCCTTCGCGCGTAACTACGACGAGGTCATCCTTGTTGGCCTTGAGCGCGATCTTGTGGAAGCCGCCTTCGTTGTCCACGATGTCGGGGGTGTAGGTGAGCAGGTACTGGCCGCGCAGCTCCTCGGCGATCTGGTCGTAGATCTCTTCGAGCTTGTCCTTACCCTTGGCCTCGAAGTACCGGCCGCCGGTGCGCGTGGCGATCTTCTTCATGATCTTCTTGCCGTCCACTCCCGGCTCGTTCGGACCACCGCCGCCGCCGCGCCGTCCGCCGCCTCCACCGCCGGGATAGCCTCCGCCACCACCGCCCGGATAACCGCCTCCGCCACCACCGGGATAGCCGCCGCCACCGCCGCCACGCCGCCCGCCGCCGGGATTGCTGTTGTATCCGCTGTTCTCCTGCTCGCCCTTGAAATAAATGGTGTAGATGGCCACGTTAGCCCGGTCCGCCGCATCCACCGCATCGTTGAGCGTCTCCTTGCTGCCCCGGTCCACGCCGTCGGAAAAGACCACCAGCGCCTTGCGCCCGTCCTTGGGCTTCATCAGCTCATCCCCCGAAGCCAGCCAGATCGCGTCGTAAAGCTGCGTTCCGCCGCGGCCGTGCGTCTGCCGGCTGTCGCGGTCCTCCCCGCTGGTCTCCGGCCCCTGCGAGTCATTCTGCGTCCGCGGCGTCGGCCCCATCTCGTCCAGCTCGTGGTGGAGCTTGGCGCGCGAGTTGGTAAAGTCCTCCAGCAGCTCCACCTCGCGGTCGAAGTGGATCAGGAAAGCCTGGTCGGTCTGAGCCCCCGCGCCGGCCTTGGGGGCAGCTTGGGGATTGTCGGGCAGCATCAGGTCCACAAACTTGCCCGCCGCCTTGCGCTCGTTCTCCATGGCCCCTGAAACGCTGCGGCTGGTGTCCACCAGGAGGCCCAGCCGGAAGGGCAGGTTGCTCTCCCGCGTAAAGCTCTTGATGGTCTGCGGCCGCCCATCCTCGGTCAGCGTAAAGTCGCTGGCCTTCAGGCTGGTCACCAGCGCGCCTTTCTTGTCCCGCACGGTTACCGGCAGCACCACCTCCCGCACCTGCACCTTCAAGGTCGCGGCGGGCTGGTCACTGGCCGGCTGCTGGGCAGGGCTCGCAATGGGCAGGCAGGGCAGAGCCAGCATCGATACGGCAAGGGAAAAAACTGATCGTTTTCTCATCATGATGGGTCGAAGCACACTTTCATTCCATTAGACGCGGCAGACGGCGGACCGTTGACTGGGACGCTTGCACCTGCCCGGATTCCAGCCAACAAAACTCCACGACGCCAGTTCATGGTACAAATCTACGCCGAAACTCTCGCCTCCGCTTCGTTAGGCCGCTCTTTCCGCAGCATCGCCAGAACCCCCGCAATATAACCCAGCGTGTGCGCCATGCCGGCGTGCCATGGAGCCGAACAGGACATCTGCGGGCTGTGATCCGGGATCACCACTCCGTCGAATCCATTCCGATAGAGAATTCGCAGGATGCGCGTCATATCCACGTCGCCCTCGTCGATGAACGTCTCGCGGTAGTGCGGAACCTTGCCCCTGACGTTGCGCAGATGAATGTAGGCGATCCTGCCCTGGCGGCAATACTGCTCGACCGCATCGTAGATGTTGCCTTCCGTCATCTCCGCCAGCGTTCCCACGCAGAGTTCCAATGCATTGCTCCCGCTGGGCACGGCATCGATCACCCTTTGATACATAGAGGGCTGGTAGACCAGCCTGGGCTGCCGGCGCATCGTGGGCATGGGGGGATCGTCGGGATGGAGAGCCAGCCGCACACCCGACTGTTCCGCCACCGGAACCACCTCGGCCAGGAAGGCCTCCAGTCTCCGCCATAACTCTTCATGAGTTATCGAGGGCAAAAAACCCTCAGCCGCATTCTGGTCGTAAACCATGTTCCACACCGATCCATTGGGAACAGGCACATCGTCCACCGGGCCGTCCATGCCCACGATGACCGCGCCGCCGCGCCCCCAAGGTCCCGATACGCGCCCGCATACCCCCGCAATGCTGAAGTTGTAGCCCAGCACGGGAATCCCCGCCTTGCCCATCCGCCGAATCGTGGTCTTCACATCCTCAATCTGCTGCGAACGCCTGGGACCGTCCAGAAGAACATCGTGCCAGATGGCCGGGTCCAGATTCTCGATCGCCGCCAGGCACAATCCCGCATCCTCGATCTCGCGGCGAATCGCAAGCATTTCGTCGACCGTCCACAACTTCCCTGCCTCTCCCGCCACACCCCAGAGTTCATACTTGCTTCCCGTCGGCTGATTGTTTCTCGGATTCGTCGAGCCTTGCCGGAAGTAATCGACCAGATGAATGACGACGTGCGTGCAGCCGGCCTGCCGCGCAAAGTCGTAATACTCCCGCGATAACATGTGGCGATACAGTCCCAAGCCCAGTTTCACTTTTCTCAGCCTCCTTTTAGCTCGTCCTCAAGACCTACGATAATCGTTTCCATTGCCGTTTGCGCACGGAAAGCATCGCCGCCGGCAGCGGCACTCGAACGTACCCATGCCCGCCTCGTCAATTGCGGCCTTATGCGGGCGTTGCTGGGAAGCGATATGCCCCGAGATGCCACTATCTCGCCCTTTTACAAACCAGAGCGATCGCTCACGATCCGACTCGACAACAAGCGCCCCTGATGGTTAATGCGATTGATCCTTCATCTGAACAAGCAACATGCGAAGCGCGGTCCTGGCGGAGATGCCATGAGGCAACATCGGGGGCATGTAGACAAATGAGCCCGGTCGGGCGATGAGCTTGTCCTCTCCCAATTGGACTTCGGCTTCTCCCTCGAGAAAATAGAGAATCGCCGGGGTCGGGGCCGAATGCGCGGAGAGTTCCTGTCCTGCCGAGAAGCCAAACAACGTGACGTTCACGTGATCGTCCTTGTGCAGAACGCGGCTCAAGATTCCCTTTTCCGGCAGTGCGAATTCCTGGTGCAGATTTGCAAGAAACGTATAGTTCATGAGTTTCTCCTTCGTGGGCGTCGTATTTGACGATGTGGTTGCGGGCTGAGAGCGTAGGGCGCGGACAGGTCGAGTTTCAATGGAAAAACAAGTATTGAATCAGCTGAACCATCGAACTGTCTCTACTCGAATTGGAGCAAGACGATCTCGGGATGGGTTCCCACGCGCATGGGCGGACCCCAGGTTCCGGCGCCGCTGGAGGTATAGACCTGCAAGGCGCCGAAGCGTTGCAATCCATAGGTGAATTTACCGAAGGCGCGGCGGATGAACCAGGTAAAAGGGAAGATCTGTCCGCCGTGGGTGTGGCCGGAGAGCTGGAGGCTGACGCCGGCTTGTTCGACCTGAGCCAAGCGGCTGGGCGAGTGATTGAGCAGAATACTGGCCTGGGCGGGGTCTAGGCGCAGGGCCTCGAAAATGGCGCGGACGCGGAGGATGGAGGTGGAGTCGCGGTAGGGCATGCCCAGGATGTGGAGGCCATCGACGGCCACCCTTTCGTTGGCCAGAACCCGGATGCCGGCGCGGGTGACGACTTCATGGTATTCTGCCGCGCCGCCGTACTCCTCGTGGTTGCCGGTGGAGAAGTAGATGCCGAAGGGTGGGGAAAGATTTTTGAAGGGAGCGGTCAGGCGGTCATGGTCTGCTTTAGAGCCGTCGAAGAGGTCGCCGGGGAGGAAGACAATGTCTGGACGGAGGCGGGTGGCCAGGGCCACGATGCGCCGGGCGAATCGGGGACCATTGACGTGGCCCAGATGAAGGTCGCTGAGCAGGAGGGCTGTGCGGCCACGCCAGGACTGGGGCAGGTTGGGGAGATTGACGGTGATGCGCCGGACGCGAATCCAGCGGGCATTGAGCAGGCCATAGATGCCGGCCATGAGGGCCAGGGCAAAGAGGACGGCGGCGATGAGGGGGCGGCTGCGCGGCAGGGTTGAAGCGAGCGGGGAAAGCAGAAGGGCAAAGTTGACAAGCCAGCAGAGGCAGGCTGCGAAGAAGAAGAAGTTAAGAAAGCCCAGCCAGACGGCGGCAATCTTGTAGAGCAGCGCAATCAGCCAGTTGGAGAAGCGAAACCCGAGCAGCGCGGCGACGACGAAGCTGATCGACAGCAGGAAGAGCGCGGCCTGGAGCGCATGAGTTGACGCCGGGCTGAGAGGCCACCAGAAGACGATCAAGGTGCGATAGATGCACCAATGGGCAAGAAGCAGAAGGGCTTGGATAAAGCTGATGCCCAGAACTGGCCAAACTTTCAAACCGGGGTCTCCTTCCTTCCATGATGGCATGAAGACGGAAACGCAGGTGTAAAGAAAGAGACGCCTTTTCGCGTGAAACAATCTTTTTATGGTTGCTTCCCAAGGCGACGCGATTGGTCTCTACATTTCGATCCCGTTTTGCCGGTCGAAGTGCACATATTGCAACTTTGCCTCGGGAGTGTACCCGGCCAGCGGGCATGCGCGCTATGTGGAGCGGGTGATCCAGGATCTGGCGGCGGCCGGGGAGTGGGCGGCGCGGATGGGTCTGGAATTGCCGCGCGGTGTGGACACCGTTTACCTGGGCGGCGGAACGCCCAGTTTGCTGGCGCCGGAGCTGCTGGCGCGGCTGTTTGGTGCGATGCGGGCGGAGTTCGACTTTGAGCCGGACGCGGAGATCACCGTGGAATGCGCGCCGGGGCAGCTTGCGGACGAGACGTTGGAGGCGCTCAAGTCAGCGGGCGTGAATCGCGTGAGCCTGGGCGTGCAGTCGTTCATCGACCGCGAGGTCCAGGTGAGCGGACGGCTGCACAGCCGGGCGACGGTCGAGGAGGATTTGCGGCGGCTGCGCTCGGCGGGGATCGCCAACATGAATGTGGACCTGATTGCGGGCCTGGCCGGGCAGACATTTGCTTCGTGGGAGGAATCGCTGGCGGCGCTGGCGGAGAGCGGCGTTCCCCACGCCAGCGTGTACATGCTGGAGGTGGACGAGGACTCCCGGCTGGGGCGCGAGATGCTGGCCGGCGGAACGCGATACCACGCCGGGCTGGTTCCATCGGATGACGCGATCGCGCAAATGTATTCGGCAGCAATTGAGAGACTCGGAAAAGCGGGGCTGGGCCAGTATGAGATTTCGAACTTTGGGCGGACGGGGTTTGCTTCGCGGCATAATTTGCGCTACTGGCAGCGACGGCCTTACCTGGGACTGGGGCTGGATGCGTCGTCGATGCTGCGGGAGGCGTTGCATGGAGCGGATGGCGCCGGGCTCAGCTACGTGCTGCGCTCGACAACCACCGAGGACCTGGGCGCATTTCTTGAGGGACCGGAACCGGGGTCCCCGCGGACAGGTCTTGGTCCGTGGGGTGGAGAAGCGGTGGAGACGGCGTGGCTCTCGCCGGCACGGCAGCACGAGGAGGCCTGGTTTCTGGGGCTGCGGCTGAATGCGGGCGTGGAAGTGGCCGCGCTGGAGCGCGAGTTTGGGCGGGAGACGGTGGCACGGGCGATGGAAGTAGTTGCACGGCTGGCGAAGGCTGGGCTGTTGACCTCCGACGGCAAGAGGGTTCGGCTGACGCCGCGGGGACAACTGCTTTCGAACGAGGTTTTTCAGGAGTTTCTGGGGCTGGCGGATGAGACAGCCTCAAAGGCAGACGGCAGTTAGTCTGCGGGAATCGTAAGCCTTCATGTCGCGTTACGCCGGTTTCCGGTTTTATCCGCTAGCCAGTGACCTGCTCCCGCGCTACCAGGCCAGCAGTTCATCGCCCGAGCTGGGGGAGAGAAAGGTTACCGGGGCGGCGGAGGAGTACTGGGAGTCGTTGAAGCAGTGGATCGACTCGGGTCCGGCGACCTTGGCCGACTGCAGCGCCTGTTCGGCGTCGCGCAGGACCACCACCGGGGAACGGCCCTGGCTGGAGGCGATGCCAAAACATGCTGAGAGGCGGATGGATTCGCCCGCCACACGGAAGGGCGAGGAAAAGACTTCAAGGCGGACCCGTTCAGCTAGCATGACGGCGTTGGCGGGGATGCAACCGGGAAGCGCCACCAGGAACTCATCCATGCCGGGACGTCCCAGCAGGTCATAGCTGCGCAAGAGGCGCGTGGTGCGGCTCACCACCTGGCAAAGTAGATCATCGCAGGCGTCCGCGCCGAGCCGCGAATTCCAATGACCAAAGTCGTCGATGTCGAACAGAATCAGGCACAGCGAGGATTTCATCCGCTGCACGCGGTCGGTTTCGCGAAACAGCATGGCGAGGAGGGTTTCGCGGTTGTAGACGCCGGTGAGGCGGTCGGTCTGCGCGTTCAGCACCGCGGTCTCGCGGAGGGATTCGAGTTCGCGCGTTCTGTGAAGGGTGCGCATCACCATGTCGAGCCGGAGCCGCCAGTAAGGGGATTCCGCGGCGCGCAGAATCAGGTCGTCGATGACTCCCTCGGCCAGACGGTCGATCCATTCCTGGGTGACAGTGTCCGAAATCAGGACAATCGGGAGGCGCTTGGAGCTGACCTGGGCGCGTACGACCGCGAGCAACTGGCCCATTTCCATGTCTGACAGGTTGACGTCGAGCAGGGTCAGGGTGGGTGGATTGGGCGCAGTCATTGCAGCCAAGGCGGCTTGGGCAGAGAGGACAATTTCGACGCGCGCGCCCGATGCGGCGAGAACCGGTTCAATGGCAGCGAGAAGGGCAGGCTCGGGCGATGCGAGGAGGAAGATTGGCGTGGAGTCGGCGAGCATCCTGAAAGACCTCAATAGTGGATGCATCGGCGATGGTTAGAAACTGTTTAGAAAGCTCGAAAAGTTTATGGATGGATTGTAATGACTTTCGGGTGGGGTTCGGGATGCCGAAGGTACCGCAGCGGATTTCGACCGATGCTGTTGGAGTCATGTGCATGACTCGAACAAAGGGAACAGTGCGTAAGCCCTAATCGACGAAGTCCACCATGGGGGCGATGGGGATGATGCCGCGTTCGTGCCCCAGGTCCAGGAGTTTGCGGATGGCTTGGCGGCCGTCGAGGCCGTAGTCCAGGGTGCGGTCGTTGACGTACATGCTGACGAAGCGGTTGGCCAGCCGGGAGTCGAGGTCGCGGGCAAACTGCATGGCGTATTCGAGGGCCTGTTCGCGGTGGTCGAGGGCGTGCTGGATGCTGTCGCGAACGGCTTTGGTGATGATGCGCATGGATTCGGCGCCCAGGGAACGGCGAATGGCGTTACCGCCCAAGGGCAGGACGAGGCCGGTGGTCTGGCGCCACCAGACGCCGAGATCGAGAACCTTGTGGAGGCCGCTGGCGGCATAGGTGAGCTGGCCCTCGTGGATGATGAGGCCGGCGTCGAAGGTTCCGGCCAGAATCTCGGGGATGATCCGATCAAAGGGCACGGTCTCGGTTTGAATGGCCGGATTAAATATCTTGAGGGCCAGATAGGCGGTGGTGAGGGCGCCGGGAACGGCAATCTTGATGCGGCCCATGTCCTCTGGGGCCAGAGGCTTGCTGGAGACGACCATGGGACCGTAGCCCTCGCCCACGCTGCCGCCGCAGCCCATCAGCGCGTAGTTCTGCTGGAGATAGGGGTAGGCGTGGAAGCTGATGGCGGTGACGTCGTAGAAGGCTTCGTCCTGGGCGCGACGGTTAAGGGTCTCGATGTCCGAGAGGGTGTGAGTGAAGCGATAGCCGGGAACGCGGACCTTGTTGGTGGCCAGGCCATAGAACATAAAGGCGTCATCGGAGTCGGGACTATGGGCGATGGAGATATCGAGCGTGGTGGCTGAGCTGGCGGCTTCGGAAATCAGGTTGCTCACGGGGAACTAAGGTCCTTTCGACGAAAAACAGCAATGGTGATTGTATGAGGCTAGCTGGTTTTGCCGCGCAGGCGTTGGAAGCCGGAGGCGGTTGCGGCGGGGGCGGCCGTCGAGGCGGAGATTGAGGCCGGCATGGAGGCCGATTGTGCCGAGAGTTCTTTGTTCACACGGATTCTCTCAGGGTTCCAGTTCCTGGTCGGTTTCCTCGGCCGGGTCGCGTGCAGGATTAAGGGCCGGACCGGCGCCCGCAGGCGGCTTGCGGCGGAGCTTCGCGCGCTGGAGCCAGATGTGATGCGCCACGCCCGCAGCCGCAAACAGCAGCACTCCGAGTGAAACGAGAAAAACCATCATTAACCAGCGCATCGCAGCAAAGAGCGGTTTTCCAATTGATGCGGCCCTGCCGATGTTTTGCCCGGTCAAAAGGAATTGGAAAACCGCTGAAAGCTAGAATACCAGACGGCCTCAGACCCGGCCGTAGAACCAGAGCTCGGGATTGTGAGTTCTCTTTCGCGAAGTCTGTCCTCCGGGAGAACCAGCCGAGAGGCACGGATTGCGCCCGCGGAGTCTACAACGAGTTGCGCATCAGCCCCGGCGCCCCAGGGTTCCGCTGGACGGCTTTGGCGGTAAAGATTTGTCGCACACACCCGGGAATACGAACAACAGGAGTGCGCCAACGAGTACCTTGAAACACGCCTCCAGCAGTGCTGGACCGCTGCGACCGGATGGAATAGCCAACCCAAGGGCTGCAACGGTGTTCAAGCCAGCATGGAAAAGGATACAGAGCAGGATGCTCTGGGTACGGCCATAGAGCCAAGCCAGGATCAGGGCGCTGCCGACTACTCCAATCAGAAAGCTAAAGAAGTTGGTTCCGTATTGACCAACGCCGGGAATGAAGAACAACGGAAGGTGCCAGAGGGACCAGATGAGGCCGACCAGCACGGCCGCTACCGGACGGCCGATGCCCTGCTCCATCTGGGGCTGGGCAACCCCGCGCCAGCCGAGTTCCTCCAGGCCGCCGCCAAGGATCATGACGGGAAACAGGGGAAAGAACATGTACCAGGGCCGAAGAGCCGAACTTGCCGGCAAGCCGGGATCGATCAGAGCGGCAAGACCCAACGGGGCCAGGGCAATGGCAAAAGGAAGCGCCAAAGCAATGACGTACCACCACCAGACAACCCGCCAGCGAAAGAGTCGCAAATTGAACTCCCTGAGGGGCGATTGGTTCGGGGTAGCTAGCACGGCAGCATAGGCGGCAATGGTGGGTCCCAGACCGCCGAGCGCGAAAAGAAGCATGAGTAGCGGGTGGCCGTAGACCGTCGTTCCTGGGCGAACCAGCAGCACCAAGGTCCACCAACAGGTCCAGGTGATGAGAAACGTGACCGCGAGATAAGTCTTGAGACGGCTCATGAAATTCCTTGAATGCTCAAGGCTGGCGAAGACTGGCCTGCAACCAGTCGAGGTAGGGCTGACTGGCGGCCTCGACGCGCAGAACCAGGAACTCCGGGGTTTGGTAACTGTGCAGCTCGTGAAGGCGGGCTTCGAGAGCGGCTAGTTGTTCGTGGCTGGTCTTGAGCAGCAGCATGGTTTCCGTCGCGGACTCGACCTGGCCCTGCCAGTGGTAGATGGACTGGACCGCTGGGATCGACGTGGCGCAGGCGGCCAGGCGCTCCTCGACCAGAGTGCGGCCCAGTCGGCCGGCCTCCTCAGGAGTGGCTGCGGTGGTGAGGACGATGCGGGCTTGCGAGTTGGCTTCGGGCATGGGGTGGTTCCAGGGTCAGTGTACGAGGGGGGCGCGAACCGCGGGAGGATATTTTCGGAAGGGAAGAACTCAGGTCTACTCTTGTGGTTTTCCACCCTTGCGACAGAAAGGCGAGATACAGATCCCCTTCGACTTCGCTCAGGGCAGGCTTTCTGCAACTTCAGGGTAGGCTTTGGGGCCCCCGCGGCGCTCCTTGATCCCCGGCGAAACGGGCCTCGTGACATAATGTTTTTGCGCTCTTTTGGTGAATAACCTGAGACCTGTCAACACTGGGTGGAACAAGAAAGGAACACGAAAAATGAAATTCCTCACTTCTGCTCTGCGGCTTGCGGCACTGTGTCCGGTGCTTTGCCTGAGCGTTTTGCCGGCTATTTGCCAGCATGACTCTCCGGCAGCGAAGAATGCGCAGGCAACTCCGGCGCCGCCGGGAGTTCAACGCATCCAGAACGGAATTCAACTCAGAACCGGCGATCTGAACATGAAGGTGCAGTTCTATGCGGAGGGCATCGTCCGCGTCGTGAAATGGCCGGCCGGCGGCACGAGCGAAAAAGTCAGCCTCTCCGTTATCCAGAAGGATGTGCCTAATCTGGACGTGCATTTCGAGGAGAACAAAGCGGAAGTCACGCTGAGTTGCGGTCAGGTCAAACTTCTCGTGAGCAAGAACGATGGATCTATTCAATATCTCGACAGCGCTAACCGCACGCTTCTAAAGGAACAGGGACGGCCCAGCTTCACGCCCTCGCAGATCGAGCGCGAAGCGAAGGCCTTCAGCATTCAGCAGAACTTTAAGCTGAGCGCGGAGGAGGGCGTCTACGGCCTGGGACAGCAACAGTTAGGCGTCATGAACTACCGCGGGCGGACGGTGAAGATTGTGCAGGCCAACAAATGGGCTGTTACGCCCGTCCTGGTCTCAACCGCGGGATATGGAATCTTCTGGGATAACTATTCCAAGACGATCTTCGACGACAGCAAGGGCGCGACCTCCTTCTGGTCCGAGGTCGGCGACAACATCGATTACTACTTTTTCTACGGCCCCACTATCGATGGGGAGATCGCGGGATACAGGCAGCTCACGGGCCAGGCGCCGATGTACGGCAAGTGGGCCTACGGCTACTGGCAGAGCAAGGAGCATTACGCCACGCGCGACGAACTGCTGGGCATCGCACGGGAGTATCGCAAACGGCAAATTCCGATCGATAACATCGTGCAGGACTGGAATTACTGGGGCAATAACGACAACTGGGGCGGAATGATATTCGACGAGACAAAGTACCCGCGTCCCAAGGAAATGATCGATGAGCTGCACCAGCAGAACTTCCACCTTATGATTTCGATCTGGGCCGGGCTGGGGCCGTCTTCAGAGATTTACAAGGAGATGGACAAGCGCGGCTATCTGTTTCCGACCGTGGGCTGGGCCGGATTCAAGTACTTCGATGTCTACAATCCCGCCGCCACGAATCTGTACTGGAAGTACGCGAACGAAGGACTCTTCTCCAAGGGCGTAGACGCGTGGTGGATGGATTCAACCGAACCGGACATGGTCAACGCGCTGACGCAGGAGGCCGAGGAGTATGAGATGAAGAGAGTGCAGGACAATCATCTCGGCACCTTCGCCAGATATCTCAATACTTACTCGCTGCTCGATACCGAGGCCATCTATAAGAATCAGCGAAAGGAGACGGACCAAAAGCGCGTTTACATTCTCACGCGCTCGACCTTCGCCGGCCAGCAGAGGACCGCGGCAACCACCTGGTCGGGAGACATCGGCTCCAGTTGGGAAGTCTACAGGCAGCAGATAGCCGCCGGGGTCAACCACAGCATGTCCGGCATTCCCTATTGGACCTTCGACATCGGAGGGTACTCGCTCGGATGCCAGGGCGGCGTTTTCATGAACGGCGGCAAGGATCCTGCGTATCAGGAGTTTTACACGCGCATGTTCCAGTTCGGCGCATTTTCTCCCATCTTCCGGGCGCACGGTTCTGAAACTCCGCGCGAGATATGGGAGTTTGGCGAGTACGTTCCCGTGCTGGAGAAGTTCGACACTCTGCGCTACCGTCTGCTGCCCTACATCTATTCGCTGGGCTGGCAGGTTACGCACAACGGTTACACGATCATGCGCGGCCTGCCGATGGATTTCACCGGCGACCATAAGACGTATTCGATCGACGACCAGTATATGTTCGGCCCGGCGATCATGGTCTCGCCGGTGACGGAGTATATGTACCACCGCCCGCCGGAGGATGGCATTCTGGTTGCGCCGGAGCACTTCAGGACGAAGGACGGCAAACCGGGCCTGAACGCAACCTACTATTGCGATGACGAGTTCAAGAACGCGTGCCATGAGGATGTGGAACCGGACGTCAATCTGGACTGGTACACGGGCTGGGAGAGTTTTATTACCGGGCCGAAATTTTCCGTGCGCTGGGAAGACAAGCTGATTCCCCCGGAAACCGGAAATTATCGCTTCAACCTGAAAAGCTTCGGATCGAGGCGGGTGTATCTGGACGGGAAGGAAGTTCCGCACAACTACGAATCGATGGAGTCCTGGACCGTGCCCGTGGCGCTGGCGGCAGGGAAGGAATATGACTTCAAGTTCGAGACGGCGAACAGTGCGCTGGGCGCTTTCAGGGCCAAGCTCTACTGGAAGACTCCGGCTATTCACGCCAGGGAAGCGGTCGCCGAGCCCAGGGAGAAGACAAGAAGCGTTTATCTGCCGGCCGGGAGTTCGTGGATCGATTTCTGGACGGGAGAGAAGCTGGAAGGCGGCAAGAGCGTGGCCGCGGATGCCCCCATCGAGAAGATTCCGCTCATGGTCAAGGCCGGTTCCATTGTGCCGATGGGGCCGTTGGTTCAATACTCCACTGAAAAACCCGCCGACCCCATCGAGTTGCGCATCTATCCCGGAGCCAACGGCAACTTCACCCTCTACGAGGACGAGAACGACAACTACAACTACGAAAAGGGCGTCTATTCAACGATTGCGTTTCATTGGGACGACGCAAAACGCCGGCTCACAATCGATGCCAGAAAGGGCGAATTCCCTGGCATCTTAAAGACGCGGATTTTCCAGGCCGTGATTGTAGGAAAGGGCCATGGCACGGGGGTAGAAGTTACAAACAATCCTGACCAGGTGATTTCATACCAGGGCGAACAGAAGACCATTCAGTTGCCCCAGTGATCGCCAACCGGCCCATTCAACCGTTCCATGGAATTGAGATGAAGGGCGTCATCATGGACGGCCCCGCATCCCGCAATGCCGGGAGCGAGGCCGTTGGCCTCCTCAGGAGTGGCGGCGGAGGTGAGGACGATGCGGGCTGGCGTCGGACATGGGTTGGCTTCCGCGGACAGTGTACAAAGGGAGTCGAAGAGATCCAGAAATCGATCAAAGCGCGGCTCTGATTGCTTTCCGGTAGTTGTCGAGCACTTCTCTGCCCCGTTTCGACAGCCGACAGATGGTGAGCGGATATTTCCCGCGAAAAGTCTTCTCAATGGCCACGTAGCCCGCCTCCTCCAGCTTGGACAAATGAGCGGAGAGATTGCCCTGGGTGAGTCCTGTCGTCTGGCGCAAGTACTGGAAGTCGGCCTCCTCGACGGCGGCCAGCAGCGCGACGATCATCAGCCGCGCCGGCTCGTGGATGATGCGGTCGATATCGGCCAGTCGTTGGATCTTCGCGCTCATCTTATTCTCCCGTCCCGGCCGGTTGGCGCAGGAAGAGGAAAAACACGACGCTCCCGGAAATGAGAGCGAGAAGGCCAGCAAAGCCGTAGAGGATCGTAAGGCCTAAATTGATCGAGACTCTGCTGAAAGCAAGCAGAATGCCCATAGCCACCATGATCACGCCGCCGATAACATATCGGAGCAAGCGGACGCGAAAAACCATGATTGCTCCGGCGAAAATCCCGGTTCCCACAAGCGCCCAACCGGCTGGCGGGAACAAGCCCCAGTGGGCCACGCTCTTGTGAGTCGCGATCGCCACCTTGACCATTGCGAACGCCGCCAGGGCTGCAATGACAAACGAAAGGCCCAATATGATGCCGAGCCTGATGCCAAGCCGCTTCCGATTGACCGGTTTCAGTTTTACGTAACCCACTTTCCCGATCAAAAACCGTTTGCGCATCTTCTTGATCGCCCACTGTGATCCAAAGCCTATGATTGACATCAGCAGCATCATGCCCCATAAGGATGCCATAGAGCCGAACGATCCTTTGAATACCGCCGGCAAGCCGGCCATGCCCGCAAACGTCAGACTGATTAACCCGATAACGATCTCCTGCAATCCATCGCGGTACTCCGCCTTATTGATGAGGCGGTTGGCAATTGCATCTGGATTTTCATTGACAATGTTGTGCGAAATGTCGTTCATCTTTCTCCTCTCAAGCTAGTTGGCGATACAAACCATACCGAATCATTTAACGCAAGTCTTGGAAATCGGTCTCCTCAACTCTGCGGCCAGGAGCGCGACGATCATCAGCCGTGCCGGCTCGTGGATGATGCGGTCGATATCGGCCAGTCGTTGGATCTTCGCACTCATCTCATTCACCCGCCTCTGCCGGCTTGCGCATGAAAAGCACAAGAACGACGCAACCGGAGATAAGAGACAAAACGCCCATGAAACCGTACAGGATCATAAAGCCGGCCCCCAGGGAGACTTTGCTGAAAGCCACCAGAATGCCGGTCGCCGCCATTATCACGCCGCCAATGACGTAGCGGGGCAGGCGGCCGCTCAGAGCAGCCAAGACTCCGCCGCCAATTCCGGTCCCTGCGAGCACGAAGCTGGCTGGTGGGAACGATCCTTTGAACGCTGCAAATGCGGCCACGATTGCAACGACAAACGCAATGCCGATTACGATGCCAGACCGTTTCCGATTGACTGGCTTCAGTTGAACGTAACCAACCTTCTCGATCAAGAACCGTCTGCGCACCCTCTTGATTGCCCATTGCGATCCAAGAATCATGGCTGGGACCAGCAGCGCAAAGCTCCAGAAGCCTGCGGTATAGCCCATCGACCCTGGATGGAACACCACTTGCATCCACATGGTGAAAGCGACGGTGAGAAAGCACAGGCCGATTGCGATCTCCGGCAAGCCATCGCGGTTATGCGCCTTCTGCATGAGGCGGTTGGCGATTACATTCGGATCTTCATCGGTCATGTGACGCGAAATCTCGTTCATATCTCTCCTCGCAAACTAGTCTGCACTACAAACAACATTGCAAGAATCTTCTCCCATTGTCCGCTGCTTGTCAAGCTGATTTGCGAAAAATTTTGGGCTCCCGTGTTCATGCACCGTAAAAGGTGCAAAAAATAGGAGACGCATCCTTTGTGACAGATGCGCGGGCTGACCTCCCAGTGCTTGATCAAAGATTCCAGAGGGAACAGGGGGTGTCGAACACAAGGCCCGAAACTTGCCCGAAGTGGTCGGCTCAGGCAGTATGGAGTTGATGTCCGCCAACCACCCCAGCGACGAAGACCTGTCGCTGGGGACCCCGGTTATGGCGGACGCGTGGAGAACGAGACGATGACAGCGATCAGATTTGGCACTTCGGGTTGGCGGGCGATTGTGGCCGACGAGTTTACCGTGGCCAACATCCGGCTGGCGGTGGCGGGGATTGCCGCCTACGTGAAGACGCAACCGGAGCCGCATCGCGCGCTGCCACCCCAGGAAGCAAAGGCCGCTTCCCGGGGACCCCGCGTGCTGGTGGGCCGCGATCCGCGCTTTCTGGGCGAGACGTTTGTGGACATCGCGGCACGCGTGCTGGCTGGCGCCGGCGTGACGCCGATTGTGATTCCCGAAGCAGCGCCGACACCGGCCATTGCCTACGCGGTACGCGAGATGAAGACCTCCGGGGCCATCAACTTTACCGCCTCGCACAATCCGCCGGAGTATAACGGCATCAAGTTTTCGACTGCTGACGGCGCGCCGGCGCTGCCGGAGGTGACCAAACAGATTGAGGCGGCGATTGCGGCGATTGGTGGCGGCAACATCCCCCAGGCCAATGCGTCGGCCAGTGGGTTTGAGACGGCCGACGTGAAGCCGGCGTTCCTCAAGCGGCTGGCCGAACTGGTGGATCTGAAGGCCATTGCCAAGTCGGGCATCAAGGTGGTCTACGATCCGTTCTGGGGCGCGGGGCGCGGTTACAGCTCCGATCTGCTGCGCGAGGCGGGCGTGACCGTGGAGACGGTTCACGATTACCGCGACGTGCTCTTTGGCGGCCATGCGCCGGAGCCGTCTGACGAGCTGCTGGGCGACGCCAGGGCCAAGATGCGGGAGATGGGCGCGGACCTGGGCATTGCGACCGACGGGGATGCGGACCGCTTCGGCATTGTGGACGCCGACGGAACTTTTATCCAGCCGAATTACATCATTGCGCTGCTGTTCGACTACCTGGTGGAGACGCGCGGCTGGCGCAACGGCGTGGCCAAGAGCGTGGCGACGACCAATTTGATCAACGCACTGGCCGAGTACCACAAGGTTCCGCTCTACGAGACGCCGGTGGGGTTCAAGTACATTGGGGCGCTGATCGACGAGGACAAGATTGCGATCGGCGGCGAAGAGTCGGCGGGGCTGACCATCCGCGGGCACGTGCCGGAGAAGGACGGCGTGCTGGCCGGGCTGCTGGTGGCGGAGATGGCGGCCACCCGCGGCAAGAGCCTGGGCGTGCAACTGAAGGAGCTGTTTGGCAAGGTTGGTTCCTTCTATCCGGTTCGCGAGAACTTCCGCTTGACCCCGGAGGCAAAGGCCGCGTTCACTGAGAAGTTGAAGGCCGATCCGACGGAGCTGAGCGGACGCAAGGTTACTGGAGTGGTGCGGACCGACGGGCTGAAGCTGATTTTGGAGGATGGGTCCTGGGTGTGCTACCGGCTTTCGGGGACCGAGCCGGTGGTGCGGACCTACACGGAAGCGCGCAGCGAACAGGATATGGAAGCCGTGAAGGCGGCCGCGGAGAAGTTTGTGCTGTCGTAACAGCACATCGAGGTTGAATGCCGGACGAGAAGATGCAAGCGGAGAAGAGCGCGGCTGGGGGCGGGGCAGGGTCTGGATCTGGGCCAGGCCCGGCGCGCAAGCGGGCGCTGGCGTGGATGCTGCGGGCGTGGCGTCCGGCGGGCACCGTGGTAGCCGTGGGGCTGGCTTTGCTGCTCACCTGGCACGTGATCAACGGCAAGCACGGGCTGCAAGTGTGGCAGCAGAAACGCGCCGAAGACCGGCAGTTGCAGAGGGAGATCAAGGACCTGGAGCAGGAGAACGCGCGGTTGCGCGAGCGCATCGAGCGGCTCAAGTCCGACCCGGATGCGATAGAGCGCGAAGCGCGGGAAAAACTGCACTACGCCAAGCCGGGCGAGGTGATCTACACGCTGCCTGCGCAGTCGCAGACGCAGGCGCAGCCGGCCGGCGAGGGCAAGTAAGCAGGGCAAGTAGCCAGTGTCGGTGGTCAGTGCAATAGATCGCCGGGCAGTGAAGCGGCCTGTGCCCTTACTTAAGAATCGTAGCCGGGGCCGCGAGGCGCCCCGCACTCCTTCCACAGCTTTTCCCAATTCCAGATCCCGGACGTCACCTTGACCGGCAGCGGGAATCCGAGCTGATGGGCGAGCATGCACACCTGCCCGCGATGGTGGGCTTCGTGAGAAAGCATGTAGCACAGCATCTCCGGGCCAACCGGCCAGGGCTTGGCCCAGCCGTCTCTCACAAACTTCTCGACGCGGCCTCCACTGCCGCCGAACGCTTCAGCCAGCATCTCCACGCAGCGGGCGGCGCTCTCGGCCAATCCCGCGCGGGCCTGCCGCGGCGTGCAGCGCGCGCGGTTCAGCTCCAGTGGAACCTGCAGGTGCGGAGCCGTAAGCCTGATCCACTTGCAGCGGACATTGTGCATGTGCGTGAAGATCGCCGCAATGGTGCGGACCTTGCCGGGCGGTTTGGCGTTCCAGGCGGCAGGGTCAAGATGTTCGATCAGAAGCTGGTTCATGCGCTCGTTGGCGGCAAAGATCTGGACTGCGGCTTGAGCGAGTTGAGTGGCTACCTTGTGGGTTCGCGTGGTCACGGCTCCCTGCTCCTTGACTTAGAATACTTCCGGACCGCCGCCCATCCGGACGTGATCCACGTCATCCGTCACGCGGAACCGCGCGGAGACCAGGTCTTGGCTTTTTACACGCGGCCGGCCGGCGGCGAATCGGCTCTTGTTGCCTCGCCGCCTTCAGCTTCCGGTCCGTGCCGGCGGGGATCGGAAGCGCGTACAAGCCTCTCCGGATGGTCAAAGGTCGGTGTGGAAGCGGACAGATGAGACGGAAACGGGGCCTCGTGCGTCGTTATAACCCGGATTGTCGATGTGCTGAAAGTCGTAGGAGGCGAAGAAGCCGCGCCAGAGGTGCGCGGTGTAGAAGCACTCGAAGATTTTTTCGTGACCGTAGGCGAGGCCGCCGTCGCCGAGCAGGAAGCCGAGTCCGCCCAGAGCAAGATACTGCTGATGCGCGGCCACAATTCCGTTGGCAACGAAAGCGGCTCCGGCGCGATCGTTGTGCCGACGCCATAGACTGCCCGCCGCAAAGCCGCCGATCTGGCCCGTGCGGTCGTCTTCAGTGTAGGCGAAAGACTCGTTCCGGCCGTCGCTCCAGCCCAGGCGGCCGAAGAGGCCCAGTTGCGGCGTGATCTCCTGTTCGAAGTTCAAGCCGAAGCCGTATTTGTGGCGTCCCTGCCTTCGCGTCGCGACGATGTCCGGCGTGGGGGTTTGATGATCGAGGAAGTCCGCAATCGCTTCTTCGTAATTTCCCATGTTGGCGTGGTTGAGATAGCTCAGCAGGCGCACGGTGCCCGCCCGATGAGCGATCCGCTTTCCGCGGGCTTCGAGTTCGAGGTTCTCCGCCCGCGCGCGCGCAATATCGGCGTCCAGGTTGATTCCATTCGCCACCTTCGGCATCAGCGCTTCGGCAAAGCGCGCCGTCCAGCCATGATCGTCGTATTCAAGGAGCAGGCCATCGGTGTAGCCGCGCGTGTTGGCGGCGTAGTCGTACGCGCCGTTAGAGTCCACCGTCCAGTTGAGGAATTGAAGGTGGCTGTCGGAGCCCCAGGTGTTGAGATCGAAGAAATCGACCAGGTCGAACTTGCCCAGGCGAAATTCGATGCGGCGCGCGGGCAGGGAGGTGGCCAGATGAAGCTCGTCGCGGTCCGCTTCAACGCGATCCTGAGTGAGAGGGATGATCTGCCGCAACATGAACCGCGCCAGATAGGGCGACTTTGAAAGCGATATGCCATTCGCCAGGCGCACGGAGTCCATGTTGGTGTAGCCGGCCAGGCCATTCGCGTTCCCGATGCCGCTGCCCGTGGCGTCTTCCATATCGGCGAAGACTTCCGTGGTATGCGTGAGTTCGAGACCGGTATAGAGCGTCAGAACGTGCGTAGTAGCGCTCTGCGCCCATGTGGTCAGGCTGTTGGGCCCGGAGTATTGCGCCGCGAAGGCCGGATGCCACTGCATGATGACGTTTGCCTGGCCCGAAATCCAATAGCGGCCGGTCTCAGTATGGGGAAAGAGCGTTCCAGGATCGCTGGGTTTGGAAACGTCGCCAGCCGGTGGGCCTGCGCTCGCGGCGGGCGCCTGCGCGGCCGCGGCGCCGGCAGCCAGGGCCAGCGCGAGGGTCAGGCCGGCCAGCGGCGAGGCAAAGGCGAGTGCGCGAGCGGGGCGGAGCGGATTGAGGCGGCGGCCGGAAAACCGGAGCATGGGAAGGCCTTTGTGGTCAGATGCGAAGCGCGGGGCAGCGGGGATAGAATGGAAGCGCAACTATACCCCCACTGGGTTAATACCATACCGGGGGTGGGTATTGTCAAGAGGAGAAATGCGATGCCCCGGCATGAGCGGGAGAAATTCAAACTGCTGCAGCGCGTGCGCAAGCTGCGCGGACAGTTGGACGCAATCGAGCGCGCTCTGTCTGCCGATGAGGACTGCGGCGGGCAACTGATGCTGCTGGCCGCGGTGCGGGGCGGCGTGAACAGCCTTATGGGCGAGGTGCTGGAGGATCACATCCGGTTTCATCTCACCGAGGGGTCCAAAGAGCAGATTGCCCCGGAGCTGGCCGAAGACCTGATCGATCTGGTGCACGCCTATCTGAAGTGAAGTCATCGGGAATGAGTGCATTGCCGGTTTTGAAGCGAAGGCTTTCCCGGACGCACACGCGGAAGGCCCTGTGTTCATGATAGCGGGCGGACGGGGCGGGAATTGTTAAGGTCCGGTTGATTCGGCGGAAGCAGGGGGGCGGAGGACAGTGAACAGTGAACAGTGAACAGTGGACAGTGGACACTGAACAGTGAGCAGATGGAAGTTGAAAGTCGGCCTGCAAGCCCACACATTTGTCGGTCTGCAAGCCCACAAAGAGCCTGATTGGCTACCAATTTGCAGGAAAGTCCTGTTGCAGGTAGTCATAATAGCCGTGAAAGCCGCCCTGGAAGTCGCCATAAAAGGGTAAAAGTCGGCAAATTTGGTCGTTTTTGACCCCTTTTTGGCCCCATTTTGCGCGCATTTTGCGACCCAATTATCACATATTTCGTGTACAGATTGCCGTTCTGTCCAGGGCTCCGGTTTCCGGGTCGGGCTGCTCCGGAGCGTCATCGAATCAGTCCATGGAAGGGCGTTTACCGTTACCGATCTGGCCTTGTCTCCAAATGGTCGGTGCTTGTGGACGATTTCAGGAATCCTTCATCGGTCCTGCGTGAGTTTCGAACACGTGCAATCTTCAAACGTGTGGGCAACTTCAGCGACCGATGTTCCAGCCGTCGTCTCAAGCAAGCGGGCTGAATAGCAAATGGAATTTCACAACGGGGAGCCTAGAAAGGGGCCAATTTGCCGCACGGCGAGGCGAAACTCCGGCCTCATGCGAGGGAAAACCTAAAGCGGTTCCTGCGACCTACCTCGGAACGGCACCCCAGCCTGTTTGAATTGATCTTCCAACCAACCCAATCTGGCCGAGTCTGTGATCGACCATGCTTGCCAACCTCTCATGCTGCTCAAAAGGAATGGAATCAGAATCTTGCGCTCCTCGTCCGTAAGGCCATCCCATTCCTCATACGCTCTTGCGAGTCGTGGACTCTGTTCAACAAAAGCCGGGCACATGCGACCCTCCGCAGTTTGAAGTAGCGTACCCCCGTCGAATGGGGCTGTCAATTGCTTCACGTGTTCCCCTCTTTCCGACGGTACTCAGCCCTTTTCCTGAATCGAAAATGGAGAATGGCCCTTCTCAGCGCCTTTTCCGATTCCCAGTAATAAGGGGCAGTGGGGACTGTCTTCGGGATCTGGTCAGCTGAATTGATCACCTCCCGCCCCTCATCCTCGGCGATCACCAGTATTTGATGCGTGATAAAGTCCTTGAGTATAAACGCAGGGAGTCTGCGTCCAGTGTGAGACCAATCGGGCAAAGCCAAAACGAGTTGCCCTCCATCCTTGAGTGCCCTTACGGCCATTCGGAGAAAGGACGAATAGACTTCTGCGAGCGCTTCTCGCTCTTCAATGGTGTTGAACCCATACGGGGGGTCAGTGATGATCAAGTCGAACTCTTCATTATTTGGTCGCCAGCTGCGGCAATCACCTATTGCAATCTGATTTGGCAGAACGGCTCCGAGCTGGCCTAAGGCTTGGATGTCAATCGAGAGGCCTCCCGAATAACTTCCTTGGAAATCAATACGCCGACCATGTGACACGCCGCTTTCTGTCCTACCCCGGAGTCCAACCAGCTGTTTGAGTTCCTCGTGGAGTGTAACAATTTCGATTTGGAGTGCGTGGTCGATCGTTCGTGAATTTGATTTTATCGCAGCTTCGTACCGCCGAGCACCCTTCAATTGAGTGTAAAAGAGCAAGCGCGTCAGTAGAGATTCCGATTTCAATGCTGTTATTAATTCGAGGGACGACTCCGGTGCCTCCATCCTTCTCTGCTCCCATAATGGGAAGAGTGCTCTTGCCGATTTCAGGGCATTGCCTGGAATTGATTCCTCCCACTCCGAATTCGTCTCAGGACTCTGTCGAGGTTGCTCTAGATATTCCGCGACCATTTTAATATGTTTGACGTAGGTATTCAATTCAAATTGTGGAAGCGAAAAGAACGCAATATTGTCTTCTATTAATAGCCGGCTGATTGGTTCGAAATCCGTACCGCGGCACTCAACCTCGTCATACTTACTGGCTTCTAGCAGCGTAGTTCCACTACCCACGAAGCAATCGCAAACGACAACCGGCCCCTCCTTACGGGGCCAGAACGGCCGAGATATGTTTATCATCGCTCCTGCCAACGTATGCGGGAGGGTGGTGTGATCGAACCAAGCAGGCTTGTTCTCGTCAAATAGATGGAAAGGATTCTCGTTAATGAACTCTTGATCGTAGCAGATGATAAAGTGCCTGTTACCTCGCACCTCTGTGCCGCTATGTGGGTCATCAACTAGCCTAGTTGAATGATCCATGATTAGAAATAAGATACTCCCGGTCTCGAAGTCGGGATCCTTTCGCTCTCGCGCGAGCAGATCAGAATCCTTGTGGTAATTGCCAGGAGGAGGTATGACGAGCTTTCCTTTGAACTGCGACCTCATCTCTTCGATTACATCTGCAATTCGTTCGTCTCCCAGGAAGTACTTCTGTACTGAAAGCTTGACATCATCGAGCCCAAACTTCAGGTCTTCCTTTTGACCTCGATCAAAATAGGTAAAGTCTTCATTAGAGTATGGTCGAAACAATATCCTTTTACCGACATGATTGGTCAAAAGATAACTGTTTATGTTTGCGAACATCTCAGACTTCTTGCTCTTGTAGATGTTCCGTATGTAGACATTCTGTCCACAAGAATGTATGTAACCTGACTGAAAACAAATTGACCTAAGATCGACTTGAACGCCAGGGGGCAGATAGACGATGCAAGAACCAAACATCACATCGATGGCAGCCGCATTACGAATTAGACGCCCGTATTGTCTTTCGATGAAATCGAATGTCCTAGGACCTTCTGTAGCCCTATCTTCAAAGCTTTCAGCGATGTGAACTAGAACCTCTTTGTAGCCTTCAACAGATAGAAATGCGAGTTCTGCGCCGCTGTCGGTTCGGTATGAACGAAGTAGGGCGATTAGTTCCGCGATCTGCACATTTGTGACGCGAAGGTTCTTTTTGAAAAGAAAAAAGTAAATGGTTCCCCTCTTCCGAAACCACTCTGTGAAGAACTTGTCACCCGGGAAGCGCGGCCCGTCAGCGAGCTCCTTGTCTTCGGTGCTTCCTTCCATCTTCGGTGAAGATGTAACAGTCGTGAAGACCTCGAGCAGTACTCTTTGCGATTCTTGTGCAAGCGATTTGTTACTCTCGATCAATGCCATCCCCGATGTCGTTGAGATTGCGATGCTTCGGATGCTGGAATTCTCGTACTGTCTATTCGATTTGTCAAGTTATGGAGCGGCCAGAGGCCATCCCTGAATCTTGGCGCGAGTTCGCGGCATTGGGACCGTGAGGTCGGCTTATGGGAAGCACGCGGCTGCGCGACGAGGACCTGAGCGCGGCTTGCGCCGCGTACACGATCTTTCAAATTGGGGTGGGTGGGTTTATGCGCCGGAGGGGCTGCGCATGGCGGCGAGGGCGGCGGTGAGGTCTTTGGCGAGGGTTTGCTGGGCTTCCTGAGTCAGCTTTTCGCCGCGGCTGGTGAGATAGAAGACGTCGATGGCGGTTTCGCCTTCGGTGTCGATGAGGGCAACCTTGATGTCGCACTGGTGGGTGCTGAGGGTGAGGGCGATCTGGCGCAGGAGGCCGGGGAGATCCTGGGCGATCACCTGCAACAGCGTGGAGTGGGTGGAGGCCTCGGAGTCGAACTCGAGGCGGGTGGACACATCGACTTTGGCTTTGGCGGGGCGGTTCATGTGGCGGCGTGCCCCCAGCAACTGATCGACGGGGATCTTTTGCGCGACCACGTCGTGGAGATTGGCCAGGAAGCGGTCCTTCTCGCTGGGGTTGAGCTCGAGGGTGTGGAAGATGTCGGTGAAGTGGAAGCTGTCGACGATCACGCCGGCCTCGTTGGAGTAGGCGCCGGCCTTGACGATGTTCATGCCCCATGCGGCGAGGGCTCCGGCCACGTCGGCAAAGAGGCGGCTGCGGTCGCGGGTAATGACGGTGAGGTCGAAGAGCTGACGCTGGGGGCGGAGGTCGAGCTGGACGGAGTCCTCGTCGAGTTTAGCTGCCATCTGGAAGTGGTTGCGGATCTGCTCGGGAAGGCGGGTTTGCAGGTAGCGCTGCGGCAGCCCCTCGAGGAATTGCCTGAGGGCGTCGTGCTGCGCGGCGGGCACCATGGCGCGGAGGCGGTTGAGCAGGGTAGGGTCGATGGCGGCGTGATAGCGGACCTCGTCGACGGAGCGATCCATGAAGTTGGCGGTGGTCATGTAGAGCTGCCAGAGATTCTCGGCCTTCCAAGGAGTGAGGGCATCGAGATTGACGGCCTTGATGTCGGCGAAGGTCAACAAGGTGAGCATCTTGAGCATCTGGGGGCTGCCGATTTTTTCGGCGAAGCCGCGCACGTTTTCGAGGTCGAATATGTCGCGGCGCAGGGCGTTGGACATTTCGAGATGGAGACGGATGAGATCGATGACGGCCTCGCGCTCTTCGGCATCGAATTCCAGGCGGGCGAGGAAGGCGTCTGCCAACTCAATGCTGGGGCCGACGTGCTCGCCGGTGCGGCGAGCCTTGCCGGTGTCGTGAAGCAGCAGGGTGAGCAAAAAGAGGTCGAGGCGGTCGATCTCGGGCAGCAGTTGGGCCAGGCCCTGTTCGTAGGGGTTGGCGGGCTGACGGAGTCCGTGAACGTTGTCGATGGTGAGGAAGGTGTGCTCGTCGACGGTGTAACGGTGATAGCTGTCGCGGATGACCAGGGCGTCGATGCCGTGGAACTCGGGAATGAGCATTTCCAGGATGCCGAGGGCATGCATGGTGCGCAGAGCGTGGGCGGCGTGGGGTCCGAGCAGGACTTCGCGCAGGGCGTTCCAGAGATAGGGCCCCTCGGGAATGTGGATGGCCAGGGCGGGCAGCGCGTCGGTGATGCGGTCTTCAGCGGCCTGGGAGAGCGCATAGCCGTGGGTGGCCATGAGGGAGAAGATGCGCAGGATGGCGCTGGTGTCGTTGAACTGGGCGCCGGGGACGATGTCGATGCGGCCCTGGTCGAGGAGGAAGTCGGTGCCCGCGATGGGGGTGCGGCGGCGGCGGAACTGCTTGTAAAAGCTGACCGGGGCGGGCAGGTGCTCCATGAGCAGGGCGGCGCGGCGGTAGACGATGCGGGCATGGCGATAGTAGGTCCGCATCCAGTAGGAAGGGTCGGCGGTGCCGCGGGTTTCAAGGCCGATGGAGTTGGCAGCGGCTTCGTCCTGGGACTGCCAGTCGAGGATATTGTCGTCGCGGCCATGGCGGAAGTGGAGAAAACAGCGAGCGGCGGCGAGGAAGTCGAAGGCGGCCTCCGCGTCGCCGCGGGCGCTCTGGAAGACGCCGCCGCGCTGTCGGGGCCACTCCTTGGTCTCCTTGAGGTGGAAGAGCAGGGCGAACCAGACGGCGAGGTGGTAGTCGCGCAGGCCGCCGGGACACTCCTTGAGGTTGGGCTCGAGATGAAAGATGGTGTTGCCGTACTTGGCGTGGCGGGCGCGGGCGATCTCGCCCAGCTTCTGGGTAATGGCGTTCCACTCGCTTAGCACGAGGCCGGGGAAGGTGACCTGGTGGAGCTGCTGGTAGAGGGGAAACTGGCCGGCGAGGAAGCGGCGATCGAGGGTGGCGAGGGTGAACTCGAGGTTGTCGGGGTCGAAGCGGCCGGCTTCCTTGACGGTGCGGGAGCTGGGGCTGGCGCGCAGGCCGATATCCCACATGCCCTGAATGATGGTGCGGACGGCCTCCTTGGATTGGACCTCAATTTTTTCATCGGCAAAGGCGAAGAGGACGTCGATGTCGGAATAGGGGAAGAGATCTTTGCGGCCGTAGCCGCCGAGGGCGAGCAGGGAGATGTTCTGCGAGGGGTGGCCGGCAAAGGCGCGGCGCCACATTTCAATGAGGATACGGTCCACGACGGCGGAGCGGCGGCGAATGGCGGCGGTGCCGTCGCCGGTGCGCTCACAGGTCTGGCGGACAAGCGCCATCTCCCGCGTATACTGCTCCCGAAGATCGTCAACCGCAAAAGCGACTGGATTCATGAGTGTTGTGCGTGGCTCGCCGAAGCAAGTAAGGAATTGTTAACAGAATAAGCGAAGTTGGGGTGGATGGGGGATTTTTGGTTTGGCGGGTCTTCGGAAAACGGAGACGGGCGGGTGGTGCGATTGGCCGCTGGAAACGCTTCTTCCGGGCCGGGAGCGCGGCTGTACAGCTTTTCCCGAGGTTTTTTAGAGCGGGAGAATTGTCTGTTTGGGATTGAAACGATTTTTTCGGGCAGAGCGCCGCTTGCGCGCCGCCCGTATCATCGCAAATAACGAAAGAACGTACATCAAGAATGCCGCGATGTCCGCGCTAAGGTGATGCTGGTTCTGCCACATCATCCAGGGAGGAACCAGCCAGGCAATGAGAAGCAGGATAAGCCAGAAACCAATGGCCGAAATGACACCGGCTCCGGCAAGAGACAGGATGAGTCTCCTGCGATCGTCGTTCTCAGCGGAATGGAGCGCTTCGTTGATTTCCATGCCAGCCAGTTTGTCACAGCGCCTATTGCCGGTCAAGCCACGGGGAACGGAAAACCTAATAAAAAGCTATAGATATGGATATCCCACCTTAGCCGCATAGTGCGCAGCGAAGGTGGGGCACCCAGGTTTGCGGGCGGAAGTTAGAGCGCGGTTTCGCCGCGTTCGTCGTTGCGGATGCGGATGGCTTCAGAGACGGGGCTGACGAAGATTTTTCCGTCGCCGATGCGGCCGGTGCGGGCGGCGCCGATGATGGCCTGGATGGTCTTCTCCTTCATCTCGTCGGTGACGACCAGCTCGATCTTGACCTTGGGCAGAAGGTCGACCGTGTACTCTCGGCCGCGGTAGAACTCGGTGTGGCCCTTCTGGCGGCCGTGGCCGCGGGCTTCCAGAATGGTCATGCCTTCGATGCCGGCTTCTAGCAGGGCATCCTTGACTGCATCCAGCTTGGAGGGCTGGAGAATGGCTTCGATTTTGATCATACGCAAAATGCCTCGTTTGACAGGGTAACAGGCGGGGGGGCTGGTTGGGCCAGTCCCCCCGGTATTTTGATGAAAAGCATTCGAACAAAAACCTTACGTGTTGAGGTCGTAGCCTTCCTCGTTGTGCTGCGAGAGGTCGAGTCCGGCGGCTTCGTCTTCGGCGGAGAGGCGCAGGCCGACGAGCTTGTCCACGACGAAGAGCAGGACCAGCGTGCCGACGATGGAGATGCCCCAGGCAATGGCGACGCCGGCCGACTGATTGAGCAATTGGCCCCAGTGGCCGTCGATGGCGCCGGAGGGGAGCGGGTTGCCGGCCGCGTCCTTGAAGACCGGGTTGATGACGCTGGCGGCAAAGATGCCGGTGAGCAATGCGCCGACGGTTCCGCCGGCTCCATGCACGCCAAAGGCGTCCAGGGAGTCATCGTAGCCAAAGAAGCTCTTGACCATGAAGACCATGGAGAAGCAGACGACACCGGCGACAAGGCCGATGACCAGGGCGCTCATGGGGTGGACAAAGCCGGAGGCGGGGGTGATGGCCACCAGTCCGGCGACCGCGCCGGAGATGGCGCCCAGAGCGGTGGGCTTGCCGTTGTGAATCCACTCGGCGATGGACCAGCCGATGGCGGCGGCGGCGGTGGCAAAGTGGGTGTTGACGAAGGCGCTGGGGGCCAGCGGGCTGGCGGCCAGCGCGCTGCCGGCGTTGAAACCGAACCAGCCCACCCACAGCAGACACGCGCCGATGAAGCTGAGCACCATGGAGTGAGGCTGCATCTTGGTCTGCGGATAGCCGATGCGCTTGCCCATGTAGAGGCAGCACATCAGAGCGGAGACGCCGCTGGTGATGTGGACCACGGTTCCGCCGGCGAAGTCGAAGCTGGGGAAGGCCGCATGGGGGTTGGAGGAGTTGAGCAATCCGCCGACGCCCCAGACCATGTGGGCCATGGGGCAATAGACCAGAAGCGACCACAGGGAGAGGAAGAGAGCCATGGCGCTGAACTTCATGCGCTCGGCAAAGGCGCCGCAGATGAGCGCCGGGGTGATGATGGCGAACATGAGCTGGTAGACCATGATGGTCTGCTCGGGGATGGTGGCGGCGTAGTTGAGGTTGGGCGCGAGGCCCACGCCGCGCAGGAAGAGGTTATGGAAGCCGCCGACGAAGGCGTTGCCGGGGCCGAAGGCCAGCGAGTAGCCGACGATGGCCCAGAGAACGGTGACCAGGCACATCATGGCGAAGCTCTGCATCATGGTGCCGAGGATGTTCTTTCTGCGGACCAGGCCGCCATAGAAGAGAGCCAGTCCGGGACCGGTCATCAGCAGGACCAGGGCGGCGGAGGTGAGCATCCAGGCGTTATCGCCGGCGGACTGGGCGTTGGCGGTGGCGGTCTGATTGGCTTGGATGGCCTGTTGGAGGGCGGCGATCTGGGCCTGGGTGTCCGGAACCGGGGCGGCTGGGGTTGAGGCGGGCGCCTGTGCCATCACCAAGGCCGGTATACCCAGGAGGGCAGATAGAAGCAGCAGTTTGATTGCGCGACAACGCATAAGGTTTTCACTCCCCCAAAGCATGCAGTCGCTCGAAAGCATGCGATGTGGCGGGATTCCGGCCGCCAACCCGGAAGAAGCAAGGAAGGACACACCGGCGGCGCGAGTCTGCACGGATGGAAGGCGCTGCCGGAACAGGAATTTCGCTTAGGAACAGTTGGACATGGCTGGTCCAGCCCGCTGGAGGGTCAGAATGGCTCAACTGTTCATGATTCTCACCGAATCGTAGAAGCCGTTGCATAAGGAACCTATGAAGATTTTCTAGAAAAGCGGCAAGGATGCCTAGCAGGAGTGGAAAAAGCCATGGGAACTTCATCGTTATTGGGCTATGGGTGGGCGGGGAATCGGCCGGCGATGAGCGGGTTGAGGCATGCCGTCTCCCACCCTTGCGCCAGGAAAAAGGCGCAAGGATGGGGCACGGCGGGCTTGAGGGCAGCGTCAGATCGCAGTTTCGCCGCGTTCATCGTTGCGGATGCGGATGGCCTCGTCGACGCGGCTGATGAAGATCTTTCCGTCGCCGATGTGGCCGGTGCGGGCGGCGCCGAGGATGGCCTGCACGGCCTTCTCCTTGCGCGCGTCGCCGACGACGATTTCGAGCTTGATCTTGGGCAGCAGGTCGATGGTGTATTCGCGGCCGCGATAAAACTCTGTGTGGCCCTTCTGGCGGCCGTGGCCGCGGGCTTCCAGGATGGTAATGCCCTCGATGCCGGCTTCGATCAGGGCTTCCTTGACTGCATCCAGCTTGGCGGGCTGGATCACCGCTTCAATTTTGAGCATGGGCGGATTCCTCGCTTAAGAGCTTAAACGGCGGAGCCGCGCCGCGGGCATGGCTCCGCCGGGTTGAATCAGGAGTTCAGGTCGTAGCCTTCCTCACCGTGCTGCGAGAGGTCAAGACCGGCGGCTTCGTCGACTGCGGAGACGCGCAGTCCCATCGTCTTGTCAACCAGGAACAGCAACACAAGAGTGCCCACGATGGCCAGAGCCCATCCGATGCCTACGCCGACGGCTTGGTTGACGACCTGATGCCAGTTGCCGTCGATGGCGCCGGTGGCGACGGGATGGCCGGCGGCGTCCTTGCCGTAGACGGCATTGATGGCTCCGGAGGCAAGCAGGCCGGTGAGCAGCGCGCCCATGGTTCCTCCGATGCCGTGGACGCCAAAGGCGTCGAGGGAGTCGTCGTAGCCGAAGAATTTCTTGACTTTGAAGACCATGAAGGAGCAGACGACGCCGGCGATGAGGCCGATGAGCAGGGCAGACATGGGTTGGACAAAGCCGGAGGCCTGGGTGATGGTGGCCAGTCCGGCGACTGCGCCGGAGATGGCGCCCAGGGCGGTGGGCTTGCCATTCTGAATCCACTCGGCGACCACCCAGCCGATGGCGGCGGCGGCGGCGGCGAACTGGGTGTTGATAAAGGCGCTGGTGGCCAGCGGACCGGCGCTGAGCGCGCTGCCGGCATTGAAGCCGAACCAGCCGACCCAGAGCATAGCGGCGCCGATGAAGCTGAGCACCATCGCGTGGGGCGGCATATCCTGCTGGGGGTAGCCGGCGCGCTTGCCCAGATAGAGGGCGCAGACCAGCGCGGAGACGCCGCTGCTGATGTGCACCACCGTGCCGCCGGCGAAGTCGAAGACCGGCCAGTAACCGCCGGCGATGTTAAGGATTCCGCCTACGCCCCAGATCATATGGGCCAGGGGGCAGTAGACGAGCAGCGACCAGAGCGATAGTAAGACGGCCATGGAGCTGAACTTGACGCGCTCGGCGAAGGCTCCGGTAATCAGCGCCGGAGTGATGATGGCGAACATGAGTTGGTAGACCATGAAGGTCTGCTCGGGGATGGTGCCGCCGTAGTTGGGGTTGGGAGCGAGGCCGACGCCGCGTAAAAAGAGGTGCTCGAGGCCGCCGATAAAGCCGTTTCCTGCCCCGAAGGCCAGCGAGTAGCCGACCAGCGCCCA
>JBKQRH010000145.1:0-55105 GCA_052326045.1 Occallatibacter sp. | reverse complement strand
CGTCCTGCGCTGCCGCGTCGGCGTATCCGCCTGCATCCGGGACCGGCGACGCGACCGGCTGGACGACGCCGATGTCCAGGGTCTTGCCGTCCGACTGGCGAAGTACCTGGTAGAGCGGTCCGCTGTACGACGCGTAGAGAGCGCGCGTAGTGCTGTGGGCGGCTACGCAGGGGTCGCCGGCGGCGGCGTAGATGTCGCATGGGCCTTGCGGCCTTGGCGGAGCAACATTGCTTCCCGCCCCGGTCTGGGCCGTCATCGTTAACGTGACACCAATCACCGAGAGCGGCAGTGTTAGCATAAGCGCGAGATTGATTCTTGTTTTCATCTTCATCCTTTTTGCCTTGCCGGGTTTCTTCCCGCATCTAGAATTCTCACGGTTCCAGGGATGGAATGCAAGCAGATCAAATTGGCAATACCTGAAGAAGAAGGGAGTGGAAAATCGTCCCCTCTGTCTCTGTGGTAGTTTTCTTGTTGACATGGTTCGATTCCAAATCGAACGGCCAGCGAATCAGCGAGCCAATCAGGACCAAAGGAGATAGGACATGCCAATGAATCGACGTGAGTTCTTAGCGGCTTCGGTGGCAGGCGTCACCCTGTTGCAACAAGGGATAACGGCCTTGGCCGAACCGTCAGCAAGTCTCAAAATCGCAATCGATGCGTCGAAGAGCGGCGAGCCGATTAATCCGCTGATCTTCGGGGGGTACATGGAGCCGGCTACCACTCAGGTGTGGGCCGAGATGCTGACCGACAGGAAGTTCGCTAATCCAGTCACCGATGCCGCGCCTCCGCCGTCGAACTCCTTTTTCCGCCGCTTCATGGGCGAGCCCTTCAAGCCGGTGGGGCCGGCGGGAACGGTCGAGATGGACACTGTGCGGCCATTTGTGGGCCAGCACAGCCCGCACGTCAAGCTCCAGGGCTCAGAGCCGTGCGGCATTCGGCAATCCAAATTGCGCCTGGGCAAAGGCAAGACATATGTGGGCCGCATCTATCTTGCCGGCGATCCCGGCGCTCGCGTTGTGGTCCGCTTGAGTTGGGGAACCGGCGCCGGCGACTCTCAAACCATCCACATCCCGCCGCTTTCGCGCGAGTACAACAAGTTTCCGTTAAAGTTCACTCCAGCGGCCGACACAGTGGATGCGCGCCTCGAGATCCTGGGCACTGGCAGCGGCGCATTCCACATCGGGACCGCCTCGCTGATGCCCGCCGACAATGTGGAGGGATTCCACTCGGGGATGATCCGCCTCTTCAAAGAAGAAGGTTTCAAAATGTTCAAGTGGCCCGGCGGCAACTTCGTCTCCGCGTACGACTGGCGCGACGGACTGGGCGACCGGGACAAGCGCCCGCCGCGCCTGCAGGTGATGTGGTCGGACCGCGTCGAGTCGAACGACGTTGGCCTGCATGAGTTCATCGCCCTCTGCCGGCTGGTCGGAGCCGAGCCCGATCTGGCCATCAACAGCGGATTCGGCTCGGCGCGAGAGGCGGCAGAAGAAGTCGAATACTGCAATGGCTCCGTCGAGACGCGCATGGGCAAGATGCGCGCGGAGAATGGCCATCCTGAGCCCTTCAAGGTCCGGCTCTGGACCATCGGGAACGAGATGTACGGCGACTGGCAGTTCGGCTACATGGCGCTCGATCAGTATTGGGTCAAGCACAATTTCATCGTCGAAGCCATGAAGAAGGTGGACCCAACCATCAAGGTGACCGTCTCCGGGGCGTCGATCTGTGAAAAGTCCCTGGGAGGCGCGGAAAAGAGAAACAATTTCTTCCCGGATATCTGGGAGGTTCCTATGCTTGCCAAGCTCCCCTACGAGTTCGGCTCGCAGAACGACTGGGACGGATGGCTGCTGGAAAAGTGCGCCGGCAACATCGATTATCTCTCCGAGCACACCTACGCCTATCCCGGCTTGGCATTCGACGCTGAGAAGCAGCTCTTCGTGGATGTTCACGACCCGCTGCAATTCAGGGCGCGCCGCCTGGCCAATCGCATCGGCGAAGCCTTCGAAGCCTGGGATAAGTACGTGGAGAAGATGCCGTGGTTAAAAGACAAAGGCATCAAATTCATCTTCGATGAGTGGGGCAATCGCCTCTTTTCAGCCTCCGGGAATGACAACGGCGCCAGTTTCTTCCGTCAGACCGGAATGTTGATGCCGCTATCTTACGCGCTTTGCCTGCATGAGATCTTCCGCCACTCCGGCATGGCGGAGGCCAGTTGTGCGACCGGAGGGCTGCGCTTGTTGACAGACAATACCGGCGAAGCCGTGGGCTTTGCGGCTGAGGGAGTGGTGATGAAGCTCCTGCAGACTCACTTTCTCAACGCTCTTCCCGTTGCCGTCGACGGAGATTCGCCGCAGCCGTTGGTGCCCGGCACGCCGTTTGTTGACCGGGGCGCAAAGCCCACTGGAAGCCCGACCTATCCTCTGGATATTCTGGCCGCGTTCTCCAGCGATCGCAGCAAGCTCCTCATCTCGGTGGTGAACCCCACGGAAGAGGAGCACAGCTTCACTGCGAAGATCGGCGGCGTCAAGCTGCGCGGACAGGGCAAGCTGTATCAGATTGCGCCGCCCGGCGTGAACTCAACCAATGAGGCGGGCAAAGAGCCTGCGGTCAAAATCGTTGAAACTGCGCAAGAGATGCTTCCGGAAACAATGCAGGTTCCGCCCGTAAGCGTTAACCTCTACGAATTTGAGATTGCATAAGATTGAGCGATCGCCGCTTTTCTTCCCGCGGCAACTTTCGGAGCCATCTCCGTGAAGGGCCCGGCCAGGACTGAGCCAATTGGAAGGTTAGTGTTTCGCCACATTGGGAACCGGGCAGCCCACTCGGAAATACGGCGAAATCGATCAGCGTATCTCCGAAGATCAGAGGCATTGGTGCTCACCGTACCTGGCTGCCATGGATCTCGGTCAACCACTTGCACGGCATTACAGGCCTGGAAGAACTCGATCCAGTCCTATACCAGAAGCTGACGAAAGGAGATTGATGTTCGAGGTGGCCGGCTCGATCTCTGACCGCTTGTTGTTGTATCAAAACTGGGTGCCCCACCCTCGGCGCGCCTCTGTTATTGCGCCTGGGGTGGGATTCTCAGCACACAATCGCCATTTACGAAATCACACGGTCAAAGACCTAGTAAAGCTGGCACTCCTTCTTAAGCTCCAGCCCCAACTCGTAGGCGAACTTCCGGATCGCTCCCCGGTCGCGCTTCTCCGGTGGCTGCTGTCGCCAATTAAGGATTCGCGCGGTCGGCGGCACGTTCATCGGAACCATCTCGGCAGCTTCCAGCAAGTTCGCCGCGTATTCCGCCGCATCCAGGATCTTGTCCGTCGCCGCCGCGGATGGGGGCCGGCCAAACGTCCCCTTGTCTTCATTTAACGCATCTTCAATTGCCTTCAGCGCTTTCTCTGCCGCGCCTTCCCGGTTCGGCAAGGGCTTAACGATCGTGTCCAGGTTCCGATTCCTGTAGAAACCCATAACCGCCGCGATGATGGAAGGATCGCGCACCGTTCCGTCAGGGTAGAAGATTCCGTGCACTTCGCCCCAGTACCCGCCGATCATCAGGTTGAACAGATACCATCCAGTGCGGTGCTCCTGGGCAATTTGCAGAACCTCGTCGTACGGATTCGCGCGCGCGATGCATGCCGTCTCCGTATTGAGAATTGGCTTGCTGTATTTCTTTGCGATCTCCTCGGCCGTGCGGTAAGCTTCTTCAACCGAGACCCGCGTCGTCGTGTAATCGTGAAAACTCAGCACATCCACAAGATCGGCAGAGCCTTCCATTTCACTCGAGAATGCATATCCGACCGTCACTGCATTCACCGGGTCAATCTTTTTCACATAGGTCAGGTAGTAGCGCACGAATGCGGTAATCTCGCCTTCGTGTTGCTGCTTCTCCTCGCCGTTGGCTTTGTTGTAATAGTCGTTCCAGAGGGGCTCATTCATGATGTCCCACATCAGCAGCCCTGGTTCATCCTTGACCGCCTCGACAATGGCCTTCACGTATGCGTCTCCCTCCACGCGGAACGCGGGCTTGAGGCTATCCGGATTCAGGTCGTTCCCGTTCCACAAGATCGGCATCGTTGTAAAGCCCATCCGGTTTGCCGTGCGGATATAATTCCGCAGCCGTTCGACGTATGCTTGCGGAGCCTTCGCGTAGGCTTTGTAACTAAGCCAGATGCGAGTGCTGTTTAGGTTGATCCGCTTGGCATAGCCGAGATCCCTTTCCTGCGTGGCCTGATCGCCATACATTCCATAATTCACGCCTCGAATGGAGCTGTAGTCCTTCAATGGCTTCTCTGCATGAGCAAGGCCGACAGCTGAAGCAAAAGCAATTCCGATCCCAAGAACAGCACATGCTTTCATCGTGTTTCCTCCAATTTTCTCTTCGAGCCTGATCTCGGCGGTGGTCAGCCCCACTTGACCGGCCTTTGTGTCGAATCGATTTCCCCCGCCTGTCCGCGCGGTCACTCAACTCGCGCTGGCCGAGTCTGGCGGTGACGTCATGCATTTCTGTTTATCATAGTACGACGGTCGCAACCGGGCTCTGGTCAAGGATACGAACGCAGAAGCGCAATCGGAGAGCGGAGGCAAATGGGTGTATATCGGTTTGCGTCCTGAAGGCAACACGGGAATTCCGGCTTATTTGCCGCAGGCGCGGTTCCTGTCCGCCCCGCGCACATCGCTTGCGAACTCTTACCGGCTACATTGCGGTGGGAGTCGATCTTCCATGAATCTTTCATCGAAAGCGTCTTTTCGTGCGTTCCTGATCCTGCTTCTTGCCTGGGGAATCTCCTTCGCCGCACTGGCGCAGCCAGAGGCCGGGTCTTCGTTTCCAACGGCCTCTTCGCGCCGCGCGGGGAACCAACCCGCTCCGCCGCTGCCGTCGGCCAACTACCGCGCGGTGCAGCAGCGCCTGGCCCGGGGATGGAATACATGGGACACAAACAGCGTGCTTACGCAGGTGCTGCTCCCCGAGGGTCTGGCCATTCATGTGGGCCTAAAGCACAACGGCGCACTGGGCGGCGATGCGTTTCTTGGCGATGTTCTCATCGGCCGCCTGCAGCCCGGCGCAGAGCAGGTGGTTCCCGGCCCGCATGCCTGGGATGGCAGCTACACCGATCTGCGCGTTACCTGGAAGGGCCACAGTTGGCGCATCCAGAGCGCGCACGATGCGGGGGACCTGGTTCTGCTGGCCACGCCTCTGCCCTCCAAGCCAATCTCCGCTCTGCCTCCCACGCTGGTGGTCTCCGTCGATTTCCTCTGGAACCGGCCCGGCACAGCGTTACGCCGCGCGGATTTCATTGAGACCCGCGGCGCATCGGGCCCCATGCCCGTGTACTGCACCTGCGACCCGCCCACCGCCCATGCCGAAAGCGACGACTACGCCGATGTTCCCGTTGCGGCGCCCTACTTTTCATCGGATTTCACGGCGCCTATCGGCATCGCTACGGGACGACGCCGCACCCTGGCCGAGATTGAGGCCATCGTCGATCGCCAACACCAGGCCTACGAGCACTCCGTCGCCTCCGCCGGCACTGCCGCGCCTATCCTCGATGCCATTGAAACCACGCTCGGCTGGGACACCATCTACGAGCCGAACCTGCGCCGCGTCATCTCCCCGGTGAGCCGCACCTGGAACCTGAACTTTGGCGGCTACGTGCTCTTCGACTGGGATACCTTCTTCGCCGCCACTCTAGCCGCGATTGGTGACCGCGACCTGGCCTACGCCAACGCCATGGAGATTTTGCGAGAGGAGACGCCGAATGGCTTCGTTCCCAACCTCGCCCGCCCCGGCGGCTGGAAGACCTTCGATCACTCCGAGCCACCCGTGGGCGCCATCACGGTGCTGGGCCTCTATCAGCAGTTTCACGACCGCTGGTTTCTTCAGGACACCTTCGAGCCGCTGCTGAGCTGGAACCGCTGGTGGGACCGGCATCGCCAGACGCAGGGCTACCTAGCCTGGGGCAACGACGGCCCCACCGATCCTACCAATCTCGACGACCGCTTCCGCGAAACCGGCGCGGGGACCATCTACGAATCCGGCCTCGACAACAGCCCCATGTACGACGGCGCCGCCTACGACTCGAAACTGCACCTGATGGAGATTGCCGATGTGGGCCTGATGAGCATGTACATCGCCGATTGCGACGCACTGGCCCAGATTGCCGATGAGCTCGGCCGGTCAGCCGAAGCCAGGGAGCTACGTGCGCGCTCTGACCGCTACCGTGCCAGCCTCGCCGCGCTGTGGAGCGAGCCGGACGGCATCTTTCTGAACAAGGATCTGCACACCGGGCAGTTCAGCCACCGGCTTTCGCCGACCAACCTCTATCCGCTGCTGGCCCGCGCCGCCACGCCCGCCCAGGCGCAAACCATGATTCAGAAGCACCTGCTCAACACCGGCGAGTTCTGGGGCCAGTGGGTCATTCCATCCATCGCACGCGACGATCCCGCCTTTTCCGATCAGAACTACTGGCGTGGCCGTATCTGGGGTCCCATGAACTATCTCGTCTACCTTGGTCTGCGCAACTACGACGATCCCGAGGTGCGGCGTGACTTCGCGCGGAAGTCCTATGAGCTGTTCCTGAAGGAGTGGAAGGAGAACGGCCACGTACATGAGAACTACAACGCCATGACCGGCAGCGGCGACGACGTGAGAAGCAGCGACCGCTTCTATCACTGGGGCGCCCTGCTCGGCTACGTGGAATACATGGAGCAGACACAGCCGCCGTCGGCCGCGCCGCCCGCCCGCTAGGGAAGCTCTGATTAAGTCGATGTTTTGAAAGGGCGCGACTTTAATCGTGCCGCAAAGGCTGCAAAATCAACGCGGGCTTTAGCCCCTGAGGGATTATTGGACCGCAACAAAGACTTGTTCAGAGGTTCCCAAGAGCGTTTCCGCAGTGACATGACAGGTAAGTCCGCGGTTTAAGCCGGCGCCAGCAGGCGCGCAGGGTCTTCACCCGGCGCTGAAGCAATTGGGGTTCATCAACCCCGTTCACCGGCAACCATAAGGCAGGCCACCACGCTTTTCGGCCTTTCAGGAACACGCACCTGCGCAATCGAACCGAATGTCCAGAGGGTCTTCGGAAATTCTGGATGGGGCACGCGGATGAGAGCATGTCCGATCTCTACGACAAGATCAAAGAGGACGTGGAGTTCCGCAGGAAGTGGGCCGAAAAGTGCGGTTTCGGCTTCGACCTGCCTTCAGTTGTACCGAATGTACCGAAAATGGAGGGAAAAGACGAAGCGAGAAAGGCCGCTTAGGTCTTTTTTAATGTGAGAGAAAGATGGTCGGGGAGAGAGGATTTGAACCTCCGACCCCCTGGTCCCGAACCAGGTCGATCGGTTTATGGAAACCTGTTGAAACTGAGTAATCTTAAGTGCTTTTGATTGAAAGGCTTGCCGCATACCGCCCAAACCCTGCTGATGCTTGTGGTTCTGGGGTGCTTTGACCGCTACAATTTCGACTACAGCGATGAATTCGCCCGCGTTTTTGTGCAGTGGAACATCGGGAAAAGCGCGTCAGTTGCCGTAGGCTGGCGCTGCGTCCCGTTGTCGGACATTTGGCAATTTTGCGCCGCATTGTTGGAATAAAGATTACCCGTTCCGACTCATTCAACCAGAAAGCAAGGCCGTCTACCGCCCAGATGGAATTTCATCCGGATGGAATTTGGCGAGGCATAATAGTTGCATTACTGCCTTTCGGAAATTCATTGTGATGAATCAAAAAGTAAATGCGGGATCAGAACCTGTCAGAGGCTTCATCGAACTGAAGTCGGGGCAGACGGAGTCATCGGGAAATCGGGAACTTCAACCGCGATGCGGTGTCCGTCGTATTTCAAGACTTGATCAGCATTCTCCTCGGGGAGAATGCCCACGCCATGGCCTGAACGGACACTCACAATCCGAAGAGTCAACTGCTTTCGCATTCCTGGAAAATTCCCGTCAGTTGGACCGATAACAAGCATCCGGCGACTATCATCCCAATGTAAAGGAATTGTCGCTCTCTGTCCGCCTTCGTATGCGTAACCGTCTCCCCGATCCTCATATAGTGTGAAATCCGCATCTCGTCCGGAATAGACCCGGATTTCCATGGGATCAGCATCGTCCTCCGCCGATTGCACAGGCGCCCCTAGAGCCAGGATGCTGCCTTGCATAACATAGATGGGGATACGCGCAAGAGGTGCATCGGTCTTGACCGTTTCCCCTCCATGCCAGCGTTGTCCGGTCCAGAAGTCGACCCATCCTGCGGCCGATGGCAGCCACAAATCTCGTTTTGTAGCTCCTTTGTCGACGACAGGGTTGATCAGGAGCGAGGGTCCAAACATGAATTGGTCCTGGATGTCACGAAGCCTCGGTTCATTTGGGAACTGCAATGGAAGCGCGCGCATGATCGTGTCGCCTTGGTGCGTAACATTCCACGCTTCCGAATAGATATACGGCAACAGCCGATAACGCAGCGTATCGTACTGGCGAAGAACATCCTCGACCTGTGGGCCGTATTTCCACATCTCTGTTTCGGAGCGATAACCGTGGATGCGGAAGATCGGGCAAAATGTGCCGAATTCGAACCACCTAATAAGCAACTCATGATAGGCATCCGAGGTGTACTGATCGGAAGGACGGAAAAACCCGCCAATATCCGTGGTCCAGTAAGGCAGCCCCGACATGCCGAAACTCAGCCCGGCTGGAATCTGCCTGCGCAGCGTTTCCCAATTCGCTGAAACATCACCCGACCAAGAGATTGCAGCATTGCGCTGCTGACCCGCAAAGGCGGATCTCGTAAGAATCACTACTCGCTTTTGGTCCGACGTTGCGCGCTGTCCGTTGTAGACGGCGGCCGTCTCATACAACGGGTACGCATTGCGCACCAGTTCTCCCGGGCCGAGATAGGTCATCACACCTTTAAGCACATCGCCCTCCGGCTCGGAAGCATCCAACCACCACCCATCGAGACCTACCTGAAACAGCCCATGATTCAGTTCCGACCAGAACAGTGCTTGCGCTTTGGGATTGAATAGGTCGGCCCAGTCCTCCTTTGCCTGTGCCCCTCCGCGTTCTGCAGGGTCCGCCTCAGACGGCAGGAGCAGGTGTTCTTTCTTCATATCCTGGTCAACAGCGGTCTCCGTTCCGAATTTTGCCCACACCGAAGCCACCAAATGGAGATTCTCCTGGTGCAGTTGCGCTGTCATTTGGGCCGGATCGGGATAGTCATGCTCATCGAATCGTGCGGCGTTCCAGCCGTATTTGCCCCAGTACTGCCAATCCTGAACAATCACATCGACCGGAATCTTGCGCTGGCGGAATTCCGCGGCCGTGTCCAGAATCTGTTGCTGGCTTGAATACCGTTCCCTGCACTGCCAAAAACCGTATGCCCAGCGAGGTAGCAGCGGAGCAGCGCCAGTCATCCGGCGATACTCCTGAATCACGTGGTTCAACTCCGGCCCATAAAAGAAGAAATAGTCCACCGCGCTGCCGGCTTGAGAACGGAATTCCGTGGTATCGGAAGGAGGACGGACAAACAACCCTGCGTCGCCGCCGGTTTGAGCTGAAATCTTGTATTCAGTATCAGCCTTCAAGTTAATCTTGGCGCTGGCAGAATCGGCGACCCACATGTTTTCGAGATCGATGAGCGTCTTGCCGTCGACAACAAGATGAAGCCGGTCTCTTCGATTTCCGGTCAGCAGGAAACCGTATTCTCCCGACGCGCCGGTCCTGAAACTCCCCTCGCCTGTCGCGGCGTCTAACTGAACGGGCTGGTCGGTGGCATCGAAGTCCGTCAATGACGCATTGTTCCAAAGCAACCCATAGCCTTTGGTGGACAACAGTACGGGGACTGAGATATTGGTATTGGCTTGCTGTAAACGCAGGGGGACATTCCTCAGGTTGAAGAGCCCTTCCTGGTGCTGGCCAAGGCCGTAAAGCGTCTCATCTTGCGGAGACAGAAACTCCTGTTGCACATGGAATGTGGGCGTGCCATCGGCCATTGCCGGAGTTAGCTTTCTTCCTCCGCCCGCCGGCTCGCTTAGGATCGTTTTCCCATCGGCAGAGACAAAGCGAAGGGCTCCGGTCACGCGGTCGACACTAACTTGCAGTGCGGCCGTGCGGATGGCAACCATAGACTTGCTCGACACGACTCTGAAGTCACTGTCGTTGCACTGACGGATCACTGTAGGGACAATGGCTGCGGGAATCTCTCGCGTCGGACTTGCAACGATGTGGATAATTCGATCTGAGCACACTTCAATGCGCAAAGCGCCGCTTTCCGAGTAAAGCGTTATGCCATTCGTGCTTCGTTCGAAGGACTGGATATAGCTGCTTGCGCAAGGAGATGATGTTGAGCCTAGAAGGGCTAGTGCCGTAGCCCCAAGAGTCATTTTCACAAAACGTAAAGACATCAAGATGGACTCCCATGTCAGAATTGGACTGCCTTAATTCAAGGTGGAATGTGAAGCTTGGTCGCAACACGCTCTACCCTTGTCAAATGCCCTTGCTCGCATCGACGATGAATCCGGCATTGCTGTCGCCCGCCGGGCTTCTCTGTTCACTCGGATCACCTCGGAACCTCACTGGCTGCGTATGCCGGTGCTTGATTGTTGGAGATCGAAGCTTGCGCCGGCATCCGACTTTTCGCGCAACTGCCTTGAAGCCTGGAAAGCTTCGGCCGCAGCTTGCTTGTCTCCCGTCTTTTGATAAAGGCGCGCCATCTGGTAGTGGATGCTTCCGTCCGTGTCGCTCGCCGCGGCCAACTTAAACTCGGACAGTGCCTCATTGACGCGGCCCGTGTTGGCGTAGACTTCACCCAATAGGGCATGGAGGCGCGGTATAAACTCCGGCTGGACACCACGGCTCTTCCTGAGGTAAGGTTCGGCGTCTGCATACTGTTGTTGCTGGATGAATATCTCGCCGGCCAGCAGGTTCGCTTCGGGATCTTCCGGATTCTTCTGCAATAGCTCCTTGTCGGCCGCCAACGCCTCATCGTGTTTTGCGTCCTCATGGAGCGATATTGCCAGTCCCAGCCGCCCATTGCGGTTGTCTGGCTCCAATACAAGCGCCTTGCGGTACTCGGATTCCGCGTCCCCCCAAATTCGCTTTTGACGGTAGACATCGCCGAGCAGCACGTGCATTCCGGGGGAGTTCGCGTCGATCTCGCCAGCACGAATCAGCGCCGCAATCGCTAGTTTCTGATCGGCCTTGGATTCCCAATACAGTCCGATTTGCCGGGTCGCCGCGTTGCTTGCAAGCCTTCGCGCCGCCAGCGAAGCAGTTCTGTAATCGCCCGTGTAAAACGCACACGGAGCCAGAAGCTGGAGAGATTTCTCAGCCAACACACTCAAGCGGGGTCGCAGAAATTCGCTGCACTCGCGGAGCTGACCGGACAGATAGAACTTCTCAGGATCCGCCGGCGATGGAGGTATTGCTTCCTTTTTCTGTTCCAGGGCGTCGACTCCGACCGGGGTGAGAACTGCAGCAACCGGAGCATCCGACTCCAACCCTGCCTGGATCGAATCCACGAATCCGGTTGGAAGCTGGTTGCTTGCTTGCCACTCTTTTGCCAGATGCAATAGCTTCTCGGTCTGTTCGGTCGTGATTCCGTCGCGCAACAATGGCAAGCTCTCGCGAAGAAAGCCTGCATCCGCCTTCCAGATAGTCGTCAGTTCTCTCAATGCATTCCCCGTGTCGTCCTGGACCAAATGCAGCATCGCAAGACCAAGCCGCGTCAAAGGGCATCCTTGATTGGAACCTGATTCCCGATCAAATTCCTTCTTTGCCTCGGCGATCGATTTTTCCCGTAACAGCACGATGCCATAGCCGGCGTGGGAGCAAGGAAGCGGCGACGGCCCCGAGAGCGCATCCTGGTAGTGTCGGGCCGCCTGGATAAGGCTGCCCTGTTCGGCGAGCAGCTCGCCGGCTCGCAACTTGCTGTACTTGGAGTCCTTGAAAGTGCTCGTCAGAAGTCGCGCATCGGAGTCCACTTGCTGGAGGTAAGCTATGCCAAGCCCGAACCAGGCATTCGCGTTGTCTGGAGCCAGGATCAGAGCTCTCCAATATGCATCGCTTGAACCGTTGCCATTGCCGGCAAGCGCAAATGCACGGCCCAACGTGATTGGAGCTTCCGGGTCTGCAGGGTTGAGCTTCTCGGCCTTCTGGAGAAACGGTATCGCCGTTTCGGCGCGTTTCAGTTTGAGGTTGTCAATTCCCAAAAATAACTGGGGAACGTACAAGGAAGGGTTGAGACGGGCCGCTTCAGTTAAGCTTTTGATGGCCTCGTCAAAGTTGCCCATCTCGTGCTGCATCAGTCCGAGATTGGCCCACAGCTCAGCCACTTGAGGGCTTACCTCGATAGCTCTCCGGTAGGAATCAGCGGCGGCCAAGAAGTCCCTTCTCGCCGCGGCTTGCTGCGCGGCGGCGAGAAAGGATTGAAGTGTCGCACTGTTATCGGTCTGGATGCCCCATGCAGCCACGGTTGAAACTGTGGCGATCAGGGCACAGAGCCCCGCACTCCTCAAGCAGTGCATTCATGTGACCTATCGGACCAGCTTAAGCGACAACTGCACCTGTCGCGCTCCCTGGGTATTTGAGATCTGCCCCATCGTGCTATCCCCGATGTTGATATCGGGGGAATCGAAGTTGGTGTGGTTGAACGCGTTGAACATCTGTGCGGTGAACTGCAGGCGGAATTTCTCTTTGAGGTTGAACCACTTTTGGATCCCCAGATCCTCGTCGACGTAACCGGGAGCCCGCAGATTGGAGAAGTAACGGGGGGCGTCGCCGAATGTGTATGCAGGCGCCTGCGTAAAGGCCGCCGGGTTGAACCAGCAGATCCCCGTTCCCACGGCCTGGCCGTTGCCGCAGGTGCCGCTCTTGAAATCGGCTCCGGGCACGATGTTAGCATGCTGATTCCCGCCCCAAAGACTTGCGGCGTTGGCGTTGGCATTACCGATCGACAGCGGGAAACCGGCCTGGATGTGGGTAAGTCCGGAGATCTGCCAGCCGCCCGCAACCACATCCTCTACTGCGTTCATGCCGCCACCGAATTTCCTGCCCTTCCCAACCGGCAACTCGTACACATAATTCAGAGCGAGAGATTGCGGGACATCCGTTCCGTCGACTGATTTCTCCGCAGTCAAGTCATAGTAGTTGCGGACGGTGGCGCCTCCGCTGCTGACCGAGGCCCACTCTTCGGGACCGCCAGCATCGTCCAGGAACTTCGAGTACGTGTAGGAGGCCATAAAGATCAGGCCCTGGGTGACGCGGTGGGTGAAAGTTGCCTGCAACGAGTTGTAGTTGGTAAATCCGACCGGCTCCTGTGAGGCAGAGGCGCCTCCGCAGAATTCCGGATACGGCTCCAGCAATTGCCCCTGCGGCACGGTCGGCGAACTCAGTCCGCAGGAGCTGGTCGCAAGGCCAAGGGTCTTCATTGCGGCGGCAAACGGATTGTTCACCATGGTATTCAACGCTGAACCCATGGAGAGATATTGCGGGTTCAGCTCGCCGTAGTTCATGCTGCCAAGGATGATGCGCGTCCCGCGGTTCCCCACATAGTTGACATCCAGCAGGTTGTTCGGAGTAATCGCATATTGGAATCCAAACATGAACTGCTTGATTCGGGGATCGGGATGATACGGATTGACTCCACCACCGCCCTGACCAACGTTCGTCAGACCTTCCAGCGCGTCCCCGGTAATCGGCAGAACGCCCGTTGAGAATGCCTGGGCGAGCGGCTGGACGACCGTGTTCCCGTCGACCGAAGAAGTCCAATACGTCGTTTGAGAGTAGCCCGGGCTCGGTCCCCCGCCAAAGAAGTTTCTCGAGTAATACAGACCCCAGCCGCCGCGCACAACCAGCTTAGGCAAGGCGGAGTACGCGAATCCAATGCGCGGGGCCAGGTCGTCATAATTGAAGTGATATAGACCGCGGTTGCCAGGAGTGTTGTAAACGATTTCCCCGTAAGCCGGCTGCCCGGCCGCGCCGCTGATCGGATTGAGGGCGTGGAAATCAAAGTACGCTTGGTTGTTTTTCCTCGCTGTGATCGGGGTTTGCATTTCATAGCGGAAGCCCAGGTTGAGGGTCAACTTCCGGCTCATCTTCCAGTCGTCCTGAACGTACGCTCCATGCAGGTAGTACTGTGACGCCGGAAATGCGTTAAACCCGGTGTTGCCGGCTTTATTGGCGCCGCCAACACCGGCGCCCGCCATCATGGAAGCGAATGCATCTCCGGTGCCAGCCGTCGCGGCATCTGCTTCAGGACCCGCCGTCATGGCGTTTGAGAAGTTGAATTGCGTGGGAGCGATCCTGCCGCCGAAAATCTGGACCACAGCGCCCATATACCCGAACGAGAGCGAGTGCACTCCGTGCATCTTGTTGAGGTCTATGGAAGCGGTGCCCACATTGTTGGGAGTTTTCATTTTGCCGAAGCCGGTGGTTGGTCCCAAGGGAGCATAGTTGCTGCCGGAGAAACCGACCTCCGGAAACTGCGGAGAATACACGTCGATGATGCCGGGCAAGCCGAGCGTGGAAGGCTGGAACCCGCCGCTCTGCACGACGTTACCCTCAACCCAGCGATTGTATTCGATGTTGCCGTTCATCACGAAAGTGGGCGAAAAGATGTGAGAAGCGCCAAATGCAATGCTGTACCGGTTGTCGGGGTTAACGTCGCCCGGTCCAGCAATGTCGCCGCTTCCGTAATAGTCCGGCATACCGGATTTCGATTCGAACTTCTGCGACCAGCGCCCGTAAATCGAAGTGCTCTCGGTGAAGTGGTGGTCGACTCGAATTCCGTACTCGTTGGAAGCCGTCGCTTGCGACGCCGTGACGTTGAAGTTGTAGCCGCCGCCTGGATTCTGCGGCGCCGGCCAGTAATTTCCTGAAGCGAATTTTGCCGCCAAAGAGTCAATCGCCCCTACGCCGGAAGTGGGAATCTTGTTTCCAGGATAACCCGTGCGAACGTAATGTCCCGCGCACGGACCGGAAGTGTAATAGGTCGTGGTGTAGGGATTGTAGATCTCGCCTTTATAGATGGGGTTGCCCAGGCAATCCGTTCCAGTCTGGGCGCCAAGTTGCGCCGAAAAGTCGCCCGACTCCTGGGCGGAAGTGGGCACAATTGCGCTATAGGAGCCGGCGTTGTTGAGCCGCAAGCCCTCATAGTTGGCGAAAAAGAATGTCTTGTTGCTTTGCTTGTAAATGCCGGGGATATACAGCGGCCCGCCCCCGGCTGCCGCGAACTGATTGCGATGGTCCGGGGACTTGGGGAGGCCCTCCAGATTATGGAAGTAGAGGTTGGCGTCCATCTTCTGGTTGCGGAGGTAGTCGCTCAAAGTGAAATGCAGGTCACTGGTGCCGGATTTGGTGATCATGTTGACGACATTGCCGGTGCTCCATCCGTATTCGGCCGAGAACGAATTGTTCATGACCTTGAATTCCTGAACGTCGTCCACCGCAGGCACATAAACGACTCCGCCCCAGCCGCCGGCCACGTTCCAGCCGCCATCCAGAAGAAAGGCCGTGGTTCCGAAAAAGCCGCCGCCAAAACTCAGGAAGGACATGTCCTGGTCGGCAGTATCCTCCCCGCCTCCCGCATTCAATAACTGCTGCTGGGTCTGGTTGTTCACCGAGGAATTCAACATTACCAGGCCGACCACGTTTCTGAGGTTGAGAGGAAGTTCCTCAACTTGCTTTGAGGCGATTTCGGTGCTGACGTTGGCGTTCTCGGTTTCCAACATGGCCACCGATGCGCTTACCGTGACCTGCTCGGAAGTGCCGATTGCCAAATGGATGTCCTCGGTAAGGAAGTCGCCTACATTGAGGACAATTCCCGCTTGCTTGGAAGTCTTGAACCCCGGAGCAGTTGCCTCCAGCGTGTAGGTGCCGACAGGCAAGAGGGAGAACGAATACTCTCCTGCCGAACCGGAGGTGAAGGTTCGGGTGATTCCTTGCGAGGGATTGGTGAGTTTCACTGTTGCCTTCGGAACCCTCGCTCCGGACGGGTCGTATACCGTGCCCGACAAAGCCGCGGTAGTACTCATCGTTTGCGCATGGAGTGCCGGAAGGAATGTCAGTCCAAGGGCCATAGTGGCCATCAAGACTGCCAAGAGAACGAGACGTAATCTGGTCATGCTGCCTCCTGAGTTTTTTCCTTTATTGATCCCGCTATTCATTGGCCCCGGCGCCTTTTCCTTCTAGGAGGAGCCGGAGTCTCCTCATCACGTTGGCTGATTGATCGTCTGACAGGCCCGTAGCACACTCAACGGGTCCGCCTGAACTGCACGCACAACACGCACCACACCCACAACACGCACCACATGCACAACACGCATAAGAAAACGAGGCCTGCGCACAGGATAGCAACGTACTGTACGGTACTGTTCGAGAGCGTTCCGGCGATCGGAGCCGACCGTTGACTTCATGCACGCTATTGATTCAACACGGGTTACAATTTACGATTGGAAAGTAGGCTAACTCGTTGCAACTCGACGAGGCAAATTGTTGCAACTCATTGATTTTACTTGATTTGTGGCAACGTTAACGGCGAGTTCTGGCTCGGACTTGTCAAGAGTACTCAAAGGGGGGTACAGTCCGTTTGTAACCAGAGAATTCGAGGCTACCGATGGCGCATGCAGTTGAAAAGATCGATTCTCCTGAGCGGCAAGAGGGCTCGGACAAGGTACCAGCGACCGAAGTCCAGAAAACGTTGTCTTCGATCCTGCAAAGTACGCCCTTTCACTCCAGTAAACAGTCTCAGGAGTTGTTGCAGTACATCGTCGATCAGTCTCTCGCAGGCCACCTTGAGATGCTCAAGGAACGGATCATCGGAGCAAATGTTTTTGACAGACGCCCAGACTACGACACAAATGACGATCCGATCGTTCGCGCGCGCGCGGCCGAGGTCAGGAAGCGCCTCGCGCTCTACTATCAAACCGCCCGTGAAGAATCTGTCCGGATCAGCGTACCTTCCGGCTCGTTTAGGGCCATTTTCGAGTGGGCTGACAGGAGGGCGGCTGAATTGCCGTCGGCTCCGCCGCACGGTGGAGAACGGGGCGAGCCGCCGGTCGAATCTATGACCCCGCCGGCTCCCCACGAGGTCGCAGGGCCCGACCTTACGACACCCTCGCCAAGATTCCGAGGCCGCAAATGGTGGATCGTGATTGCCGCCTCAGTGGTGATCCTGACTTTGGCAATGCAGCATTACTTCACATCTCCCGAGGATCGTGCCTTCAATCAATTCTGGTCGCCTATTTTGGATAACTCCCATACAGTCCTGATCTATCTTGGCAGCAATGCTGTCTATGAATTGTCTTCCTCTTACATGGATGCGTATTACCAGCAACACCCCCGGAGCCAAACAGAGGAAATGGGACTGGAATCTTATATTCCATTGCCCCCGGGCACGAAGATTGACGTTCAGGACCTATATCCCGCAAAGGATACCTTCGTCACCATTGGTGATGTCGCTGCAACAACAAAGATCGTGTCCCTGCTGGTGCGTCGCAATAAGCAGTTCGACGTTCGATTCGGCAACGATGTGGCGTATGGCGATCTGCGCGAACACCCCACGATCCTGATTGGCGCGCACAACAACTCCTGGACTCTTACCATGACTGAGAATCTGCGTTATGTCTTCAATGGGCACGATGCCATCGTGGACCGCTCAGACTCTCAAAAGCACTGGTCTACCAATGCTCACGAATTTGCAGAGGACTACGCGATCGTATCCCGGGTTTTGAACTCCAGGACTGGCACGACAGTCCTCACAGCCGCGGGAGTGGGACATGCGGGAACGCGCGCCGCTGCCGAATTCCTCACCAATCCACAATCCATCTCGGCGCTGGCAAAGTCCCTCCCAAAAGGCTGGGAAAGAAAGAATATACAGATTGTTCTGCATACCAGCGTCATAAACCAGCTTCCGAGCGCTCCGGACGTCGTTGCTACCTACTGCTGGTAAGGTAGCAGTTGGTCATTGTCTCATTTGCTGTATCTTTACTTGTCGGCGAACGCAAATCGCATTGGCGACGGCCGGTGGCATAGGAAACGCGGATCTCCGAATCGCAGAATCAATCCCATTGGGGTGAACCCCTTCAATGAGACAGTTTTCTGTTGCTACACCAGCAGCTTTTTCGATTCTGAACCCTTCACGTGATACAGATCGGGTTTTATTCAGGTTGAGACACGGTTCGGTCGTGGAGGTCATCTCATTGATTCTCCAAGCCGGGTAGGGGTGTGGGGAAGGGACGGCGTCTGAGTCCCTTCCCCTACCAGCGTTGTTGAAGCTTGCTGCTGTGTTGTGGCGAAGAAGCGCACTGTAGCAGCATGCAACTCCGCTTCACTTTTCGCGCGGGTTTGAGATTCGAACTCATCGGGCGTGCGGTAACCCAGGGCGGAATGCAGGCGTTTCTGATTGTAGTACCGCCTCACTCTTTGATGGGTACGACAATGACGCGGGTGTTATATCCTTCGAGTTTCACCCAGCCGGCATTGGCGCCCTGCGGAAGTACGCCGTGAATCTCGGCTGTTTCGCCGGGAAAGACGGTGATGTAGTTGTCGTCATACTCGATAGGGAGGATTTCGCCACTCCCCGGCGCGGCGGAGATTGTGGCCCTCTCGAAAAATGCGATGTGCAGCGAAGGATTGTGCAAGCGGATGGCGATGTCACTTTCTTTTGCAGTTTTCCTCTCCACTGCCCGCGCCTCCAATTTCGCAGGAGGCATGGCATTCAGCGCGGTCATGTCGGCCCAACTCTCCTGCCGCAGATCCATCGCCAAATCGTTTTTTCGAGCCCCCAGATCGTCATCCTTCTGGGATTGCCAATAGGTGTTCTCGACCAGCAGCTTTCCTTGGGCATCGAAGAGCTGACAGCGAACGAAGAAGACCGGCGTAGATGCGGGATACCGGGGCAACGCGGCCACCTGTTTTGCGCTGTTGTAAGGCACGGCAATTCCGTCCAGGGAACGGTCGTCGCGGACCTTGCCATCCAGATCGTAGACGCGAATGCGCACGCGCATGCCCTGTACGTCGCCGGGAGTCTGATTGAAAACAACAATCCTGGCTTGACTGTGGTCGCCGGTTGCATAGGAGTCAAAGACCACCGAGAGCGGACGCAGCCCCTTCTTTGCTCCAAAGTAAGTTCCGCCCGGGCTTAGATAGTAGTCGATGATATTGCCATAGAAGGACGGCCAATGGCTGTTCAGCATCCAGTAGAGGGTCATCTTGTGGTTGGCCCAGTCGCCTGCGGCGAAAGCCTCGAACTGAGCGCGTGTATTCTCGTAATGGGCAAGTTGCGCCTTCCGTACAAAGTCCTCCACGCTGGCAGACGGACCATAGCGGCGTTCCAACGCTAGCTGAACATTGGCGAGAAAGGAAGTCTTGTCAATGGCTCCGGCATGCATGAGCCATGTATCGTCGATCGGCCAGAGGTGTCCGGCGGGAATAAACTTCTTGAGACTCTCCAGGGTCGGAATGTGCTCGTTGTCTCCCTGCTCCGCGCAAGCACCGCGAGTAGGGGGATATTTTCCGCTGGACCAATACGTCGGAGGGCGCCAACTGTACGGCCCTTCCATATGGATGCCGTCCCACAGGTGCTCGCCGTTCGCGTCCTTGGCAAACGAGGAGACAGTATCCACCACGGCGTTCTGCCAATGCAATTCGGATTCAATCCTCCGGTACTCCAGCCTTACCGGATCCGGAGCACGGCCGTCGCTTCCGTTGGCCCAGATAAACACGGAAGCATGTGGACGCAGCATCGTGATCTGCGAACGCAGGCTCTCGGAAGCAACGCGGTGATCTTCCTCGCTCCACTGATCCCACTTCTCCCATTGATTGCAGCACATCCAGCCGAACATCAGAGGAATGCCCTGCTCGTCGGCGAGCTCGACGATGTGCTCGCTGGAGATCTTCGACTCCCAGCGCAGCATGTTGATGCCGAGATCCTTCACGTAGCGCAGAATGTTGGCTTCGCGCTCGGGATCATAGCGATAGAGAAGGTCAGGGGTGTAGTCAGCCCCACGCGCCCGGAAATCCCGCCCGTTCACCTGAAGGTAGAAGTTACCACCCTTGCCCACGTCCGGGAACTGCTCGTCCTCATCGCGATGCTGCGTGATACTCCTGATGCCGAAACGAGTGTCGCTGCGGTCGGAAAGATTGCCGTTCTCGATGAACTCCAGTCGTAGATTGTAGAGAGCCGGCTCGCCCATGGTGTACGGCCACCAAAGGTCGGGATGAGTCACGGCCAGGTCCGGGTACCGGTCTGGCGTAAAAGAAATCTCGCGCTCCTCGCCAGGAGCGAGTTGGACGGACTGCTCCAACTTGATGGTTGGCTTTCCTGGCCGCGAAATCGTTCCTCTCAGCGTGCCGCCGGACTGTCGCCCCGAGAGGTTGCGTAGACTGGCGTAGATCGTGAGGCGGGCGGTCGACTCCGCGAGAAGAAGCTGTGTGTTCACAAGCGGTTTGTCGATCAAGACGCTGTTTGTAACACGCAAATACACGGGCTTCCAGATGCCGGCGTTGCGGTCCGGCACAAAGGAGATTCCCCATCCTGGCTGCTTCCTCTCACCTTTGTAACCAAGGTACTTCCAATTCAGCCAGTCGAACCAACTGTCTGCCAGTTCCACACCATTGACGTCCTGGATCAGCCGCTCAGGGGTCACCTTGACGGCCAGCACGTTCGCCAAGCCCGGCTTGATCCAGGGGGTCGCGTCGAATTGGTGAGCGGCGTACATGCCAGCGACTTGCGTGCTGTCTGCGATCTTTTGCCCGTTGAGCCAGATCTCGGCTCGATAGTTAATCCCGGGAAAGTCCAGCGTGTATGCGGAGAATCCGGCAGGCGCGACAAAGCTCGTGCGATACCACCAGTCCTGCAGGTAAAGATCCTGTGGAACCTTTTCCAGCAGGTTCTTTCCGACATACAGGTCGGGGTAGACTCCGTCCTCCTGCAAGATTTCAAGAACCGTGGCCGGCATTCTGTGGATGGGATGCCAAGAGGCATCCTCGTATCCTGCAACCGAGACATCCTCTCCGCCGACGCCAGCCTCCTTCGCGGATGCAAGCTTCCAATCCGTCGCCAGTTCGATCTTCCGGGGAATCCCAGTTTCCGCGCTCAGCGGCAACCAGCTCGTGAGCAGCAGCACCATCAAAACGCCCCTATGCAGGTTCGTTATATACACTCGCATCGATTTCCTTTTCATCTTTGCCTCCGTTCTCAACTTGCGCCTTTGATTGGGCCGATCATTGCGTAATGGAATCCTACTCGTCCGTTGGCGTCTCGAACGAGATGGCTTGCTGGCGAAAGCCGCGCGTCCTCCACAATCCATACAGAATGCCGGCGGCAAGCCATGCGCCGCCCGCAATCTTGGCCGGCGTGCGAAGACTAAGCCAGACATAGAAGCAGATCGCAAACCCCGCCAAGGGCGGCAAGGCGTTGCCGAGGGTTCGTTGTCCGCGCAGAAAACAATGCTTGAACGCAGCCGCGTTCACGCCCATGAAAGCAATGAACGCGCCGAAATTGAGCATCTCGGCCGCCAGTTGGAATGTCAGCAGGAACGCGCCAATCACGGACAGCGCACCCACAAAGATCACATTGTTGCGAGGAATCCCCCGCTTCCGGTCGATGGCGCCAAAGAACGATCGCGGAAGCGCGTTGTCGCGGCCCATGCCGTAAAGCAGTCGCGCGGCCCCTAGCTGCGCTCCGCTGCCCGACCCGATGGTTGCCAGCAGCAGTGCAAGGTTGACGAGTTGAAAGAGCCAGACACCCCGGAGGATGCCGGCTGGCGCGCCGGGAGCCGCCGCAGCCTGGCCTGCGACATAAGAGAAAGCGGTATCCACCTCCGGGAAAGGACGGCCATAGGGCCATATCAACTGGGCCGCATAGACCTCCACCGAAGCGAGGACTCCAGTAATCAGGCAGACCAGCACCGTTGCGCGCGGGATGTTTTGCCGCGGATTATGCGCCTCCTCGGAGAGGGTTGAGATCCCGTCGAAACCTATATAGGTCAGCACCGCGATCGAAGTGCCTGTGAAGATCAGCGGTGTGGAAAAGGTAGCCGGGTCGTAGAACGGCAATGTGAAAAAAACCGGTCCGCGAGACGGGAGAAGAACGATGTACCGAATCGCCGCGATAAGAAAGACAACGATGACCACGCCCAGTCCGACTGCCAGATAATCGTTGCTCTTCGCATACGTACGGACCCTGCGCAGATTCAATGAGGTGAAGAGAAAGGCGAAGAACACCACCCACAGCGCAAAGGGAATCTCCGGGATGATATTGCCCGCGGCTTTGGAACACCAGATGATGCACAGGATCGGGTTGAGCAGATAATCCATCGTCATGCTCCAGCCGGTGACAAAGCCCAACCCTGGATGAAGCTCGCGGCCGACGTAGGTAAAGGCTGAACCGGCGCGAGGATAGGCCCGCGCCATCCGCCCGTAACTGATGGCCGTGAATAACATGGCAATCATCGCGATCAGGATGGTTGTGACGACGTGTCCGCGCGCCTCCTGGCTCACCACCCCAAAGACCGGCATGGGAGCGGTTGGCTGAATCAGGATGATGCCATAGAGAACCAGATCCCACAGCGTCAGGGAGCGTCTCAGCTTCGGCCCGTTTTTTCTGTGCTCGTCGGTAACTCCTGGCATCGCTTTCGCCTCTGATGCTCTCCGTACTTCCGCCATGCGAAACTCGGGCGCTTGCTCGACTTACCGGCGTACAGATCCACGATCGCCAGAGCCTGGATTGGCTCCGCTGGTATTCGCCTTCATCTCATCGACAAGGGTAACTGTTGCGTCAATGTTCCATCCATCCACTTCCAGCTTCAAACTGCCTGCGTTCATAGGAGTATCGTAGTGAGCGGCGATCTCCCGCGACTCGCCTGGCATCAGGGAGATATAGTTATCATCCCAAAGAACAGGGAGTATCTCATCACCGCTCTTTTCGTCAACGATCGAAAGGTGAATCTGAAACGCCAGGGCGCCTGTAGGATTCTGCACGCGCACACGCACCATTCCGCTTTTAGGCTGGCGATGAGCGAATGCGGACACCTCCAGATGAACCTTCCGCAACTGGTTCAACATTGTCAGGTCCTCATAGCTCTTCACTCCGGTATAGTACGGATGCTTCTTTTCGTTCTCCGTGGACCAATCGTAAGTGGAGGGTTTCCTGGGCAGCCAGTAGAAGTTCGTGCTGAGGACGCGGCCCTGCTTGTCCGCAAGCATCAAGCGGACAAAATGCACATCGGTGCCTATGTTATCGTCTGGAACGTTCAAGAGCCTGCGCACGCTATCGGCGGCGGAATCCAGTGCTATCTTCCGATGGAACAACCGCCGCAGGTTGAAGTCGTAGAGCGAAATCTTCGCCGTCAATTCGCGGAAATTCCGGTTTACGCTGTTAACTACCACCACGCTGCGGTCGTCGTAGGAGTACTGAATGTGCACGGGCTCGCAGGCCTTCTTGGTTCCGAAGTACCCCGCCGCCGGCTGCAAATAGTAGTCGTACAGATGCCACATCATGGAAGGCCAGCCGTTATTCAGCATCCACTGAATCACGCCGGTGGACTGGTATTTATTCCGTCCGTAAGCTTCAAACATCGCCCGCTCGCCGTCATAGACCATGGCCTGCGCTTTGCGGAGGTAATCGTCCAGCCCTTTCGGCGGCCCGTAGATGGCGTCCATCGACTCGTTGAAGTGCGTGATTCCATTCAAGTCCCCGGCGCCCATGTGCAGCTTCCACATCGCGTCGATGGGCCAGAGATTTTCTTTGGGAAGAAACTTCTTGATACTGCTCAACTCCGGAATCGCGGCTCCGGGGCTGGTCTCAGTATTGAAGCCGAAGGCTCCGCCGAAGTGGTCCGTGTCGATCAGCCAATATCCGGGGGGAACATAATCGTAGGGTCCAGTCATCTTGACCCCGGAGGCGCCGCTGACGGTCGTTGTCTTGGAACTGGCCGAAGAGACAATGGGATTGGGCCAGCCAGCCTCTGCGAGAATTTTCCGGTAGGCTGTTTCCACATTTGCCGGCGGCGCATTGTCACTGCCGTTCATCCATAAAGCGACGCTGGCATGATGGCGCAGGCGGAGGATTTGTGTGAGCAGAGAGCTGGTGGCGATGGTGAAATCGTTGGGCTGCCAGGAGCTCCAGTGCTCCCATTGATCGCAGCAGCACCAACCGGGCAGAATCAGAATTCCCATCTGATCCGCGAGATCGAAAAACTCCTCCCCTTCCAGCTTTCCTTCCAGGCGAATGGCGTTCAGGTGCATATCCTGCACATAGGTCAACTCCGCGCGAAGCCGTTCCTCCGAGGTGCGCAAGAGCATCTCCGGCGCCCAGCCCGCCCCCCGGATCAGCACGGGTTGACGATTGACGCGGATCAGAAACGGGCGCGTATCGGTCTTGACTCTCGTAAAATCTCCGTTGTTATCGTAGACCTCGCCCATGCGAGGCGATGCGCCATAGAGTTCCCCAGTGATCTCGCGTATGCCGAAGCTGGCGGTTGCCGAGTCGGAGACGGCGCCGGCGGCCTTGAAGCTCATCGATAAGAGATGAAGTTTCTGATCGCCCAGCCCCGCGGGCCACCACAACTGGGGATCTTCGATCTTCAGTTGCGGAAATTCCTCGGGAGTGAAAGTCTCTGCGCGCATTTCCCTGGGTGCGAGCGTCACTTTCTTTTCGAAAGATACCGTTTCAAATTCCCCATGGAGGACACCTACGACGGAAGCGTCCGTGTCGTTGTACAGTTCTGTTCGCACGGTCAGATCCGCGCGCCGCAGCGAATCCCCTGGGAAATGCGTAATGACTTCGGGATAACGCACGCGGACAGGCCCGCTCGCCAACAGTGAGACCTCGCGCCAGAGGCCCATATCCTTATCCGGAGGTGTTGGCATCCAGTCGACAAAGTTGATGCCGAAGTCCTTGTCTGTTGGAGCAAAGACCTCCACTGCGAGCACATTCTTCTGCTCCTGGTCCAGGAGGGACGTGGCCTCCAATTCGATGATCCTGTAGGCGCCCGCAGCATCGCTCGCATCCGCGAGTTTTTTCCCATTCAGCCAGATATTGGCCTTGGAATTGATACCGTTAAAACGAAGCCAGACTCTCCGTCCTCGGAACTCCGGTGGCAGTTGGAACTCCGTACGATACCACCATGAACAAACGTAGGGATTCTCTCCCGTCTGGCCGCCAGAGTCTCCCATGCCGGGTAACTTGCGCAGATTGTCGGCATAGTAAATGTCTTTGAATTCACCATCTGCAACCTGGGCGGCCAATACAGTAGATGGAACCGTTGCCTTATACCATTGGTCCGGCGAAAACCGCGTGGTGGACAGTAGCTCAGCCGGCGCATTGACCTTGCACGAACTCTGCAAGGTCCAGTTCTCGCGCAAATCCACGCGAATCCCCGTCTCCCCATGGCACGGCGCCATTCCCGCAAGGAGGGCCAGAGAAATCGAAACGTACCACCCTGTCTTCTTGTAAATAATCACGCGCCTCGCCCTCATCGTTTGCAGGCATCTTGTAATGAGCGGCCCACGCTCAGGGCCGCGCCTCTTTGGCGCCGACGTTCCAGCCGCTTACCTCAACTCCCGACGCATTCCCTCCCAGGTCTCTTGTGTTGTAAGTCGCGGTGACCTTCCGTATCTCTCCGGGTAACAACGAAATGTAGTTATCCTCCCACAACGACGGAAGAACTTCATCGTCGACGTAACTCTCGAACCAGTACGCGCCTGTGATATTTTTCCCAATCTTCTTCACCTTCAGCCGGACTCCAAAGGCGAGCGCGCGGCTGGGATTGTGCAGCGTAACGGTCATGGTCTCCTGTGCGCCTTCGGTCTTCTCCTCCGCCTTCACATCCAGATCCACTGCTGGCAAGCTGTTCAGCGCCGTGTAGTCGGCAAAGGTCTTGGTCGGTGTCCATACGCCGCTCCCTGGCTCACTCTCGAAGTCCACCGTCTCGGCTTGCTTCGGCAGCCAATAGAAGTTGCGGCTTTGAAGGCGTTCCCCATTTTCCAGGCGCAGGTCCACAAAATACATTCCGTTCAGACCTTCCATCTCCGGCAGCGTAAAGACCCGTGTGCTGCTGTCCTCCCCTACAGCAAGCGTGGCCTCCTTGGAGTACTTCTCCGTCATGTCCAGGTTGTACACCTTGGCCGTCACCTTCAGATTTGAGAAAGCCTGGTAATACGAGTTAACGACAACCACCGAGCGATCGTCGTAGGAGTATTGCACGTGCAACGGTTCGCAGGCGTATTTCACCCCATAGTAGGAGCCACCCGGCCGCAGATACCAGTCGTACAGGTGCCAGATCATGCTGGGCCAGGCGTTGTTCAGCATCCACTGGATGACGCCCGTGGATCCGTATTTGTTCCGTCCGTAGGCCTCCATCATCGCCCGGTGCCCCTCGTACGCCTGTAACTGCGCCTTCTGCGCGTACTCCTCAACCGAGCGCGACGGCCCATACCGCTTCTCCAACGCTTCGCTGAATATCTTCAGTGTCTTCGACATGCCGCCGGCGTGGTACTCCCAGACGGAATCGATGGGCCACAGGTGGTCCTCGGGCAGCATACGCCGCAAACTCTCGATGGGTGGAATGGCAGGTCCGGGGCTGATTTCCGTGGCGAAGCCGAACGCCACGCCGCGCTTGGTGTCGATCTCCCAGTAGACCGGCGCCACCCATTCGTAGGGCGCCAGCATCTTCACTCCGGTCGGCCCAACGGTAGTGGTATATTCCCCTGCCGACGCCACCGCCGGGTTGGGCCAATCGCTCTCCTTCAGAACCTGCAAGTAGGTCTTTTCGACCTCGGGCGGCGGCGGATAGTCGCTCCCGTAGAGGAACGTGAAGACCGAGGGGTGCCGCTCCAACCGCCGGACCTGGTCGCGCAGCGACGCGGCCGCAACCGGTAACTCCTCGGAGCCCCAGGCCCCCCATCTCTCCCAGCGGTCGCAGCAACACCAGCCCGGCATGCCCAGAATCCCCATCTCGTCCATCAGATCGAAGAAATGGTCGTCCTCCAGCTTGCCTTCGAATCGGATGGTGTTCAGGTTCATATCGCGCACATACCGCAGTTCCGCTTCCTGCCGTTCCGGCGAAGAGCGAAGCATCATGTCAAAGCTGTAACCTGCGCCGCGGATCAGGATGTTCTTACCGTTGATCTGGAAGACGCGGTGCTTGGCGGCGTCGATTGTAGATGTAACTTGCCGAATGCCAAACCGGATGTGGCTGGAATCCGAGACCTGCCCACCAACCAAAAATTCCAGATCAAGCGGATAGAGGTTCTGCGGCCCCAACTGCGCCGGCCACCATAACCGTGGATTGGCTATTTTCAATTGCGCGAGATTCTCCGGCGTGAAGCAAACTACTTGGGTTTCGTTAGCTGCCAGTTTGACCGTTTGCGAAAACTCTATGACCTCAATCTTGCCCTTCAACACGCCTTCCACGGGCTGGTCCGTCAGGTTCTTTACCTCGGCTCGCACGGTGAGCTCGGCCTGATCGGTGGCGGGCAGATTCAACTTTGTGAATACCGCCGGAAAGCGCACCGCGACCGGCCCCGTCGCATGAATATGCACATCGCGCCAGATGCCCATCTCCTTGTCAGGCGGCATGGGCGCCCAATCCACCAGGGTAATGGCCAGATCGCTCTTCTGGGGCGGGAAGACTTCAACCGCCAGCGCATTGAGTTCCCCCGGCCGGGCAGCGGCGGTCACATTGAATTCAAAGAGCCGCCAGGTGCCCGCCATCTTGTCGGCGGACGCTATCTGCCGGCCGTTCAGCCACACGTTGGCACGGTAGTTGATGCCGTCGAAACCCAAGCTGAGGATCTTGCCCTTATACTCGGCGGGCAACTTGAACTCGGTGCGATACCACCAGGAATGCCGGAACGGACTCTCCGGCGGCATGCGGAGTTCCGAGAAATTCTCGAAGATCATCGGATAAGAGGTACCGGGAATCGACCGCAAGTTCATCCCGGTATACGGATCGGGATAGACGTGCTGCTCCACCAGGGCCGACAGGACCGTGGAGGGCACCTTGGCTGGGTACCACTGGCTGGCATCGAAGCCCACCGCCGAGATGGCCGCGCCGCTCTCGCGCACGTCGGTCGAGGACTGGATGGCCCAGCCTTGATTCAGCTTCATCGACGGTGAACTTGCATCGGGGGACGCGGCTGCCCACCCCACCGGCAGCAGAAGGTTGCCTGCCGCAAGGGCCAGAAACAAAGTCCGAAGCTTATCCATATGTTCTCCGCTGGGCTCATCAAGATGAGCCCGAAACTTGCGAGGCGCTGTTCTCGCCAGCGCCGCCCGGCCCGCCTTCAGGGACCAAGGCGGCTCCAGAAACCCACTTCGCACGCAGGTTCATGGCAACTAAGAAGTTCGCATCCGCGGCAAAAGATTGTCAAGCAAAAATTCATGAATCCAGACACTGGAACGACTCGGGATGCAGTTCGGTTATGACAGTAAATATAATAAAATAAATTAGATAGATTCATCATTATCGGATGTTCTATAAGCAAGAGAAGGCACTGAATGACCATCATTCATCATATCGAAAGGCGCATTACGAAGGAAGGTTTGTCACACAAATCTTGACCGTCAACTCCAGCCACGTTACTATGACGGAGAAATGCCTATCGCAGACCAGCCAGCGTCCGTACCCAAGCCCACGATCAAGATTGCCGACCAGTGGCTTCGCCAGATTCTGAGTCTGCTTTACAGGCGCCGCAACCTCACTCGCATCGAGATCATTGAAACCACTGGGCTGAACGCAGCCAGCGCGAGCCACGCACTTCGCTATCTCTTGGAGAGACGCATTCTTTACAAAGCGGGGGACTGCGATGCCGGCACCGGTCGACGGCGTGAGACCTTTGCGCTCAACGCGGAAGCGGGCTACTTCGTGGCCCTCGACCTGGAAGGCGACCGCCTGCGTTTCGCACTTACGAACTTTCTCGGGGATCTCCGGTGCCGTTGGGAAGAGTGCCTTGAATTCCGCAAACCGTTCCCGCCCGAAAAGATCGTTGAAGGAATCACCAAAGTCACAAGAGATTTGGATCCATCGCAAATGGGCCGCGTCCTGGCCGTCGGCGTAAGCTACCCGGGCCTGCTCGATTCCGAAGGGCGCCTCAGCGCGGTCAACCTGGGCTGGACCAAACTCCCGCTCCTCACGATTCTGAAAGAGGCATTTCCCTGGCCAGTCTTCATGGAACGGGACAAGGAGACCTGCATCCACGCCGAGAGTTGGCTGGGAGCGGCTCAGAACAGCGGCAACGCGCTTTTCGTGATCGCCGAAGCCGGCATTGGCATGGGTATTCTGGCCGACCGCAGGCACCTAATGGGAACGCGAGGCTTTTCGGGCGAGATCGGGCACTGCAAGTTCGTTCCCGGCGCCGAGGATTTGTGTAGCTGCGGCCAGAAGGGGTGCCTGGAGGCGATCGCATCCGCAGCCAACATCGTGCGCCAGTATGCGGAACGTGCCGGCGCGGATGCCGGCAACTTCCGTTTTGTCGATGTGCTGGAGAAAGCCCGGCGCGGCGACGAGTTTGCGCTCGCCGCATTCGAGCGGGCCGGACGCGCGCTCGGCTCCGCACTCTCGACGGCCATCAGCCTGCTCGATCCGGAGATCGTCATCCTGGGGGGCGACCTCATCGTTGCCGAGGACGTAATGCTCCCCATCTTATGGGAGCAGATTCGCCAGCAAACACGGCCCAGGTCGTTGGAGGTCGTCAAGATCGCGGTTAGCGGTCTGGGGCTCGATATTCGGCTGAAAGGGGCTGCGTCGCTGGCCTTTCGAAACATACTGGAAGACTCCGAACTCTTGGGGCGGATCTGCACTCAGGCGCGGTAACCATGCAGAATCCGGCTGGCGAGGATTGCTCTGCCGGAAATCGGCGCCGCCACTCGGGAGTGGCAATTGTGGAAAGGAAGATATGCCTCAGTTGGATAGGAAAGACACCGAAGTGAAAAAGACATCAGCGTTCGCCGCCGATCATCTCCGCGACCTGCAATCTGTTACAAGGATTCTCGCCAGTGCTCCATCGATCGATCGCGAATATCTGGCGCCGCGGGAAGAATTTGCAGAGCGCGTGGCCCGCGTGAATGCGGCCCTCCAGCAGGCGGGACATTCTGCCGGATTCGTCTTCTCCGACGAACACTATCGTGGCGACGTCCCTTACCTGGGCGGCAACACCAATCTTTCCATCGAGCAGGTAGCCGGCGTGATCGGTAAGAATGGCTTTCACGTTGCGGCGGGACTCGAAGGCGGCTACGTGGCCGAGCAGTTGGCCTGCCGCGCTGGAGCGGTAGTTCACAAGGTGGAGATTCTGCAACTGGCCGACGAAAAATACCCCATCCGAGCCGAGCGGCTGGAGGACGTCATCGAAAGCGCCGCCGGCTGTTCGATCGACCACATTGCGCTCTTGACGCCTCGCCAGGTGATCCCCGCGGCAATCGTCCAATACCTAGAGAACCTCTTCGGCCCTGACGGTGTTGTCGATGCACAGGAGCTTTATCAGCAAATCAAATACGAAAAGAGCGCGATCGAGATGCGGTTGATCGCCGATGCGGCCGTCATCGCCGATTGCATGATGCGCGCCATGCTGGCCGTCTTGCGCCCGGGCAGGCTGGAGACCGAAGTCGCCGCCTGGGGAGCCTGGGTGGGCCGCATGTTAGGCTCCGAGGCCGACGGGTTCAGGATCATGGTCGGCGCCAACGAGGCCAACCGGACTTTGATCGGCCCTGCATTGAATCGGCCGATCCGCGAGTGCGACTGGGTTCACCTCGGCGTCGCTCCGCAGCGCGACGGCCTTACGGCTTGCATCCGCCGCTCCGTCGTGGCTGTTGACCATCCTTCCCGCGTGACGGAGGACCAGTGCTTCTGGATGGATCTGGTCGAACAGGGCTATCGTGTCGGCGAAGTCGCCTATCGCAAGGTGGCGGCCGAGGGCCTGCCTGCCCGCCTGCAAGAGCAGGCTCTCGTGGACTACTTCGCCGGACGCGCGGCCGAGGTCTCGGCTCGTGTGGGCAAGCCTGTCGATCTGGCCTCGCTTAAGCCCTACACCGGCACCCATAACTCCGGCTATACGGAATGCCAGGAGTTCTTCGGCGCCATTACACTGGACAGTCATTGGAACCTAGGGCAGCGAATTGTGACGATGCTGGACGTAGCCCTGCGCGGAATTGGAGATCATTGGAACGATGTCATCCTGACCGGTTTCGATTACTGCGTGGTGGAAAACACCTTAGGCAAAGACGGGACCAGCGTCCAATGCCTCACTTCAGTCCCCGTCCACGCACAGGAACTTGTGGGCGCCTAGTTGAGCTGGTCCCGTTAGTTTGGACAAGAAATCAGGTTTGTTAAGTTTTCGGTTTCTTCGAGGACATCCCGGTTCGTCCAGGAGTAAGGCCCTTTGCCGAGTGGATGGGAATAGCACCAAGAAGAGCTTCCACAATCCGCCGCTCAGCCCGCAAGAGAGCGTGATCGGCCCCAGGTATTTTGAACCACGCTGAAAGTTAGTCCTCGGCAGGTCTCGGCTTCAGCAAGATCGTCGATGATCCTGCCTGACCCATCAGCTCCGGGTAATGCCAGTGGCGAATGTCCAAGGTCTTTCTTTCCTCCAGTTCGACAATGTTTGAAAGCAGACCATCTGGTGCAAACCCAGGTGCTTGGTAATGCGCCTTGGCAGCTCTAGGCTATTGAATTCAATGGCCTCTGTGCGTTTTGAAGAGTCGTCTCTTTAGCACTGTAGACGAATTTGTAGCTGTGAAAGCATCGAGAACCAACAGGATTCAACAAGGCGCATTTTATAAGTTATTGATTTTATTGGTCGGGGAGAGAGGATTTGAACCTCCGACCCCCTGGTCCTGAACCGGATTCAGCGAGTCATTGAAATCTGTTGAAATTTATTGAAAATAACGTTTTTAGAATAAATGCGTTGCGGCCATCTTGTTGAAAGTTGTAGTTCTGAATTGCTCCAGGATGCTTTGACCGCTACGATTTCGACTGCAATGCCGCGAATACCTTGGCATCATCGCTGGGGCTAGCTCCGCAGCTTGACACTGCTTTCAGTTTCTATCGATTCAGGCGCGCTGCGATGTCATTCTCTCTTGGAAACGGCGTCAACGAAGCCCCTTTTTTCTAGCTTCGATGAAATGGTTGAGACTGGCTAACTGTCAGCTTGCGGGGGGTTGCCCATGCCTCATAGCTGTTGAAGAGGAGTTGGCCGCCAAGGACGAGCAGCCAAACCCAGAGGGCAAAGCGCAACTGACGGCGCGGAACGCGGGTGCTGAAAATGGTTCCGGCGATGGCTCCGGCGACTCCGCCAATCATCAGGTGCATTAGCAACTCCGGGTTGGAGGCGTGCGAGAACCAATGCGCGCCGGTACCAATGAGCGAGACGATAAAGCCAAAGGCGATATCAGTACCGACCACTTGCGCGGGCTCCAAAGCAGTGAGGCTGAGCAGCGCCGCCGAGCCCAGAGCGCCGGCTCCTGCGGAGGAAAAGCCGACCTCGGCTCCTACCGGGAGCATCAGCCATGAAAGCAAGGAGCTGCGATCCCGAGCGTCCGGATTCTCCCTCATCGGACGGAAGGAAAAGAAGATCTGCCATCTCGCAGTACTCACCAGAATCAATCCAAGAATCGCGCTGAGCAGGTTCTGCGAACCGGCGTTCACCAGATGCTTCAGGAACAGCGACCCGACGATCACGCCGGGCACGCCACCCAGAAGCATGAACCCCAGCGTCCGCCAAGCCACGTTGCGGCGAAGGATTTGCGCCGGCACCAGAATCAATTTGACCACCGAGGCGAACATCAAGCCGATGCCGACGGCAACCGGCGCCGGCACTCCAAGAAACAAAACCAGCACCGGCACGGTGACGGTGCCAGCGCCAACTCCAGTGAACGCAATAAACAGAGCGATGATGAATCCAATGAGATATTGCATTTTCGTTTCCTCAATTCCGGCGCGTCCGTTTTATTGCGACGGCGTTGCCTCGATGTGAATTCCGCATTCAACCTTGCGACCTGCCCAACGGCCGGAGCGCGGATCGTTGGGATCCAGCGGAAGCGTCGTACAGGGTTCGCAACCGATGGAGGAATAGCCGTGCTCGTAGAGCGGCAGCAGAGGAATCGATAAAACTTCGCAGGCATACCAGACATCGCGTGTCGTCCAGGCAGCGAGAGGCGCGAGCTTGAGCACCTGCTTGCCGCCGGGAAGAGTGAAGAGTGCCGACTCCTCGAGAGCAGCGCGGCTTTTTGCCTGTTCCCTGCGCAAGCCCGTGATCCACACGCGGTACTCCGCGACCGTCTTGAAGAGCGGTTCAACCTTGCGCAGCTTGCAGCACTGATCCGGCGCGGATTGATAGAGCAGGCCGTGCTCGGCCTCCTGCTCGGCTACGGTATGCGCCGGCAGCAGGTTGATGAGATTCAAATGCCACTCGCTACTGATGCGGTCGCGATAGGCATAGGTCTCGGCAAAGTGATAGCCGGTATCGAGAAAGAGAATGGGAATCTTCGCATCGAACTCGATAGCCAGTTTGGCGAGCAATACGTCTTCAGCTTGAAAGCTGCAAGTCAGGCACACATCCGGCTGGCCTGTGATTTCGCGCGCAAGGATGGCGCGCACCTGGTCCAGCTTGGCATTCACCTGAACATGGATTTCCACTGCGCTCATCACAAATCCGCCTTTTCAAAAGAGATAAAGATGCCTGTGCTGTGCAACAACTGATGGACGGCGGAGATCGCCCTGAGTGGATCGTTGGCGTCGAGAGTGAGTTGCCGGTCTTCTGCGCGAGCCATGAGCGTGCCGCTATCGTTTTCGCGAACAACGAGCGCAAGCTGGTCGGATTGAATTTGCAATCCGGTGACGATTTCCAGTAGGCTGGGATGAAGGAGAAAGGCGTCATGGTCGGCTTCGATGCGATTGGATACGGCCCCGGCTGCGAACAGAGAACGCTCGATCGCGTCAATCAGCTCCGCGGGTCCGCTCAGTTCGAGAACGCCGCCGCGGTGCCCCCAGCGCGCGGCCCTTTCGCCGGCGGTTACCGGTCCCCATGCGCCCGCATGGATGTGGCCGCCCTCTGTTTCATAGCTGGACGCAGCGGTAATCATGCCCGCCGCGGCCGTGCTGTTGGTTTCGGCGTCAATCAGGATAAAAGCGCCGGTGCCGCGATTTTCTCCGTAAAGGTCGAGCGCGATCGGCCGCAGTAGATTCAGGGTCACCACGCCGATGCCGTTCATCTCCAGCGTCTCGGCGGGTTCGTGCGTCAGAGTGCCGATGTTGGTGCGGTGCTCGATCGATGAAAGAAACGCGGGCGCCGTCTGGCTCGTATGCTTGAGCAGATAGCGGCGATGGAGTTCGAGCGGACGCCGATCCATCCAGACCAATGCGGCCTTGACGCTCTTGGCAACAGTTGCCTGCGCATGAGCGGAGACGATCAGGTCGCCGCGGCTGATGTCGAGTTCCCGGTTCAGCACCAGCGTAACGGAGAGTGGCGCATGCGCCTCGGCAAGATCGCCATCGTAGGTGACGATGCGTACGACCTCCGCGCTTCTGCCGGAAGGAAGCACGGTCACTCTGTCTCCAGGGCGAACTGTTCCAGAGGCAATTTGGCCGGCGAAGCCGCGGAACGTCCGGTCGGGCCGAAGAACCCGCTGTACCGGAAAGCGAAACGGTTCGGCGCGCGTGTCAAGCGACGATGGCAGCGACTCAAGCAACTCTAGCAGGGATGGTCCGCTGTACCACGGCATTGCTTTTGAACGATGAACGATGTTGTCCCCGGCGAGCGCGCTGACCGGGACAAAGATAGACTCGACCGGACTGCCGGTATCGGCCGCGATCTGATCGAGGATGGAACTGAAATCGGATTCGATGGCGCGGAAGGCTGCTTCATCGTAGCCGATGAGATCCATCTTGTTCACGGCAACCAAAACGTGCCGCACGCGCAGCAGCGATGCGATGTAGGCATGGCGGCGCGACTGCAAGAGCACGCCCTTGCTAGCGTCGATCAGCACCACGGCCGCATCAGCCGTCGAAGCTCCCGTAGCCATATTGCGCGTGTACTGCTCATGGCCGGGCGTATCCGCGATGATGAACTTGCGCCGCGCCGTGGAGAAGTAGCGATAGGCCACATCGATCGTGATGCCCTGTTCGCGCTCCGCGCGCAGGCCATCGGTCAGTAATGCGAAATCGATCTGTCCGGGAGCGGTTGTTCCCTTGCCTTCGATGGAGCGCACCTGATCTTCGTAGACCGACTGCGTGTCATAGAGCAGACGTCCGATGAGCGTGGACTTTCCGTCGTCCACACTGCCTGCCGTCGAAAAGCGCAGCAGATCCTTTTCGCGTTCCTGTCGCAGGAATCCATCGATGGAAAAACCGGGAGCGGTAAGAGTAGGCATCTAGAAATATCCCTCCCGCTTCTTGATCTCCATCGAGCCTTCCTGGTCGTGGTCGATGACGCGATTGGCGCGCTCCGACGAGCGAAAAGAGACCAGCTCCGCAATGATGGCGGGAATGGTATCCGCGTCCGAGCGGATGGCCCCGGTGCATGGACTGCAACCAAGCGAACGTAGCCGCGACTTGACCATTTGCGGCTGCTCGCCGAGACGCGCAACAAAATTCTGCTCGATGGGGAGCAACACATCGCCGCGCACGTACATCGGGCGCTCCTTGGCAAAGTAGAGATCCACGACCGGAATGTTTTCCTCGTGGATGTATTGCCAGACGTCCATCTCGGTCCAGTTGGAGAGCGGGAAGACGCGAATGCTTTCGCCGGGATGAATGCGCGCGTTGTACAGATTCCACAGTTCGGGGCGCTGGTTCTTCGGGTCCCACTGGCCGGCGCTGTCGCGGAAGGAGTAGATACGCTCCTTGGCGCGCGATTTCTCTTCATCGCGGCGAGCGCCGCCAAAGGCCGCGTCGAAGTTGTAGTGCCTGAGGGCGTCGAGCAGCGCCTGCGTCTTTAGGAGTCCGCAGCAGCGCTTGGTGTCCAGCGCAATCGGATTCGTCCCCGCGGCAATGGCGCCTTCATTGCGCCACACGATCAGCTCCGCCCCAACTGAGCGAGCCGTCGCATCGCGGAAGGTGAGCATCTCGGCGAATTTGAATCCGGTGTCGATATGCATCAAGGGGAAAGGAATCGGGCCGGGGTAGAAGGCCTTCTGCGCCAGCCGCAACATCACCGAGGAATCCTTGCCGATCGAATACAGCATCACCGGGCGCTCGAACTCGGAGGCGACTTCGCGCAGGATGTGGATGCTTTCCGCTTCGAGAAGGCGCAGATGGCTGAGGCGCCGCGGAGTGGGGTGACTCACTCGCGGCGATTGTGTGCGTGTTGCGCTTTCGGCGACCGGCATGTGACCTCACTTCGGAATTGGAGGCTGAAGGCCGGCATAGGGGAAGACAAACCCGGCTTTTCAGCTACGGGTATGTCCTCTGAATCGGTTGTACGGGGAGATCAGAGACTAGGAGGTATACCCGTCGAAGATGTTCGACAGGCAACAACAAGAGCGGCTTAGGGAGGCACCTACCATGTGTGTGTTTATAGTAACAAAAGAACGGGGCGGGCACAATCCAGGCCGCCCCGCCAGTTTTTCTTCGCTCGATGTCCGCTCTAGAAGAGAGATTTCAAGGCGAACTGGAGCTGCCGCTAGGTGGTAGCCGTTGCGGTCATTACGCCTGCCGTGGGTGAAAGCGCCGCCGCCGTCGATTTTCTGCGTAAGCGGAGATGCGTTTCCCAGAGCGCGCGGCCGGAGCCGATGGGCATTTGGCCAAAGTCGCTGGGGTAGCGGCCCAAAATCGATGCAAAGAGGACAAAGCTGGATGCGAACTGCGCGATGGTCCATCACACCAGCCTTGTCCCGGAGTTCCAGTACGGCGTTGGCTACTTCTTTCCGTTGTCTTTGAAGTTCAGCGCAAAGTAGTAGTACGTGTACGAGTGGCTGGTTGTCACATTCGTCAGGAACTGGCCGCCGCCGAAGTAGCCAATGCCGCCGCCCACGTTGAAGTGCTTATTGAGTTCATACCAGGAGTAGCCATCGATTTCCGCGCCCAGATGGCGGCCGTGGTCGGTCTTGTTAAACACGATCGAACTGCCCGAGGTGTTGTAAATCGAGTCCAGCGCCGAAGCAGCCCAGTCGTCCAGCCCCTGCACCGTGAGGGTGAGCCGCCGGTGGGGCTCAACGGTGGCTCCCGCGCGCACCGACTCAATGTTCTGCCAGCCGAACAGGTCTGTGATTCCCAAGCGGTCGTGGGCTGTCGGGTAGATCGTGTCGAAGGTGGAGTGCTTTGCGTTCGTCGCCGGGTCGCTGTTGCCCGATGCGTAGTCGTACTGGGTAAAGACGCGCGGCTTGGCAACTGCATTGAGGAACTGGTACGCCGCGCCTACCTGCCCCGCCCAGGCGCCGATGCTTTGCGTTCCCACTGCACCGCCTTCGTAGATCACCTCGCCCTCGTAATCGAGCGCCTTGTGGGATTGTGCCTTGAAGCGTACGCCAAAAGCCTTCTCGTTCTCCTTGCCGGTGGTCTTGGCGGCGGCCGGCTCGACGACCTCTGCCGGCTGCACCCGCCAGAGGAAGAACGGCTCAAGGTTCGAGTGCGGCACAAGAAAATCATCAATGCGGCCATAGGCTCCGTAGATGTTGTTTCCTTCCTGATGCGGGCTCACGCCATAGGCCTGCGGCACCACAGCCGAGGCGGCGAAGATGCCCAAGTGCTCGCGCTTCGCATTCAGGTTCAGCACCGCCGCATCGTAGGAACGGGCCTGGTTGCGCCACTCAGAGTTGGCGATGATGGTGTTGTTGTAGTTGATGAGCTGCAGTCCCACGCGCAGGCTGAACCAGTGCTTGTCGGGCGCGCCGATCTCGACGTAAGCCTTCTTGAGATCCCAGCGAACCGTGTTTGGCGGGCCGATCGGCGGGTTTTGGAAGCCCGCACGGGCGTCCTGCACCTGCGCCGTAATCCGGAACCAACTGAGCGTATGCATATCCACCTGGAACCGGAAGCGGTTCAACAGGTAGGAGTCATTGGCGCCCGTTTTGAAGTTTGAATTGTCGTACGCCTCGTACCGGAACCGCTCCTCGGCCTGCACATCGACCCAATGGGGCAGCTTTGCGTCAAGATCGGTGGCCGGGGCAAAGTCGTGAAAGTCGTAGGGCGCCGGGTTGCCGGTAGTGCGCCAGGCCGCGCCGTTCACGAAGCTCAACGGGTTCGAGGCCGGCCCGGTGATAAATGCGCCATTGTACCCGGACGTCGCGTTTCGCGTGGTGATGTCGTCCTGCGCGGTCAAGGGCAGGCCGGCCGCGAGCGATGTGATGAGAATCAGGAAAAGGCGTAAATGAGCGGAGAGATGGGGAAGTCGCATGACTGGGCTCCTAAAGAATGGGTCACGATGAATGTGTGAGATCAGGGGCGGTGGGCGGCGGAATCAGCGGCAACAACAACAGATCGCGGCGCCGAGCTTGAGGGGACAAGCGCGCTCAGACAATCCGGGCATGTGCAGAAAGAGGGTCAAATTCCGAAGCTCCAGAGAGCAGTCGGGTGGGTGGGGTTCTTCTATCGGAGGGATGGCCGATATCGAATCATTGCGAAATCCAGCGCGGACAACAACAGACCGCGTTCGCCGGGGAGGCGCAACAACAGGTCGGAGTTTGGCTGGATGCAACGATCACGAATTGAAAGTAACATAGGACAATTTGAAGTGCAAGAGGTGGCGTGGCCAACTTGACTTTTGCATGGCCCGCCCATACTATTTCTTTATGCAAGGTCAGCCCTGTTGTCGCTGCTGTACGCCGCTTCGCGCGCACAGGTGACCTGGGTCTAAAATTCAGATCGAAAACCACGGTTTCCAAATGCCCGCGATACAGCCATAGCTGTCGCGGGTTTTCTGTTTCTTTGAAAGAGGGAAAATGGCTCAAGTTGTTCCGGAAAAAGAGACCAAGGCCCAACGCGCGGAACGCCTCAAACGCGAGAAGAACCCGTGGGAGGCGTTCGACGAGGTGCGCGCCTTTGCCCGCCAGGGCCGCGCGAGCGTGGTCCCCGAGTGGGCTGCCACTTATTTCAAATGGTGGGGCGTCTACACCCAGGGTGACGGCGCGGGCGTCACCGGCGGCAAAGGCGGCGAAGGCCTGGCTTCCGATTACTTCATGATGCGCATCGGCATCCCCACCGGCATTCTCTCCGCCGCCCAGCTTCGCGTCATCGGCGGCCTGGCGCGGAAGTACGCACGCAACCTCGCCGACATCACCGTCCGCCAGAACATTCAGCTTCACTGGCTCACCATCGAATCGCTACCCGAAATTGTGGATGCGCTCGACACCATTGGACTCTCGCCCAAAGGCGCCTGCGGCGATGTGGTGCGCAACGTGACCGGCTGCCCGTTGGCAGGCGTGGCCGCCGATGAGTTGATCGACGCCTCTCCGCTCGCCGCCGGGATTTCGCAACTGCTCAAGGCAAACCCGGAGTTCTACAACCTGCCGCGCAAATTCAAAATCTCCGCCACCGGCTGCCCCTCCTGGTGCTCTTATCCGGAAATCAACGATATCGCGCTCACCGCGGTGAAACACGGCGGCCAAGTCGGCTTCTCGCTCCGGGTGGGAGGAGGTTTATCCAACGAACCGCACCTCGCCGTTCGCCTTGACGCCTTCATTTTCCCGGACCAGGCCGTCCGTGTGGCGCGCGCCGTCACCGAGATCTTCCGCGACCAGCAGAGCCTACGCGAGAGCCGCGACCGCGCCCGGCTGAAGTATCTGTTTATGAAGGAAGGTTGGACGGCAGAGAGCTTCCTGGCTGAACTTCAGTCGCGCCTCGATTTCAAGTTGCTGCCCGGAGTGCCGGAACAAGTACCCGATGAAATCCTCCGCGACCACGCCGGAATCCATCCGCAGCGCCAGCCGGGCTTGAGCTACGTCGGCGCCTCCGTCCTCCGCGGCCGCCTGACCGGCGAGCAGTTGGAAGCAGCAGCCGAACTGGCCGAGCGCTTCGGCAGCGGCGCGCTCCGCGCCACCGTCTCGCAGAACCTCCTGTTCATCGATATACCCAACAGCAAAACGGCGGAACTCGCCCGCGAACTCGGCCAGATCGGCCTCCAGGTCGATGGCTCGTTCTTCTGGCGCGGCGCCGTCTCCTGCACTGGCACGGAGTTCTGCAAGCTGGCCATCACGGAGACCAAGGGCTTTACCCGCTGGCTGGTGGACGAACTCGAAGAGCGGCTGCCAGAGTTCGACCAGCAGCTCAAGCTGCACGTCACCGGCTGCCCCAACAGTTGTGGCCAGCATTGGATTGCGGACATCGGCATCGAGGGCAAGAAAATCAAGCACGAGGGCAAGCTCATCGACGCCTATTATTTCTGCCTCGGCGGAGCGGTGGGCCAGCACGCCGCAATCGCCCGCCCTGTGGGTTATCGCTGCTCCGCCTCGCTGGTGCCGGAAGCGATCGAGCGCCTGCTGCGCCACTATCTCGCTGGCCGTCTGCCGGAGGAGAGCCTGCGCGCCTGGTTTGCGCGCCACAGCAACGACGAACTGCGCGCCTGCCTCGCCGGAGAAGCAGTGGCGGCCGTTGAGCGCGATCTGCCCACCGGCCGCGTGCCCCACGGAGTGGCCGATTGAGGATCAAGCTATGAGCCTGTTGCCGGTCTTTCTTAAACTCGACGGCCGACGCTGCCTGGTGGTCGGCGCGGGAGCTGTTGCGCTCGACAAGATCGGCAGCCTGCTCATGACAGGTCTCCGCCTCCGCGTCATCGCCCCCGATGCGCGCCCTGAAATCCGGCAACTGGCTGCTGAAGGCAAACTCGAATGGATCGATCGCCGCTTCGAGCTCTCCGACCTTGACGGCAACTTCCTGGTCATCGCCGCCACCGATTCCGCCGAGGTCAACGCCGCCGTTTACCGGGGAGCCGTCGAGCGCGGCATTCTGGCCAACAGCGTGGATGATCCTCCGCACTGTGACTTCTATTTCGGTTCGGTGGTCAGACGCGGCGCGTTGCAGATCGCCATCTCAACGGCGGGTGAGAGTCCTGCCTTCGCGCAGCGGTTGCGCCGTAAGATCGACGAGCAACTGCCTGAAGACCTTGGCCGCTGGCTAAAAAATCTGGGCCAGCTCCGCCGTGAAGTTCTCGAAACCTATCCCCGCGGCAAGGCCCGCAGACTGCTCCTGCATCAACTGGCGCAGCGTCCGGTGTGCGAAGCGGCGTCCTGTCCCTCGCGTCAATTGGCCCTCGCGCCGCTCGACCGGCCAGCCAGCCGATCAAACGGAAATGTCTATCTGATTGGAGCCGGTCCGGGTGATCCTGAGCTGCTGACCGTCAAGGCGCTGCGCCTCATTCAATCAGCGGATCTCATCCTTCACGACGACTTGGTTCCGCAAGCGATAATTCGCCTTGCGCCGCCCGCCGCCGAGATCGTAAACGTGGGCAAGCGCTGCGGCGTGAAGAGCATCACGCAGGAGCAGATCAACGCGCTGATGGTGGAGAGCGCCCGTGCTCAGCGCAACGTGATTCGACTCAAAAGCGGCGATCCGCTTATCTTTGGCCGCGCCGCCGAGGAGATTACGGCGCTTACCGAAGCGGGCGTTTCATTCGAGATTGTTCCCGGCATCACTTCTGCCTTTGCTGCGGCCGCTGCCTTGCAATGTTCGCCGACGAGCCGCAACAGTACATCGAGCGTGATCTTCTCTACTGGCCATCACGCGCAGTCTCACAATTGCGCCCCGCTGCCGGTGCTGGAAGATGCGACCCGCATTGTCTATATGCCTGGCCGCGACTTGAACTTGCTAGCCCAGCAATGGCTCGACGAAGGACTTCCTCCCGACTTCCCCTGCGCCGTCGTCTCGCGCGCCGCCCAGCCGGATCAGCAGATCCAAGCCACAACCCTCGCCGCCCTTGGCAACGCCGAGCCGCTGCCCGCGCCCAGTTTACTGATTGCCGGCTGGTCTCTACGAGAATCCTCTGCCGCATTCCAACTAGAAGAAATAGACGTTTCAGTCACAGTCTGAAATCCAAATCATTTCTTGTAGCACCCAATCATAATCGATAGCGCAACGCCAGTTACATCAGGCGCAGCGGCATGGCGCTGACCGCCTGGCCGAAGCTGCCGCTGGAAATGTTGCTCTCGACCGCTGCGGCTGCGAAGAACTGTGCATGGTTTACCAGATTGAAAGCCTCGGCGCGGAACTCGAGCGCGCGGCTACCTTCGACGAGGATGGAGCGGGAGAGCGTGTCGTTCAGGTTCTCCATGCCGGGGCCGGAGAAGAAGCTCCGGCGCGCATTGCCCATGGTTCCCAGCGCAGGCGTGGTGAACTGCGTAGTGTCAAAGACCGGCTGGCCGCCGCGTGGATTCCGGTTGAGGCAAATTACCAAAGAGGGAGTGGCCTGGTGGAGCTTCGGAATGCTGCTGGCCATCGGCTACATCGTCTTTGTGTACGGCAAATTCCGCGGTAAGGTGGACCTGCGCGCAGGCGGCCACTGAACATTTCCAGGAACTCGCTTGAGCGACCAGGCGGGACTTCAGTCCCCGCATCAACTGTTAATGTTTTCGTGTTGTTGCTGCCGGTCACAAACCTAGAACTTAAGGTGTCCTTCGCCAACATACCGATCTGCTGTTACATCAAACAGATGGGTAGCGGAATTAGCCCGGCTGTCTGCGTGTAAGACTGGATCATCTCTTTCGACTGTAAATGTTTATGTGGATGGTCCCGCATCCGAGACTCAGCGAGCAACCCAATATTGACGCACTTTCCCTCACCAGGGTACCTGGGCTAATACCAGGGGGGCTAGGCGGTTCGTCCGCAAACTATTGAAAATATTGGTCGGGGAGAGAGGATTTGAACCTCCGACCCCCTGGTCCCGAACCAGTTTTCGGCATTTGTTGAAAGCTGTTGAAATTGCTTGGAATTAACCGGTTTAGAATGAATGCGTTGCGGCCATATAGTTGAACGCTGTGGTTCTGAACTGTTCCGGAGTGCTTTGATCGCTACGATTTCGACTACAGTTGCCGCTTCGCCTTTGGAAATCGCCCTCCGCACTTGATCGATTGGATTTGGATTGTCCAGCGACTTCGTACCAACTTTGCCCTATCCCCTTTGCTCCATTATTCGCTGGGTAATTCAGGACCTTCCGGGCCGAGTACATGGATGTACATTGGTTTGCCGATCTTCACGAAGCCAAACGGCTCATAGAGCCCCCGCGATGGCGATACAATGAGAGCCGTCCTCATCTATTGTTGGGAGAGAGGGCACCAAGCGACCTCGCCGACTGGAACCTGAACCAACCGATGACGATCTGGGGGCTTGGTGTGGAAGAACTGGGGCTGAGCGACGCTGCTGCGCTACACTGACAATTCCTCTGGTCCAAGGTACCGGGCAGCCCAGCCCAGGCGCCACCATCGGGAGGGTTTTAGTCATTTTTGAACCACTCTCGGGCGAGGAATGCAATGGGGCTGTCCTGCATCAGGCTCAGAGTTTCAGTGGAGAGTCCATGAAAGACGCGAAGGTACATCAGTGTGTAACAGGAATGCGGCGATAGCGCGGGCCGGGCTTCGCCGGCAGATAGCGGGGGAAGATGTTTAGAAACATTGCCGTAGCCTATGACGAATCTCTGGAGGCCCGCCGCGCCTTGACCGCTGCGATTCATCTTGCGAAAGCTCTGGGTGTAGGGCTTCAAACCGTTACCGTGATGGAGAAGCTCCCAGCCTACACAGCATTCGCAGCCAGCGCGGATGCCTCCATCGCCGTCATCCTCGAAGACGATCGGCAAAAATTCTATGAGCAATTGCAAGCCACCGCGCGAGCGGCTGCACTGCGCGAGGGTGTCGAACTTATCACTCATCTGGTGGATGGAGAAACGGTGGATGCCATCGTCAGCTTCGCATGCGAGCACAAGGTCGATCTGCTCGTCATCGGATTGCATCGCCGCCATGATCGCGTGTCCCGCCTGTGGAGCACGGTGTACACAATTGCGCAGAATGTTCCTTGCAGCGTGTTCGGCGTCCATTAGGGAACAGTTCCACGCTGGAAACCGGTTTTTGTCCGAACGAATGGGGGAAGACGGAATGGGAGGGTTGATCCCTTTAGGCGATGCATCGCGGCGCCCTGCGCGCATTCCTATCGTCACGGCCCTGATCATCGTCGTGAACGGCCTGGTCTTCGTGATGGAGTTGGCGGGCGGCGACGCCTTTGTCAATGCGTGGTCCGCGATTCCCTCCCAGGTTTGGTCCGGCCATCAATGGATTACGTTGATCACCTCGATGTTCCTGCACGGCAGCTGGTCGCACATCATCGGCAACATGATCTTCCTGTGGGCATTTGGCTCGGAGATCGAAGACGCCATGGGCCGATGGCGGTATCTCGTTTTCTACTTTGCCGGCGGGATTGTGGCGATGATCTCACAGGTTGCAGTCGACCCCCATTCCACGCTCCCGAACCTGGGCGCCAGCGGAGCCATTGCCGCGGTCATGGGAGCGTTTATCGTCACTTATCCCCGCGACCGGATTCGCTCGATTTTGATCATCTTTGCGTTTGTGCGGATCACGTTTATCCCAGCCGCGCTTTTGATCGGTTTCTGGTTTCTTAGCCAGATCTTCGATGCCGGCACAGTGGCAGATGTGCAGTCGGGAGGCGTGGCTTATATGGCGCACATCGGCGGCTTCATCTTCGGGGCTGTCACCGCGCGCTTGTTCGAAGATCCGCGTCGAATCGCCTGGCAAGGGGACATGGAGCCATGACTCAGCGCAGCAGATGCCGGAACAGGAGCACTGCGCAATACGCGCCGAAGGACGCCTCGACTGTCCGCTTCGAGTTGTCTGCCATCGCCTGCTAGCGCCTGCCAGCCGAAGTCGTGAGGTCGCACATCTTGGCCTTTCTGTATCCCAATGCGATCATCTCGGCTGCCCGGTCGAACTCCAACGTCTTACACGAGTTTCTGGGGATTTCTATGACCGTGTCCGGTGGATAGGCGGCCAGCTTCAGGCGGGCTATGGTGCTCTGCATAGCTTCGAACCCCTGAGCGGCGATTTCGTACGCTCCCCAATCCCGACCGCCGGTGCTTGCCGTGGATGGTTGGAGGCGACCGATGAAGCGATTGATCTTCTCACGGATCGGGGACGCAGGGGACTCCGGGGTGGCGCTCACTTCAACCGGCCCTATCGGGCTCTCAGCGGGCCCGTTCAGATCCACGGCGATGGTCATGTCGGTTTCATCGCCAAACGCCGGCGCGATGGGCACGGGGTTCAGAACTCCGCCATCGACAAGATCGATTCCCTTGTACTTGAACGGAGTGAAGAAGAGAGGTATAGCGAAAGAGGCGCGCATGGCATCGAAGAGACTGCCCGACCGTATCCAAACCTCCTTCTGGCCTCGCAGGTCGGTGGCGACGGCCGTAAATGAAATGGGGAGGTCTTCGATCAATTTCTACCCCACCAGGCCTCTCAGGGTGTTGACGAGTTTCTCACCTCTCACCAGTCCGCTCTTCTCCCACGAAAGATCGAGCAGCGTGACGATGTCGACTTTGGTCAAGCAACGCACCCATTGCTCATACACATCCAGTTTTCCGGTAGCGTATATGCCCCCGATGACTGCGCCGATGGAGCAGCCGACTATCGACTTGATCTCGAAATCATTTTCTTCGAGCCAATGAATAACGCCAATGTGCGCCAAACCTCGAGCGCCGCCGCTTCCGAGAACCAGGGATACCGTCTTCTTATTCGTCGTCGACATCTTCTCACCGCATGCCTTTCAACTCGCTGAAGGGAGCCTCGACTGTCCGCTTCCAGTGTCGCGGATCGCTTCAGTTGCCGTTTGCCTTAAGGTCTACGCTCCGCTTCCAGCTCGTTCCTCAGGTTTGTGAGCAAGGCCTGGAGATCGGAAACCGACCGGCCCACCGCGAACCTTCGAATAATCTCTCCCTTGAATCCAACCAAGCTAGATTGTTCGGTACCCATGGCCATGATCAGATAAAAGCCCGGACGGCCGGAGTTTTCACGGCCGCGGACGCAGAAGGAGAGGTCCAGCGCGGTATCAAAGTAATGGCTCGAATAGAGTTGCTTTTCTGCGATGGCATAGGCCAGATCGTCCGCAGGGGCTCCGCGCATGATCGCCAGATGGATTATACGCAGAGTTGACTTCAATCCGAATTTCACTTCCGCCCAATAGAAGCGGTCTTCCACATCTGCGGGCCTCGCATCGGGATAGGCGAGAAGGTAACTGTAGAAGTCCGGCAGTTGAGCCGGCAACGCTTTGGAATAACTGAGCATGTAGGCAAACTGCTGGGCCACGTAAGCCGGGCTGGGCTTATCGTTATAAACACCCAGTGCATGATTGCCTTCGCGCTGGTAGGCCTGGAGAAGATGCAGCGCCTTGCCCTGAAGAAACTGGTCGATCCGTTGGGTTGCGTCAGGAGCAGACCAATCGATGGACCGCTGAAGCTCCTCAATCGTGCTGCCGGGCAATTGCAGCATGCAGTCGCCCGGACGGCATCTCCGCAAGGCGTGGAGGTCGTCGCCGTCCAACGAAAAGCCGTTCAAATCCGCGAGCTGCGGCGGTTGCTGGAACACTCCCAGAGCCGGGTAACTGGGAAGCTTGCGGAGGCGGTCGAAATCCAGGGCGAGTCTCAGATAGCTTTCAGGCGCGGCGTGAATGTAGACCGCGCCAAACAAAAAGACCTCGGCCGGTGTACGCGCGGGAAGAATCTTTACAACCGGGATTCCACTCCTGATGTCGTCGATCTGATCCTGCGTGAGGCCGATACTCTGCTCGAAGAATGTCTGCAGGCGCGGATTGGACTGAGCGGTGCTGTGCGGACCGGATACAGCGATCGGGATCAGGAGGAAAAGAACAGAGAACAGTCTTCGCATCAAGCCGGCCTCCCTGGCTCTTACACGGCATCGGCAGGAGATCCTGGACTATTCTCCAGCGCTTTCTTCACATCACTCCCACTTACGGTCTCCTGCTTCAGCAGTTGCCGGGCCAGAGCATCGTGGGCCGCGTGGTGGTCCTTCAGCAGCGCCTGAGCGCGAACGTACTGCTCGGTCACCAGACGCTGGACTTCCGCGTCGATCACCTGGCGAGTTTCAGGACTGATCTGGCTATTGTCTTCGACCGATCCCTCCAGGTATTGCAGCTGTTGACCCGCGTAGCGCACCGAGCCGAGCTTCTCACTCATGCCGAATTCCGTGACCATACGGCGCGCCAACTCAGTTGCCCGCTGAATGTCGTCGCTGGCCCCGGTGCTGATGATCCCGAACTCCACTAATTCGCCGGCCCGCCCGCCCAGCATCACTGCGATCCGATCCTTCAGTTCGTCGATCGAGAGCAGGTAGCGGTCTTCGGTCGGCATCTGCATCGTGTAGCCCAGGGCGCCGCGGCTGTGCGGGACGATGCTGATCTTGCTGACCGGTTCACCATGCGGAACCAGTTCCGCTACCAGCGCGTGACCAGCCTCATGGTAAGCAACCGTAGTTCGTTCCTGCTCATTCATCACCCGGCTCTTTTTCTCGGAGCCGGCAATGACACGCTCAATCGCAGCTTCGAAATCATCCAGCGTGACTGATGCGGCGTTATGCCGCGCGGCGAGTAATGCCGCCTCGTTCATGGCGTTCTCCAGGTCAGCGCCGCTGAAACCAGCTGTGATCCGCGCGGCCCGATCCAGGTCGAAATCCGCTGCCAGCTTCACGTTCTTACTGTGAATCTTCAGGATTTGCAGTCGGCCGATGAGATCCGGATTGCCGATGGCGATCTGGCGATCGAAACGTCCCGCGCGTTGAAGCGCCGGATCGAGCACCTCGGGACGGTTGGTGGCCGCCATGATAATTACCGGCGCGCTGGTGTCGGTCTTGAAACCGTCAATCTCGGCCAGCAGCTGGTTGAGAGTCTGCTCACGCTCGTCATTGCTGCCCATGCGCGCCACGCCTCCACGGCTCTGACCAATGGCATCAATCTCGTCAATGAAGACGATGGCTGGAGCCGCCTTGCGCGCCTGCTCGAACAGGTCGCGCACGCGCGCGGCGCCCACCCCAACGAACATCTCGACAAACTCCGAGCCGCTGGTCTCGAAGAACGCGACCTTGGCCTCGCCAGCCGTCGCTTTGGCCAGAAGCGTTTTGCCGGTGCCCGGAGGCCCGACAAGCAAAACACCCTTGGGGATATGTCCGCCGAGTTGAGCAAATTGCTCCGGGCTTTTGAGAAACTGAATGATTTCCTGGAGTTCGGCAATGGCCTCATCCGCCCCACCCACATCTTTGTAGGTGACCGTTACATCCTCAGGCTTGACCTCAACCGCTTTGCTCTTGCCGACCCCGAAAACGCCGCCCATTCCACCGGCCGCTGCCCCAGCTCCCCGGTAGGCCATGTACCAAAACGCGCCGAGGAGCAGGAGCGGCAAAATGTTCCCAAGCAAGATTCCGCCCAACGGGTTCGTTGGCCGCTCGAAGTGGTAAGTTACATTTGCGTTTTGTAACTGTTCAATCAGTTGAGGGTCGCCGGCAGGGGCTGACACGGTATTGAACGGGACGACCGCGGGAGACTTGCCGGACTCGGGGTTCTTCATTTCGCCAACGATGCTTCTTTCGCCGACGGTTGCGTCTGTAACCTGTCCAGCAGCCAGTTTCTGTTTGAACTCGCTGTAAGGAATTTCAGCGTTACGGGCCGCCTGATTCACGAACAAGAGCGGGAATAGCCACAAGACAAGCAGGCTGGCGATCAGGTACGTAATGGCGAAATGAAAACGGCGCCGGTTTTGCTCCAGGCGCTTCTTCTCATCCTCGCGGTCGTGTTTTCCCGGTGACGCTTCCGATTCGTTCATAGTCCACCTCGTCTACCCATCTAGGCTGCGGCCACCAGTGGGTTTGCAGGTTTGTGTACGTTGTTAAGGGTCGCCCTATGGAGAAGGATCCGTTTGCCGGCTTCAACCAGCAGAAGATAGACCGCGGCGGCGGCGGCTACAAAAATGAAATAACTGAGCGGCAGCGGAGTGAATCCGAGCATGGTTGCAAGGGGGCTGAACGGCAGGTACATTCCGACGGCCACGACCGCAAGGCACGTTGTAAACAAGGGGCCGCTGGGGCGGCTGCGCAGTGGATTCTTCGATGTGCGGATGACGAAGACGACGAGCGTCTGGGTGGCCAGCGACTCGACGAACCACCCGGTATGAAACTGAGCCTCGCTCGCGCGGAAATAATGCAGCAGCACATAGAAGGTCAGAAAGTCGAAGATGGAACTGATGGGTCCGATCAACACCATGAAATTGCGAATCACGCGCATATCCCATACCTGGGGCTTGATCAGGTAGGTGTTATCGACGTTGTCGGTTGGAATCGTGAGTTGGGCCAGATCGTACAGGAAGTTGTTTAACAGGATTTGCGTGGGCAGCATGGGCAGGAAGGGCAGAAAGAGCGAAGCCCCGGCCATGCTGAATACATTGCCGAAATTCGAACTTGTGCCCATCAGGATGTACTTCATCACGTTGCCAAAGGCTTTGCGCCCCTCGATGATGCCGTCATGGAGGACCCGAAGGCCAGGCTCGATGAGAATGACGTCGGCGGAATCGCGAGCCACGTCGGCTGCGCTGGATACGGAAATGCCAACATCGGCCGCGTGCAGCGAAGGCGCATCGTTGATGCCGTCGCCCATGAAGCCGACCGCGTGGCCGTTGTGCTTGAGAGCCATGAGAATCCGGTTCTTCTGCGCCGGGGAGATGCGCGCGAAGACGTTCGACTCCTCGGCGTCGTGAGCCAGCGCGGGGTCCGTCATATTCACGAGATCGTCACCTGTCACAATGTGTCCGGCGTCCAGTCCTACCTGCGCGCAAATGTGGGCGGTGACAAGGTCGTTGTCGCCGGAGATGACCTTGACCTCCACTCCATCGTGTTTGAGCGAATCAAGCACCTGGGCGGCGTCCGGCAAGGGCGGATCGGAAAAGGTCAGGAAGCCGGCCAGTATCAGGTTGCGCTCATCCTCGACCGAGTAGTCCGCGCGCGCGGGGACATTGACGTAAGCCACGGCCAACGAGCGGTAGCCTTGAGCATTCAGATCGCTACTCGCCTGGCGGATGATTTTGACGGCATCTTCGCCGATGGATTGAACCTTGCCATCAGCCTCGTACGCGGAGAGCAGCGGGATAATCCCTTCCGGAGCGCCCTTGGTGATGAGCGTCCGCTGGGAGTTCCGCTCCACGACGACCGAGAGCCGCTTGCGCTCGAAGTCGAAGGGAATCTCGTCGCACTTGGTGTACCCCTCCGTGTTCTGCGGAGTCTGACGTGAGATGACGTCGTCGAGCGGGCTGCGAATGCCGGTCTCGAATTTGCTGTTGAGAAATCCCAGTTCCAACGCGCGGCTGAAGGGTTTCCCAAAGGCATCGAGAGAGCGATCGAAGGACATGGTCCCCGCGGTGAGCGTTCCCGTCTTATCGCTGCAAAGCACATCTAGGCTGCCGAGGTTCTGGATGGATGAGAGATGCTTGACGATGACCTTCTTGCGCGCCATGGCGATGGCGCCTTTGGAGAGCGTCACGGTCGTGATCATGGGCAGGAATTCCGGGGTCAGGCCGACAGCCAGCGCCACGGCAAACAGCAGGGATTGAAACGGATCGCGGTGGCGTATGATTCCGACGGCAATCAGAAAGAGCACAAGAAAAAAGACCGTTGCCGCGAGGAGGCGGCTGAAATCCCGCAAACCCCGGTCGAAAGCGGTCGCTTCCGGTCTTGCGGATAGCCGGGCCGCGATGTCGCCAAATGCCGTGCGGGGACCCGTCGCGACGACCACCGCGGTTGCCGTTCCACTTACCACCGATGTGCCCAGAAAGACCATGTTAGGCGCATCCGCTTTGGTGGAGGCCGGCTCCGCGGTTGCTTCCTTCGCGGTGGGAAGCGACTCGCCCGTCAACGCTGCCTGTTGCACATAAAGATCGCGCGCTTGCAGAAGGCGCGCGTCCGCGGGAACCATATCTCCTGCGGAGAGCCGGACCAGATCTCCGGGCACCACTTCGCGCCGCCGGACTTCTCGCCACGCGCCGTCGCGCTGGACGGTTGCCGTGGGCGCCACTTGATCGTGCAGCCGTTGGACGGCCCGCTGGGAGCGATAGGTCTGGCTGAAGTCCATCACTCCGCTAAGGAGAACAATGGCGCCAATGATGCCCGCATCCACCGTATCGCCCAGAAATGCCGATGCGCCGGCGGCAATCAGCAGGATCAAGGTCAACGGATTCATGAACACGTGCAGGAGATCGGCGACAGGGGAATAATGTGTTGTGGCTGCAGGTTCATTTGGCCCGAATTGCGTGAGCCGTGCCTCGGCCTCCTGGGCAGTCAGGCCGCCTGCCGGGCCACGGCTTTCATCATCGTTGAGCGGCATGGATGAATTCTCCCTTTGATCTCTTCCGTCGGTCCTATTTAGCGAAGATTGTAACCCATGCGCCAGCTTGCGCCGCGTTCCGCTCAAAGCTTGCGAACGGCAAGGGCCAGCGCGACCCACGCGCAGCCACTGAAGATCAGATCGATTCCGATGAACAGGCCGATCGCCCAAAGCCCGGAGATCGGCCATTCAAGCAGCAATACAATCCCCATAACCGATGCCACGACTCCGCCGAAGACCTCCCAGCCCGAACCAGGCAACCCGGCCACCAAAGAGGCAACGACCTGGTATAGCCCGCCGATCAGGAAGAACATCGACATCACGAGAGTCGCGACCTCGGCGCTGATCACCGGCTTTACCAGCACCACAAGACCGGCAACAGTAAGGAGAATCGCGGCCAAGAGGTGCAGAAAGAAGCCCGTCCAGTGTCCAACCAGAAACGCACCGATAAACTCGACGCCGCCGGCGCACAGAAGCAGCCATCCGAAGAAGAACATCGAGGCTACCGTGGCTGCAAAAGACCGGACAACTGCGATTATGCCGAGCAATGCCAGCACAATTCCAAATGCAAGGAACCATCCCCACTCATGGGCCAGTTCCGAGTTGACTTGCACGATCGCCAGATTCATTCCATCCGACATGGTGATTCCTCCCTTTACAAAGTCCAAATCGATTCCCACCGCGGCCCAGGGATGACGCTTCTCTCTGGACCGGATTATTGGCGAAGCTTTCACAAAAAAGTGTTCTCCACTTTCCGCTCCCGGATGCGCGAGCTTGCCCCGAACAGTCGCTCGTCCATCAGGGTCGCCGGGCGGAGTTCTCTCCCCCGCCGCCCGGCGGTTGGAGCCGTTGCATCGCGTTCAGCAACCTTCACCGTCCGCCGAACATTCATGCCGGTGAGCGTTGCAGCGAGAACAAGGCTGAGTTGCAACACGAATAGGGGCACGAAAAAATGCACGATCGTCAACGTATCTCCTCCAGAGCTTTGCGGGCCGCCGCTGAATACATCAGCACGGTGGCGCCGGTAAAGGTCAGGTTCACTCCGAGGATCACTCCAATGGCCCAATTCGAACTGGACGGCCAGGGCAGCCCAACCAGGACCGCCAACAGCAACGTAACGATGGCGTCAAAGAGAACCCAGCCTGAGCCCAGAAAGCCGCGGAACTGAAAAAACGTGACCAGCTCCAGCACGCCCTCAATGGCGAAGATCACCGCCATCACGATGGTGAATGACAGCAGAGCGAGGTTCGGGTGGAGTCCCAGATAGCCGCCGCCGAGGACGTAGACAAGCCCAATCAACAAGCGCCAAATGAATGCTCTTGCGTTCCGGCCGGCAAAAGCGGACACCACGTATGCCAGACCGGTGACCACGATGAGCCACGAAACAACGACGGACACGGCAATGCCTGTTGCAAAGGGAAGAATCACTGCCAGCAATCCCAGCACGATCATGATGACTCCCCATCCGATGGATGCGCCCGTAACTTCCTTGATTACGTTCTTTACAGTTCCCATGATGTTGTCTCCTTTTCAACACTTCGCATGATGCGAGGGACGTGAAGCCGCACATCCCTGCGCGAGTTTCAATGAAGCGGCCTGGCGAGAATGAGAATCGCCTTTCGTTCTCATGGCCATCGCACATCCTCTTGCCCTCCTCACCAGACTGGCAACGATTGCCCGGCCTGGTAGCGAGCGCCGCTGGCATGCGTGCTTTTCAGAGCGTCTTGACCTTCGCTTCGATTTCCTTGATCGACTTCTCGTAAGCTGCGATGCGCGTTTCGAGATCCTTCTTCACGTGCTGCCAGCTGGCTTCGCTCGACGCCTTCAGCTCCCGGAGCTTCTCATGGAGATCCAGCTTTTGTGCTGCCAGGGCGGCGATCGCATTGAGCTCAAAGTTGGCCTTCGCGACCTCAGCCCGTGCTTTCAATGTGTCAAGCTTTGCCTCAGCGGTCTTGATCCGCGACTCAAGCTTGTCGTGGATTGCGTGTTTCGCCGTAGTTACCTCAATGTTCATTTCGTTTCCCTTTCGTTTCCCTTTCGTTTCAGATTTGGCTTGGCAGTTCGATGGTTCCTGAACCCCACCCTTCCTAATGCACGGCGTGGACCATACCTAAACCGCTGATAATATTCGAGGAAACGGGTCGCGAGGTCGCGGTTCCCTCGTGAATTCGCGAAACTGCGGGAATTGTTGAGGGAGATGATCGGTACGACAGGGCAACTTCGCAGTTTTCTGCAATAAGCGCCTCAAAACACTGAGGAGTGCGCATCGCAGATTCGCAACCTTTTCGCGATTTCGCGAAAAACTGCGATCAGAGACGCTTTCATAATGTCCTCGCATGTTCTACCGGAGCGGTCCGCGTTGAGGAGTGATCCTGGCGATGCAGGCAGTTCTTTGCGAAGGTCGCGAATTTGCGAGGGAATTGCGATCATCCGATCGCGGACCACGCATGTTTTCAATGATTTAGACGTGGCAAGCGCATTGCTGAGAAGTTAGCAGGACGCGCCATGAAGAGGGCAAACAACATGGAAAGAATGCTGGTGGCCGTTCCTGATGACAACGCTCACGCCCTTCGCAGGGCAAGGAGGAAGAAATGTCAGATTCAGCGCTCATGCTTCTAACGGAGCCGGAGACATCGCTGCAAAATGAAGAATCCGGCCCTCTCATTGAGGATGTAGACAAACTCTACGACAAGATTGCCAGCCGGGCCTTTGAGATCTTCGAGGGGAACGGGCGGCTCTTAGGCCGCGACGTGGCCGATTGGTACCAGTCCGAAGCCGAGTTCCTGCATCCTCTTCACATCGCGGTGGCTGAGTCCCCTGAGGCGGTCACCGTTCGTGCCGATGTGCCGGGCTTCAAGGAGGAGGATATCAAGATCAAGGTGGAACCGCGCCGCGTCACGATCACCGGGAAACGGGAGACAAAGAAGGAATCCCGCAACAAGAAAATCGTCTACTCCGAGACGTGCGCGGATCAGATTCTGCGTGTCGTCGATCTGCCGGCCGCGGTGGACACGAAGAATGCAAAAACCACGGTGAAGGATGGCGTGCTGGAGCTGAATTTGCCGAAGGCAGAGCCGGAAAGGCATGACGGAGCAGGGCCGAAGGCGGCTTAGCGGCGCCTCGCCGGCAGCTGCGCTGGAAGGCCCGTTCACCGCCGGTAAATCTCCGTTGCCGGTGAGTTGAAAGCCCGCGTGGAACATCCGTTTGCGGACTTTCATTTAATGGATTGAGTAAAAGCGGAACTCATGGGAGTACCAGGAAAGGGGAATGCAATGATGAGCGATTCGGATGTGCAAAAGAGTGTTGAGGAGGAACTTGCATGGGAGCCGGGCCTCACCCATGCGACGAAGATCGGTGTAGGCGTGAAAGACGGCGTCGTGACACTCAGTGGCTCCGTGAATAGCTACTTTGAAAAATGGGCCGCGGAGCGGGCAGCCAAGCGAGTCTACGGCGTGAAGGCCTTGGCCGAGGAACTCGAGGTCGAGTTGCCGGATTCCATCGAGCGGACGGACGCCGAAATAGCGGAGGCAGCCGAGAACGCATTGGATTGGACGGTTTCAGTGCCCGCTGACCGCATTCAGGTCATGGTTGAACACGGGTGGCTGACTCTGCAGGGTGAGGTCGACTCCGACTATCAGAGATCGAGCGCCGAGCACGCCGTGCGTGGCCTGATCGGACTCAAGGGGATTTTGAATGAAATTGCCGTCAAGCCGGCTGTGTCGCCCGCTGAAATCAAGACCAAGATCGAGGCTGCTTTCAGGCGTAGCGCCATTCTGGACGCGAACCTGATCAAAGTGCAGGTCAACAATGGAATCGCAACT
>JBKQRH010000144.1:0-11752 GCA_052326045.1 Occallatibacter sp. | reverse complement strand
GATCCGTGTCACCCACTCGCTGGTCGACGCCGTTTCGCTAGCCATCGAAACCCCGGTCGGTATCGTCATCCACTCCGGCGACTTCAAGATCGACCTTTCCCCGCTGGACGACAAGCCTTTCGACCTGCACGCCTTCGCCGAATACGGCAAGCGCGGCGTGCTGGCCCTGCTCCAGGACTCGACCAACGTAGAGCGCTCCGGCTATACGCCCAGCGAGCGCGCGGTGATCCCCCGCCTGGACGAGATATTTACGCAGGCCAAAAAGAAGCTATTCTTCAGTTGCTTCTCTTCCTCCATCTACCGCATCCGCATCGCCCTCGATCTGGCCCGCCAGCATGGGCGCAAGGTGGCCATCGTCGGCCGCTCCATGATGGAGAGCACTGAGATTGCCCAGGACCTGGGCTACATCGACATTCCCCAGGGGCTGGTCATCAATCCCGGCCAGATGCGCGACTTCGACGCGGAGCAGTTGATGGTGCTTATCAGCGGCACGCAAGGCGAGCCCATGAGCGCCCTGAGCCGCGCCGCCGTAGACAACCACAAATACGCCAGCATCGACTCCGGCGACACCGTCATCCTCAGCTCCCGCATCATTCCCGGCAACGAGAAGAGCATCTTCCGCGTCATCGACCACCTCTGCCGCCGCGACGCCAACGTGATCTGCGACGACGGCTCCAATGGCCTCATTCACGTCAGCGGCCACGGCAGCCAGGAGGAACAGCGCCTGCTCATCAACCTCGTCCGCCCCAAATTCTTCATTCCCGTCCACGGCGACTACCGCAACCTCGCCCACCACGCCAAGGTGGCCATGGAGACCGGCGCCGTCGAGCACGCCATGGTCATTGAAGACGGCGACGTGCTCGAACTGGACAAGGACGACGCCCGCAAACGCGACAAGGTGACCGCCGGCCGCATCCTTATCGACTCCGGCTCCTTCAACGATGTCGTCGAGGACCTGGTCATCCGCGACCGCCGCATCTTGTCGGAGGACGGCGTTGTTCTGGCGGTTCTGGCCATTAACAAGCGCACCGGCAAGGTGGAGCAGTCGCCCGAAGTGGTGATGCGCGGCTTCGGCGGAGCGGACATCACCGAGCAGGCCCGCGAGTTAGTCTTGAAAACCCTCGACGGCCTGAGCGCCGAGCAGAAGTCCGACTACGGCATGGTTAAGGAAAAGGTCCGCGCCGAACTCAAGCGGCTGATTCAGAAAACCACCGGCCGCAGGCCGATGATTATGCCGGTGATTCTGGAAATCTGAGCGTTGGACAGCCAACGAAGCCGTACCCTTCACGGCGCGCATGAAGCCGCCACGAGAGGATTACCATCCTATGAAGTCGGATGCGTTGGTTACCGGATACCAGTTATTCCGGATCGCATCTGCTAGTTGCACCCCAGCCGCTTCCGCTACCTTCTGTTCGTCATCCTGGAGCGATCCGTTGAGCATAACCTTCGGCTTGAGCACCAGAATTATGCAGTATCCGCATTTTGAATCACCGAAGCTGAGTGCCTTGTGATCGTGGCAGTAGTGCTAGCAGCCTATGACTGGTGGCGGCTTGGCGTCAAAAATCAGGCGCAAAGCTATTTAGGCCGCGTCCCCACCCTTCCATGTTTCTCCTACCCAACCACAGACAGAGGGCGTCTCGTCCCTACAACTTTGCTGAATAGGATTGCTCCTCGCAAGCCAACTCCTGTCAGTCCGTTGGCGTGACGCCTTTTTTCAGCAAGAGGTTTCCATACTTGCGCAACTCCCCGGTCATGACCACGGCAAACGCATCTTTAGCCCGAACGTAGAACGCCCCGCGTTCAATGCGCTCAGGCGAAGGCGCCGCGGGCGCGTACTTGCGAACGACCCGCATATAGTCCGACTCGACCGCGGGGTCCAGCGTGTCGCCAGGCACAACCTCCATCATCACCAGGGGAGGCGCATACGAGTCGAGCTCAAAGAGGGGCATGATCCCCTCGAGAAGCGCAGCAACGGGGAGTCCATCCGCGCGCAGAACGCGGCGGCCAACCGTATGCCCTGGAAAGTGCGCATCGGCCAGAACAATCTCATCGCCGTGCCCCATCTGATGGAGAAGGCCGAGGAGTTCCGGACTGAGGTATTTCGAGATTCCCTTTAACATCTTCTTTGTCTCCCTGTGACGATCATAAATGCCGCCTCGCAAAGAGCCGGCGTGTCCGATCGACATGACGCCGGATGCGGTCAACGGGCGTATGGGTGATGAAAGCGGCCTCCGCCAGCTGCTCGCGCCTGGTTACTTGCCGCTGGACTGAATGCGCAGCCCTTCCTGGGCGATACGGTAGGGCACGAAGGCGCTTTGCTGCCCGGCTTCCTGGTTAAGCCCGGCGCGCAACGCCGCGGCCGCTTCCGCGTCACGGGCCATTAGCAGGAGAAACCCGCCTCCGCCCGCGCCCGCCAGCTTGGCTCCGTGGATCCAGGGCCGGGCGCGATCGAGGATCGCGGCGATGGGTGCGTTGGTGGTGTGGGGGTCGAGCACCTGATTCAATTGCCAGTGGCGGTCGAGCAGATGCCCCAGGTGCTTCCACTCTCCTTCGGCCATGGCATAGGACATTTCCACGGCCAACGTCTTGATGCTGTGCAGCACCTGGATGGTCGCCGTTTCCCGCGCCAGATAACGCGAGACTACTTGGTGCAGAAGGTCCTTGGCCATCCTCTGAATGCCGGTATTGTAGAGCACCAGATGCTCACAGAACTCCGCTTGCCGGCTCCCGGTCCAAGCCACCGGCTGCACACGGATGCGCTGCCGCAGGCCGGGGCCGGTAATAAGCAGTTTGGCGCCCGGGAAGATGCCCCCTGCCTGGTCCTGCCAACCGCCGCCCGTGGTCATGCGCTGCTCCAGCTGCATCACAGCTTGCGACAGAGCGTGATCGTCCATGGCGCGTCCTGACATAACAGCCAGCGCGCGAATCACCGTGGCGGCGAGGATACTGCTTGTACCCAGGCCCGAGCCGATGGGCAACCGCACCCGGCACTGGATATCGAGGCCGCCGCCCAGCTTCCCCAGAGTCTCCCGCAGACTGCGGCCTTTCATCGGAATGCCATGCAACTGCAGAGCCGCTCGCGGAATTGAAAACACCGACCCCGGTCCGCATGGCTCCAGCAACTGCTCGCGGCTTCGATACTCGGCCGCCGTGCCCTGGCCGTCCGCGCAGCAGCGGATCACGGGCTCATCGATGCGACGGATCTCGGCTTCAATCGGATATGTCCCGTCAATCTCAAGCGCGCAGTTGAGCACCGTCCCGCCCCAGTCGAAACAAAACGGCGGCGTGTCCGACCACCCGCCACCCAGATCGATTCGCGGCGGGGCCGATACATGCACGCGCTCGAATTGCCAGGGAGACGGCGCCAGCTCCACATGATCCCCGGCGCCGGCGCGCACCGCATCCTGAATACAGGCGAAGGCATCGCTCTCGGCCTGTTCGGCCTCCTGCTCAAACCCGGCACGGCTGAGTAAACGCGCCGCCTGCATCAGGTGGCTGGCCGCCAGAGTCAGGTTCTCCGCGCCGCCGTCGCGCAACGCCTTGGCCTTTGTTCGCAGAGAACGTCCCGCCGCCGCAGCCGGCGTCAATCCTGGCAGGTTGGCCAGGAGCGGCCGCAGGTCTGTGCCCGACTCCGCCAATTCAAGCGCCGTTTCCTGCCAGATGCCCTGCAACCGGTGATTGCGAGCTTCGGCCAGAGCCTTCGCGTCAGCGCAATTCGCGCTCTCGGCCAAGGAGATTCTCCGCGCCGTGCGCCAGCGCTCCGCGTCGTACCCGCTGGCGTAGCCCATCATCCACCGCGCGCATGCCCAGGCATCGTCCGGCGTCGTCACCGGGAACAGCGCCGCATTCCACAATGACGGTTCTTCGACTCCCCTCCAAACCTCTTCGCTGTGCAGTTGAAGCCGTTCGAGCGCTTCCAGAATCGGCCGGTTGAACCATGTAGTTCCCGGCAGCGTCTGTTTCGGATTGTCCTCCACTCCATAGGTCCGGATCACCCAGCCGTCTCCCCACGCCCCTTCTACCGGCAACTGATGGACGACAGTGTCTTCCGGAACCTCCACGGACCCGCTCAATCCGGTGAGTCCATGCAGGATGGCGCCGCGGCTGGCGCACACTGCTCCGCTGAGGTCGCACTCCAGGATCACCGCTTCGTGCCCGGCTTCGCATGGGCCGCCAATCACGCTGTCCAGAACTGGGCCGGACGCGGCTGCCAGAGCGCGAAAGGAACGCGTCGTTCCCGCATGGATGAACTCACCCTCGACCACCGCGCAGTGGAATCCCGCTGGCCGTTGGGGAGGGCGCAGAATTCCCTTGAGCTTCTGCCAGAACGGCTCGGCATCTTCCCCCGGATTCCATTGCCCGGTCAGGCCGCGCGTGATCTGGTCGTAGAGATCAACTGCCGGCAACTCCTCGCATCCCGCCAGCGCCGCCAGCGCCGCCGTCATCTCGGCGTCAAACCGCAACAACCCAATATCGACGGCGACCCGCCCATCTTCCAGCACTCCGCCAGCGGCCTTCAGCTCGGGGAGCGTGGGCTTCTGCAGAAACGTATAGACCTGCCCTCCGGCTCCAACGACATAGACGCCGTGATGGCTCCCTGTTTCCGGATCCAGACGCATGGCGACGCCGGTCACGCCCGGCCGGTCCCACCGCACGCTCTTCGCATCGAACCGCAACACCACATCGCCTGAAGCCGCCAGCATCCCGTTGGGAATTCCCTCTGCCCACGCCGCCGATAGCGCCAGGGTTTCGTCAAACACGGTTGTCGTCTCTCTGGGCCGCTTTCGCGAAGGCAGAACGCCGAACAGCTTGCCGCCGGGCGAGTACTGCGGCAGACGGCGCGAGTCGCCACCGGAGTGAAGCAGCAGGGCCTTGTGCCGGCCCCACCATTCCCTGCTCCTGCCTAAAACGCCCAGCGCGTTGATCGTCGCTCCGCCGGTGCCCACCCTTCGGCCACCCGGATCGGGGACGACAAGAAACTCCGTCTCCCCGTGCAGCATCCCGGACCCCGCCCGGCGCTGGAGCTCATTGCGGTATAGCTCCGCCTGCCGCGCGGAGGAGGCAGTGATGATCACAACGTCCCAATACATCACCGCGCCTCCATAGACTGCGCGCATCTCAGATGCCGTCGCCCACTTCCGTTTCAATCATCGGAGGGACCATCGGTCCAGAATAAGGAAAGCAGTCTCTGCCCCCATCTTAATCCCGCACCTTGAGCACGGGATGGGCGCCCGCGGGAGCGTCATCAGGAAGTTTCCGGTACTTGCGCACGCGCCGCCAGGGGAACTGGTCTAATGATGGGGTGGGGTCAAGGATGCGGACGGCGATCATCGGCGGTGGCATAGCGGGGCTGGCGGCCGCCTTTGAGCTGGAGCAGGCGCGGGCGGCGGGCGCGGCGGTGGAGTACACGCTCTTCGAGGCGCGGGAGAGGCTGGGCGGCTGCCTGGCTTCAGAGATTGTGGATGGCGCGGTGCTGGAGCGGGGCCCGGATTCGTTCTTGAGCGAGAAGCCGTCGGCGGCCCAGTTGTGCCGCGAGCTGGGACTTGCGGGCGAGCTGCTGTCCTCGAACGACGCGGCGCGGAAGACCTATATCGTGGTGAAAAACCGGCTGGTGGCGCTGCCCGACGGGTTGATGTTCCTGGTGCCCACCAAGCTGATTCCGACGGCGCTCTCGCCGCTCTTCAGTTTGAAGACGAAGGTGCGGATGGGGCTGGAGCTGCTGCATCCGCCGCGGCCCACCGGGCTGCCGGACGAGTCTGTGGCGGCGCTGGTGGAACGGCACTTTGGGGCCGAGGTCGTGGACCGGCTGGCCGATCCGCTGCTGGGCGGCATCTTTGGCGGGGACGCCAGGCAACTGAGCGCCCGGACGGTGCTGCCGAGGCTGGTGGAGATGGAGAGCGAGTACGGTTCGCTGACCCGCGGCATGCTGGCGGCGCACCGGCAGATGCGGGCCAGGGCCAAGGCTGCCGCGAAGAAGAGCGGTGCGGCGAACGGCATTGGCCACGGGCAGGCCGTCGGCAACCCAAGGCCGGCGGCGCGGTCGATCTTCACGTCGCTGCGGGGCGGGATGCAGCAGTTCGTGGACGCGCTTGCCGCGCAGCTCGATCCGGCGTCGGTGCGGCTGGCCACGCCGGTGAGCAGGCTGGAGAAGACGGCCGGCGGCTGGAAGGTGGATGCCGGGGTCCCCACGGATTCGGGGTCCCCAGCGAGCGATCTTAGCTCGTTGGGGTGGAGGGATAGGTTTTCGTCCGTGGAGTGGAAAGCCGACGGGAACGCGGAGATGTACGACGCAGTGATCCTGGCCTCGCCCGCCTGGGCCGCGGGGGCGCTGCTGGGGCCGGTTGACCCGGAGTTGGGCGAAGAACTGGGCGGCATTCCCTATTCGTCCTCGATCACCGTCAATTTGATCTACGATGAGGCCAGGCTGGGCCGGCTGCCGGATGGATTCGGCTTCCTGGTTCCGGCCAGCGAAGGGCGCGCGATGCTGGCCTGCACCTTTGTCCATCGCAAGTTTCTGGGGCGCACGCCGCCGGGGAAAGCCGTGCTGCGGGCCTTCATGGGCGGGATGAAGAACGAGGCGTTGCTGGCCGGGACGGACGCCGCGCTGGTGGCCGCCGTGCGCCGCGAGCTGAGCGAGATTCTGGGCGACGAGGTTCTGGGACTGCGGATCGAACCGGAACATGCGCAGGTTTCGCGCTGGCGGCGGGCCATGGCGCAGTACGCGGTGGGGCATCAGGAGCGGATGGAGCGCATTGCGGCGCGGGTTGCCGCCCTGCCCGGACTGCGGCTGGCGGGAAACGCCTACGACGGGATTGGGATTCCCGACTGCATACGGCTGGGACGAAAGGCGGCGCGGGAACTGCTAGCGAGTTAGCGAATCAGCGCGTTAGTGGGTATTTGTGGCTTCCCACCCTTCGAGCGCTGGTGGAGGTTTGTGGTCCTGCACCCACCTTTTGGGAGCCCAACGAGGGTGGACGGCGCGTTTCCGGCAGTTACTGCTAATGGGTCAACTTGGGCGAGGAACAATGTAGAAAAGAAAAGCGAGAACAATCACGCTGAGAAGCTGAAACTGCATTGACCCGCTTTTCAGGAATGCAAGGTTATAAAATGGACGTCTTTCAAAAGTCGGGGCCGTGCCAACGGAATGGGAGGGATTTCGCATCACAGAATCTGCCTCCCGTTGCCAGAAGATCATGTGGTCTATTTCAACGCTGTTTGCATCCCATATCTTCTTTAGCCAAAAGTAGGCGTACCCAAGGATAATGACCGCAACTGCCCATTTCGGCACTAATTCTGGTCTCTTGACGAAATAGATTCCACCAATTTCAAAAGTCCAGATTGCGACGGTAACTTTCAACTCATCCGTTCTTCGCCTGTCCCAGCGGCCAGCAAAATAGTCAACCTGCTTCATGCAAGCGTCGAACAAGGCCTTTTGCCCGTTTTCCATGAGACTAACCCTTCCTAGAATTCGCTAGGAGCATACCACGTCGGCCACTGGGGTCACAATCTTGGAGGTGGGTCAGTTCCAGTTTGCTTACATCCCGCCCTTGCCCAGCAGGATGCCGATGCCGTAAGTCACCGCGCCTTCCAGCGCGCCCACGATGGTCATTTCCAGGCCGGAGGACCACCAGGAGCGGACTGTGATGAGCGACTTGGCTGCGCCGACGGCGAAGTGGGCGGCCAGCGAGATGACGGCGGCGGCAATAACGGCCTCAATCCCGCTCAAGAAGAAGAAGGGGATGATGGGGATGGCGGCGCCGATGGCCGTCGAGAGCGCGCCGGAGCCGGCCGAGACCAGAGGGTTCGCGAGCGCCTCCTCGCTGGTGCCGAGCCGCTCGCCGGCCAGGGCGCGAAGCAACTGCTCGGGATCGCTGGCGATATGATCCACCATCTTGTGGGCATCTTCCTCCGGCAAGCCTTTCACCTGGTAGTAGAGCGAGAGCAATTCGCGGGCTTCGGGGCCGTTCATCTGGATGGCTTCGCGCTCGCGCAGGACCTCGGCGTGGTAGATTTCGCGCTCGCTTTTGGCGGCCAGATACGCGCCTGAACCCATGCTGAGGGCGGAGGCGATAAGTCCGGAAAGGCCGGCGAGGAGCACGTATTTGCTGTCGCCGGCGGTGGCGCCGCTGACGCCGCTGACGATACCGAAGATGGCGCCCAGGCCGTCGTTGACGCCGTAGATGGCGTCGCCTATCCAACTGCCTGGCTGTTTGCGGCCCTGGGAGCGCTTGGCCAGCATCTCGTCGAGAACCGCCTTGGCTTCGATTCTGGGCGCGCTGGCGGGAGCGGTGTAGTGGCCGCGCAGCAGCGACCCCAGTTCCCGGTAGTGGTCCTTCTCGTCTTCAATGACGTGTTCGAGGATGGCGATGGAGTCTTCGTCGCCGAGGGACTTCAGTTGCTCGCCGTAGCTGGCGATGGCGCGGCTCTCCTCGATTTCCAGCCGCCGGAGGGCCATGCGGATGCCGCCGGCGCGGTTAGCCAGCGTGTCGGCCTCGCCGTGTGGGCGGCCGGTCCAGACGGGCGAGGGTTGGCCCAACTCCTCGATGCGGCCTTGCCAGAGAGCGGCGTGTTCCCACTCCGCGCCGGCCAGGTGGCGCAGCACCTGGGCGCGCACCGGATCGGTGTCGCGTTCGGCCAGGGCCAGGTAGGTGAGGTGGCCATCCATCTCGGCCTTCCAGTTGCCCTCAAGTGCTGCCAGGACCTTCTTCAGCTTGGCGGGGCTCAACGCTGCAATTGCCACGTATCTCTCCTGACGTTCTTCTGAGGATACGGCATTTGGGGCCGATCGGGCAGCCCCTGGCCCGTGGGATGCGGATGAAGGAATTTGGCGCAGGGCGAGAATGCGGGCGCCCAGATGCGGGGCTCCGGCAGAGGCCGTCTGGTCAACCGTTTTGGCCATCACTTCCCCAGCGCAGGGTCTTCCGTATAGTGTTGTGTGGGGGAAAAAGCCGGGATTCCGGGACCAGGGTAAACCGGCTGGTAAAAACCACCGGCGGCCGTCCTGGGAACGATCCTGGGGCCGGGAGGCAGGAAAACGCCCTGACCGGCCAGGAATTTCTTGAGGAAGCGGGGAAAAACCTTCTATGGCAACACAACAAAAACCATCGGCGGCTCTCACGTCGCCGGGGTACCTCTTGCCGTTTATCACCGTCACCGCGCTGTTCTTTATCTTCGGGTTCATCACCAACCTGAACATGGCGCTGGTGCCTCACCTGCGGTCGATCTTCGATCTGCCCTACGCATGGGCGATGCTGGCCGAATCGGCGTTTTTCCTGGCCTACCTGGTCTTCTCCGCGCCGACCTCCAAGCTGATTGAGACCATAGGATACAAGCGGACGATGGTGGTTTCGCTGTTTATCCAGGTGATTGGCTGCTTGTTGTTTGTCCCCGCGGCCAGGCTGGTCAGTTTTCCGCTCTTCCTGACCGCGGTTTTCGTGGTGGGAGCGGGCGTTACCGCCTTGCAGACCTCGGCAAATCCGTATGTGTCCATCCTGGGACCCGAGCATAGCGCGCCCGTCCGGCTGACCCTGGCGCAGGCCTTCAACTCCATCGGCGGAGCCATCGCTCCTCTGATTGCCGGCCATTACATTCTTACCGATGCCGCTAAGCATGCTTCTAAAGCCTCCATTGCCGACACGGTGCGGCTGCCCTATATTTTCATTGCCGCCGGGCTGCTGATCCTTGGGCTTGCCGTGGCGTTTTCCCACCTGCCTCCCATCGCCGAGACGCAGGCGTTCCGCCCCGCCAAAGAGGGTGACCCGCTGTTGGGCCGCAGCATCTGGAGCTACAAACACACGGTGCTGGGAGCGCTGGGCATCTTCTTCTATGTGGGCGTGGAAGTGGGCCTGGCCTCGATCGCCGTCAACTACTTTTTGACCCAGGGAGTGAACAGCGCAAGAGTGGCCTCCTTCTTTGCGTCGCTTGGCTGGTTCGGCGCGCTCGTTACCCACTGGCTCGGCCCTTGGACCAACGTGGAAATTGCCGCTGTTCTTGTCTCTCTCTACTGGATCGGAGCGCTGATCGGCCGCTTGCTTGGTTCCTGGATTCTGACCAGGGTCAAGTCCGGCAAGCTGCTGGGCATCTTCGGCTTTGCCGCCGCCGCAATGTTGCTCGTATCCATGTTTACCAGTGGACAGGCCGCCATCTGGACCCTGGTGCTGTGCGGCTTCTTCAACTCCATCATGTTCCCCAACATCTTTACGCTGGGCATTGCCGGACTGGGACCGATGACCAGTAAGGGCTCCGGGCTCCTCATGACCGCTGTCGTCGGCGGAGCGGTGATCCCTTACCTGCTGGGCGCGCTGGCCGACAAGGTGGGGATTCAGCACGCCTTCGTCCTCCCGGTGATCTGCTACCTCTACATCGCCTGGTACGGGCTGTGGGGATCCAAGCCAGCGCGGACTGTAACGGCGTAGGCTGGATGGTTGTGCATTGAAGGCCCTTTGGCGCAAGCTGAGGGGCCTTCGCATCGGACGCATGCGAATGACTCCCAAACCAAAGTCGCGCTTGCAGAATCTGCTTCTGGCCGGCATGGTGGCGTTTGCCGTGTTGCTCTTGTTGTTGCGGCTGTTTGTGTTCGTGCATGGGCATGGACGGCTGAGGTAATCGCCATGGCAATGCCGTCCTTTCGCCGTTTTTTGTTGCTCGCCGGGGCTTTGGTTCTGCTGCTCATAACAGCCGGCAGCGTTCGCTTGGCTTGGTTGCTGCACCGGCCCGTGCATGTCGAGGACCATTTCGAGAAGCCGGAGCTGAGCTCGATCTGGACCGCTGACCGAATGGTTCCCGGGGCTTTTTCGGTTCAGACTGAGATTGTGCGCAGTGGTCACAGCGCCGCGCGCATCACAGTTCACCCCAACGACCGGCTTGAAGCGGCAAGCGACGACGGCCAGGCAAGCGAGCGCGATGAACTGATGGAGGCTCCGCGATTCTGGTCGCGGCCGGGAAGAACTTATGAGTATTCCTTCAGCCTCTATCTGCCCGGGGATTTCCCCGTCGTCGAAAACCGGCTTGTGATCGCGCAGTGGAAACAGCTTTGCGAGTGGGGAAGCTGCCGTCCGGATAACCCGGTGCTCGCGATCCGCTATGTCGGCGGCGTTCTCTTCATTACACGCAAGAACGATGACGGTGAGCAGGTAATGTACAAATCGCAGGGCGAGCTGCGGGGCCGATGGTTGGATTTTCGCTTTGTGACTCGCTTTTCGCAGCGCGATGACGGCGCCATCGATGGATGGATGAATGAGAAGCCGATCGTTCACTATCGCGGCGTCACCGCTTACCGCGCCGCCCGCGGATATCCCGCGCACGGCTTCTTCTACTTCAAGATGGGGCTATACCGGGACCAGATGCAGCAGCCGATGACGATCTATCTCGATGACTATCGCAAGGATCAGTGTGCGACAGCGACCTGCGATTTGACCGATCTGGCGCCGAATCCGTCTGCCTGACCTGCGCAATGGAGTAACCCTCGGCGAGTTCGTTTCTGATTACTCCTTGCCCTGCCCCAGCCGCCAGGCCTTGATGAACTTCCAGTGGATGTAGACGGAGTGGTTCAGGTGCAGGAGCAGGCCCTCGCGGCCATCGAGAAAACCGAGCCGGAAAACGTAGTTATAGACGAAGGTTGCGGCGGGATTCAGGACTGCGTTCCAGAGGAAAGCCGGCAGGGATTTGCTGTCGCGGCCTGACTGCGCGAGCAGCAGGGCGATCTCGGAGCTGTAGCGGTTCATGTGCTCGAGATAGATGCTCAAGCTGGGAT
>JBKQRH010000143.1:0-20356 GCA_052326045.1 Occallatibacter sp. | reverse complement strand
TAGTGGAAGCCGGCATAGAGATCGGTGTCTCCCGTTTGCCCCTGGAAGGCGTCGCGAATCCAGTCCGCGAAGTTCGCCGCCGGCGTCGACTCGCCGTAGGAGTAAAGGCCGCCGCCCTGGTAGAGGTTGATCATGATCTCGTGAACCAGGTTGAAGTCGCCGCCGAATTTAAGGCTGTGCTTGCCCTTCTCCTTCGTCAGCACGTCGGAGATCTGAATGCGGTGCTCGTCGGGCTCGGCGACGCGCGGCAGTGCATTGACCATGCCGTAGCTGACCACGCCCGTGCTCACATACGGACCGGAGGAGTTCGCGCCTGCGGTCTCCAGATCGCGGCCCCACTGGGCGTGGACGGTGTTGACTAACGTGGGCGAAAGCACGGTGGTCAACCCGCCGATCAAAATCCGCTCGTGATAGCTGGTCGGCCCGTTCGTGCTGGGCGAGCTGTTGCTGAAGGTGTTCCCCGAGCTGTAGCCGTAAGTCTGGTCGTAATCCGCGAAGTCGAAGTCGGCGAAAGCGTCGTTCTTCGCGTTGATGTGATAGTCCAGGCGCGGAAAGAAGAGGTTCTCTTTGGAGTAGCGCGAGGGCGGCTGTTCGCCCGATGCAATGTCGGCGACGTTCAGCAGGAAGTTGATGCCGTCCGTGCATAGCGTCGAGGAAATGGTCGCGGGGCACTGGGTCGGCGAAATGATGGTGCCGCCCGAGTTGCTCGCCGTGGCCGTCGTCGTGATGGTGTTGGTGTCGGAGTAAAGCACGCGGCCAACCCGGCGGAACCCGTCGTAGGTGAAGAAGTAGAACAGACGGTCCTTCTTGATAGGGCCGCCCACGCTGCAGCCAAACTGGTTCTGCTGGTTGGTCGGCTGCGTCAACAGAAACTTGGTTGCCCCGTTGTAAAGAGCATGATACTTGTTGTAGGGATCCAGCGCGTTGAGGTCCGGATAACGGAGATAGTAGAACAGGTCGGCGTGCATGCTGTTGGTGCCGCTCTTGGTGATGGCGTTCACCTGCCCGCCTGCCGACTGGCCGAACTCCACCGAATAGTTCGAAGTCTCGGCCTGGAACTCCTTGATGGAGTCCACCGAATAAACGTAAGGAATGCCGTTGGAGCGGCCGCGCGCCTCCGAGAACAACATCTCGTTGTTGTTGGCTCCGTCGACGTAGTTCTGGTTGTACAGGCCGCTGATCCCGTGGAAGCTGACCAGTCCGGTCGATCCATCCTGGGTCACGTTCGGCGTCAGCAGTACGAATTCGCTCCAGTTGCGGACTCCCACCGGCAGGCTCCCGACCAGTTGCGAATCGACGGTTTGCGAAACCTCGGTCTTTTCCGTGTCCAGGATCTGGTTGGTGTCCGAAACCTCGACGGTCGTGACCGCGGAGGTCACTTTCAGCGTCAGATCGATGGTCAGCTTCTGGCCGACCAGCAGGGTGATGCCCTTTTCCTGCACCTTGCCGAAGTTGGCGGCCGTGGCATCGATCTCATAGTGGCCGGGAAGAAGGAACGGCGCCGAGTACAGGCCGTCTGCGTTGGTCGTGTATTGGTGCGCTACGCCGGTATCGGTGTCGATGATCGTCACCTGGGCGCCCGGAATCACTGCCTGATTGGGGTCGGCGACCGTCCCGTTGATGGTGCCTGCGCCCGTGGTCTGCGCACGCGCGGTCACGCCCGCAAATACTGCGAAAAACGCCGTCAGTGCGATCGCGGCGAGAGTTCGCTGGGGACGGAAACAGAATTCCTTCGTCATAGGCTCTCCTTTTAATAGGTTGATTGGTTGCATTGGCTGCCACTGGATCTTCGGAACAATCGCGTGCAACGCCGTCGTTTGGGGGAAACGCGGCCAACAGAGCGAGTCGTTCCGGAGCTCAATCCCAAGGTTGGGAAAGAACGAAATTTAGCTCTGCATAGGCCAAGCAGTTCATGCAGTTGCCGAAGACACCGTCTCTACCCCAAAGGCTAACACGCGGCGTATCGGGATCAAGCATCAAAATCCTGTGAAGAACTGGCATCAAATCTATTCGTAGGCCAGCGCGTCGATGGGGTCCTTGCGAGCCGCCATCCACGCTGGATAGAGTGCCCCGCAGATCGAGCCCACGAACGCGATGACCGCGCCTCTCGCCATCCACGCCGCGGTGATCTCGAAGTGCTGCGTCGGGTACAGATGGAAGAGCAGCGTGCGCACCCCGAAGGTGCCGGCAATGCCCACCATCACCCCCGCCACGGCCAGCAGCGCGCACTCGCGCAGTACGACCCCTACAATGGCCGTCTTCGACGCGCCCATCGACTTCAGAATTCCGATCTCTCGCGTCCGCTCCAGCACCGCCGTGTACATGGTCTGCAGAATGACCAGAAAACCGATGATGACCGCGATTCCGGTCACGATATCCAAGGCCACATTGAAGCCCGGCAGCCGTTCCGGCGTCATCTCCGAGAGCCACTCCTCCATGGTTTGCACGGGAAAGTCCTCGAGGCCGCGCGTGGAGTGAATCTCCTGAACGATCGCCTGCTCGTTGGCGACGTCGTCGCTTTTGATGTAGAAGAGCGAGGCCCGGCCGGAAGAGCCGATCAGGTCGCCCATGGTGTCGATGGGCACCAGCTTCCGGCCGCCCTTTCCGTGCTCCACGATGCCGCAGATGCGGAAGGAGTGGTCCATGGTGGTGATCGTTTCGCCCACCGCGTAAGACTTGCCGGTTGCGGGATTGATGCTACTGGCAAAAACATCGTCCACGATCACGTCGTTGGGGCCCTGGAAGGGCGTGCCGGCGACGAAGACAAAGGGCCGCAGCGCATTGAAGGTGGGATAGTCGATCCCGTAGATCACCCCGAAGTCGTTTGCCGCCGTACGGAATTGTGTGATTACCGGTGCGGCCACGGCGACGTGCGCCAAGCGCCGGACTGCCTCGATGTCCTTGATCGGGATGGGCGCGCCGCTGATGCCGTTCATGATGCTGGCATTGCTGGGGCGCATGATCAGGTCGGCACCGATGCCGTTGGTGCGCTGCTTCTGGTCGTTCAGCATCCCCATAAAAACGCCCACGATCGACAGGATCATGATGACTTCGATGGCCACGGCCAGAACGCTGATAACTGAGCGCATGGGGCGGTGAAGCAGATTGGCGAAGACGAGTTTATTCATGTTCGAACACGGATCGAGCGCGCGAAACCGCGCCGGAGCCTTTGTCTTAAGGGTATCAGCCGAGGGCTTTCCGTCCCGTTGTGGCACTGGTCAGGAAGCCCTTTACCATTGTGTGTCCTGGCAAAGCCGGCGGCCGAGAAACGCTTTTGACCGGAGCACGGACCGGGTTTATCGTAAAGGTGAGATTTATCAGGGGTTTCTGACCTGTTTCCGGTCGCCGATGGGAAGCTTCGGAGAAGACCTGCGCAAGGAGCGCCTGGCGCGCGGCATTGCGCTGGAGAACATTTCGGCGGTCACCAAGACCAGCCAGCGCTACCTGGTTGCGCTGGAGCAGGAGAGGTTTCGCCTGCTGCCCGGCGGCATTCTGAGCAAGGGCATCGTTCGCGGCTACGCGAGCGCGCTCGGCCTGGATCCGGAAGAATGGGTCACGCGCTTTCTGCGCGCCCAGGACACCACGGGCCAGATCGAAGAAGAGGATCGCGGCTGGGCCACGTTCGTCTCCAATGTGGGCAAGGCACGGATCCTCCGCCGCGAGGCCGCAGAGATCCGCCTGCGCTGGGTCGGCGCCGTTTTGCTGTTGCTGGCGGTGATCGTCGCCGCGTTCCTTTGCCTGCGCTACTACGGGTTGCGGCAGGGCTGGTGGCATACTCTTCTTCCCATGCACACAGCCGCCTCATTGACTCACACCGTCGGGAGTTCTGCCTGCGGATCGGCTACGCGCCGTCTCACCGGAACTTAGAGCGTCTTTCGTAAATGGCAGCCGCCTTGGGGCCGCAATCCCCCAGGGGTTAAAACCCCTCATTTTCCCTGGGCCTTTCGGCACGACTGAAGTCGTGCCCTGATACAAGACGGGTTTTTGAATCACGCTCTAGTCTGGGCCGGGGCTGCGGCTCGGAACCTCGAATCCGCCGTTGACCGCCCTGTTCCTGCCATCGGCTGCAAGCCTTTGCTCCCCACCCCCTGCCGCAATTACCATAGAATGAAGCACCGCAGGGCTCGCGCCCGTGTGTGCGGGCAGGCCGGGCCCATGACCCAAACCTGCGGGGTGGGGCTGTCGGCGCCTTTTGCCGCCACTCGCCTCCCGCTCGTAAGGCAGTCGCGGCGGCATCGGGTCAATTCCCTGTCTCAGGTATAGGAAGGAGTTTCAAGTTGAGCGACCGTTTCTTGTTTACCTCTGAATCCGTCACCGAAGGCCATCCGGATAAGATCGCCGACCAGGTGTCGGACGCGATTCTGGACGCCTGCCTGGAGCAGGACCCTTACAGCCGCGTGGCGGCCGAGACCCTTACGGCGACCGGGCTGGTGGTCATTGCCGGCGAGATCACCACCAAGGCCTACGTCGACTTCCAGTCGCTGGTTCGCGGGGTGGTCGCCTCGATCGGCTACGACAACGCGCTCTATGGCTTCGACTCCAACACCTGTGCCGTGATCTCGAGCATCAACAAGCAGTCGGGCGACATCGCCCAAGGCGTCGACACCGGCGGCGCCGGCGACCAGGGCATGATGTTCGGCTACGCCTCGAACGAAACCCCGGAGCTGATGCCGGCTCCCATCTCGCTGGCCCACAAACTCACCCGCCAGTTGACCGCGGTGCGCAAGAGCGGCAAGCTGCCCTACCTGCGCCCCGACGGCAAAAGCCAGGTCACGGTGGAGTACGACGAGAACGGCAAGCCGGCCCGCATCGACGCCGTGGTCATCAGCAGCCAGCACGCGGAGAGCGTGAGCAACGAGGAGTTGCACGCCGACATTCTCAAGCACGTGATCCAGGCCGTGCTGCCCGCCGCGTGGCTGGACGAGCACACCAAGTACCACATCAACCCGACTGGAAGGTTTGTCATCGGCGGCCCCATGGGCGACACCGGCCTGACCGGCCGCAAGATCATCGTGGACAGCTACGGCGGCATGGGCCGGCACGGCGGCGGAGCCTTCAGCGGCAAGGACCCGACCAAGGTGGACCGCTCGGCGGCCTATATGGCGCGGTATATCGCCAAGAACATTGTGGCCGCGGGACTGGCCGAGCGCGCCGAAGTGGCGCTGGCTTACGCCATCGGCGTGGCCGAGCCGGTGAGCGTGCGCATCGAGACGTTTGGAACGGGCAAGATCGGCGAGGCTAAGCTGACCGAGCTGGTGAGGAAAAACTTCGCACTGACGCCCAAGGGCATCATCGAGAGCCTGAAGCTGCGCCGTCCCATCTACCAGAAGACAGCCGCTTATGGCCACTTCGGCCGCAACGAGCCGGAGTTCACCTGGGAGGCCACCGACAAGGCCGCCGCCCTGGCCGAACAGGCCGGATTGAAGGCCGTAGCCAAGTAGCCCTACCGCAGCACCCTCGCACCACCAAGGGACCCTTCCGGCGAAGGGTCCCTAGCTGCATAGGTGCAGTTTCGGTTTGGCGGTCAACCACTCGGAGCCCGGAAATCGCGGGAAGCAGCCGGGAAGCCGGCATGTCAGATCTGATCATTCCCTTGATAAACGCATCGTCGATTTGGCACTCGTCGACATCATTCAGTAGGGGGGTGGGAGGCTTTGCAGCTATCACAGCGCCGCTGTCCTTCGCGCTATTATGGCTGTGAATCCATCTTCCCAATCGAGGGCTCATGCACAATTCGCCTCACTTGCGCCGGATACTATCTAGCGACACCGCCGCTCTGTGGCTTCTCGGCCTCGCCTTCACCGTGCTCCATCTCATCGCAGGCGCGCGCTACGGATTCCACCGCGACGAGCTGCTCACCTACTCCAATGCACGCGACCTGGAGTGGGGATACGTCGTATACCCGCCGGTGACCGCCTGGCTGGGCCGCATCGAGCTGGCGTTCTTCGGGACGTCGCTCATGGGCTTTCGATTCTTCGCCGCCGTCGCCTGTGGGATCATGGCCGTGCTCACCGGGCTGATGGCGCGCGCCATGGGCGGTGGCCGCCAGGCGATGCTCGTATCGGCATTTGCGGCAAGCATCGGCGGGGCCGTGTTCTTCACCGGCTCGTTCATGTCCTACATGTCCTTCGACCTGTTGTGGTGGGTCGCGACGGCCTGGTGCGTCGTGCGGCTGCTGGAAAGCGGCGACGCGCGCTGGTGGCTTGGGATCGGCGCCTTCATCGGCCTCGGACTCATGACCAAGTACACCATGGCATTCTTCGTCGCCGCCCTTCTGGGTGCGATGTTGCTGACCCCGAACCGCCGCTACGTTCGCAGCCCCTGGTTCTGGTGCGGCGTGGCGCTGGCTCTGCTCATCGTCGCGCCCAACCTCTGGTGGCAGTACCAGCACCAGTTCGTCAGCCTGGCCTGGATGCGCAGCATCCACGCGCGCGACATCGGCCTAGGACGCACGGACAACTTCCTCCTGAGCCAGCTCTGGCAAGTCCTAAACCCTGTCACTGTGCCGCTCTGCCTGGCAGGCCTCTGGTTTGTCTTTCGCCGTCCCGAGGGCAAGCCGTGGCGCATGATCGGCTGGATGTACCTTCTCACCCTCATTGCCTTCATGGCTGCTCGCGGCCGGGAATACTACCTTGCCCCGGCCTATCCCATGCTGCTGGCCGCCGGCGCCGTATGGAGCGAAATATGGCTCAGGTCGCTCCCCGCGCCAAGGCAGTCGCGGTTATTGCGTGCGGCCTGGAGAACTCTCGGCATCGGCGGCCTGAGCCTCGCCTCCCTCATCCTCCCCTTTGCCCCCATCAATTCGGCGTGGTGGCGCGTCCAGGACGCAATAGTCCATCAATTCAACATGCAGGTCGGCTGGCCCGAACTGGCCGCTACCGTCGCTCAGGTTCGCGATTCCCTCCCCGCCGCTGATCGCGCCAGCGTGGGCGTGATGGCTGCCGACGAAGGGGAAACCGGGGCCGTAAACCTCTACGGCCGCGCCTACGGCCTGCCCCGCGCCATAAGCGGCATGAACTCCAACTGGCTGCGCGGCTACGGCGACCCTCCGCCCCAGACCGTGATCGCCGTCGGCTTCAAGCCCAACGAGCTCAACCAGATCTTCGCATCCTGCCAGGCCACCGCCGAGCTGTGGAATCCCTATGGAGTCATGAACGACACTTTCCGCGACCGCGACCAGGTCTACGTCTGCCGCAACATCCGCTTACCCTGGCCGGAGTTCTGGAAGCATTTTCAGTACTACGGGTAGACTCGTTCCTAGTGAGGCCAGGCGCATCAACTCTGCCCCAACCCGTTTTGCAGATGAATACGATCCGGCAGCGCATAATGACCGTATCTTCAAGCTCCGTCCGATCGATCTCCGCTGCCGTGGTCCCGGTTCTAGCTGGTCCAACTGGTTCAATCTGTCAGGGATGCGCCCGGTCTGTACCCCTTCCGGCTACAGCCCTCCCGCAAATGCCTTAGAATGCTCACTACGGCAAAACCAGGGACACTATGTCCTGTTTAGTGTTGTCCAATGTCGCCGCTTCCTGTTGGTCGCGTCGACTTGAGTGCATAGGTTCCGGGATACGTCTTCCCTGGTTTTGCTATAGCGCGCTGCGCGTCTATTCTGTTGAGGAGCAATCGATGCGTCTTCATGCACTTGCCGCTCTTGCACTCGGCCTGGCCACCGTGGCCGCCGGACAAATCAATGCGCAGGCCACCACCCCCTGGGAGTACGAGGGCAAACGAGGCGCGCTGAACTGGGGCAAGCTCGATCCAGCCTACCAGGCTTGCTCGCAGGGCCATGAGCAGGCGCCCATCGACATTCGCGGCGCCCACCTGAACAAAGCGCTCCAGCCCATCGAATTCCACTACATCGCCGGACCGGTAACGCTCACCAATGACGGCCACACCATCGTGGCGCGCGTGGACCCCGGCAGCTACATCGTGGCCGGCGGCGTGCGCTATGAGCTGGTGGAGTACGACTTCCACCATCCCAGCGAGTCGGCGGTAAAGGGCAAGCTGAGCGACATGGAAATCCACCTGATGCACAGGAGCGCCGAGGGCAAGCTGGCCGTGATCGCCGTGCGCTTGCTCGAGGACCCGGGGACCCCGAACGCCGCGCTGGCAACCCTCTGGCCGCATCTGCCCACAAAAGCCGGCGGCAGCGAGAAAGTCACGGAGATGGTGAGCGCGGGCGGCCTGCTGCCCGCTGACCGCGGCTACTGGACCTACATGGGCTCACTGACCACGCCGCCCTGCACGGAGGGGGTGCGCTGGTTCGTCTTCGAGCAGGAGTTGAGCCTGAGCCGCGATCAGTTGCGCGCCTTTGCGGCGCTCTTCAAAGTCAACACGCGGCCTTTGCAGGATCCCCACGGGCGGCGCATCGAGGCCAACGAGTAGCCACCTGCGGTGGGGCAGCCGCTCGCTTTTCGCTCGCACTGGCGTCCTTGACTGTTATCAAATAATTGACGTGCGGCTGACTAACCTGCGGCGATTGGCCTGGAAGACTTGCCGCCATTACACTCTCCCTATGCAGGTTTCAGTGAGGACGATCTCCCGCCGTTTTGCGGTGGGTAAGGTTCTGCTGACGGTGGTTGCGGCAATGTTTGCGCTTGCGTCCGCCGTCTCCGCGCAGCAATCTCCAAAGATCGCGGGTGACTACGCGGGAGTCATCGGTACTCAACAGACAACTCTGCATCTGAAGATCGACGCCGATGGAGCATTGAAGGGCACCCTGGACCATCTCGATCCGCGTTCACCGTGGATGTTCTGGCTTTCCGGCCTGCAATTGCAGGGGCAGAGCTTGAGCTTTAGCATCCCGGAGGAAGATGTCATATGGAAGGGCACTGTCTCCAGCGATGGAGAGTCTCTCACCGGGATATGGACGGAGAGAGGAGGTTCAGGGCCGGTGAATTTCCTCCGCCAGAGATTCGTCCCTGCCTCCAAGCCATCGCCGGTCGACGGAATCTGGCTGGGTGTAACGCCCATTGCCGCCAACGAGTCCACGCGCGTACAGATCGTGGTCAACAGCGACAGCAGCGGCCGCGAATTCTGTACGATGGATGTTCTCGATACGCATTATATGGACCTGCAATGCGCGAATGTTGCCTTCAAGGGCGACGATTTTTCCTTCGACATTCCCGCGGGCGGCGAACATTGGAGCGGCAAGCTCTCAGCGGACGGAAAAACGCTCACCGGCAATATGAGCGCGAAACAGCTCACGGACAAGGGAAGCCAGGAGATTGTGCAGCCGATGAACTTTGCCCGGCAGGCCGCGCTTACAGCCGAGAAACCCATTCCCGCACCCACCTACGATGCGGCCATGCCTCCGGTTTCGGCAGCCGATCTGCAATCCGTCCTGGACCGCGATCTGGCCGGGGCGCTCAAGAGCGGAGAGCTGGCGCCCGCAACGGGCTCGGGCGTTTCCATCGCCGTCTACGAGCATGGCGTCACGCGCGTCTTCAGTTATGGGACGGCCAAACCGGACTCGATCTTTGAAATCGGTTCCATTACCAAGACCTTCACCGGCCTGATGCTCTCGCAAATGGCGATGCAAGGCAAGGTAAAACTCGATGAGCCCGTTCGCGAGCTTTTGCCGCCCGGGACGGTGGCCAAGCCGGAGGGCCCGGAGATCACGCTGCTCGACCTGGCAACGCGGCGCTCAGGACTGCCGCCGATGCCCGACAACATCAACCTGGCAAATATGGACAACCCCTATGCCGATTACCATGCAGCCGATCTTCTCGCCTATATCGGCAAACACGGTGTCGCAAACCCTGCACGCGTTTCGTCCCCTTTCGGCAGCCTCGGCTTTGGCTTACTTGGGGTAGCTTTGGCGAATCGCGCTGGAAGTTCCTATGCCGCCCTCCTCAAAGATGAGATCGCCGATCCGCTGGGACTAAAGGACACAACCGTGACCCTCTCGCCCGGGCAACAGCTTCGATTGATCGCAGGGCACGACCAGTTTCACGGCCCGGCCAAAGCCTGGGATACGGACGCCCTCGCCGGCGCAATTGGCATCCGCTCGACTGCCGGCGATCTGCTCGCCTACCTGGAAGCAAATCTGCATCCGGAAAGCCTGAAGCCGGTCGCCGGTTCAGCAGGTTCGGCCACGCTCGCGTCCGCTCTCCGCCAAGCCCTTCAGCCGCAATCGGAGGTCTCGCCGGGGATGCGCATCGCTCTCGGCTGGCTTTATCAAGAGGAGACCGGAAACTTCTGGCACAATGGCGCAACCGCCGCCTACAGCTCGTATGCATTCTTCAATCCCAAGGGAGACTATGCCGCGGTCGTTCTGCTGAATGCCTCACCGGGAGTGAATGGCAGCCTTGTCGAGGTGCTGGGCCGGCACATCAGCCAGAGATTGGCGGGCAAACCGGCCATCTCCCTTGCCAATTAGGGATGCCCCGGGATTGCCTACCTCGCCCTGGTCTCCGTGGTTGCGGCAAAGGTGACCTTGGGCGGGTCGCCCAGAGTCACCGTGGCTTCGACCGCTTGCTTGTGGAATCCGCGCCGCACCTGGTTCTGCTGGAGCGTAATCGTGCCGTTGGCAATCCCGGCCTCCGCGGTCCAGCGATCAAAGCGGGCCAGCGCGGGAGACACTCGCGCGCCGGCGGACGACGCGGTTTGGGCGTCGATCGTCCCATGCCGCCAGTCGAAATGCAGAACGCCTTTGGCCGAGGCCGCCAGATCTTTGTCGGTGTAGCCGGAGAGCTCGATCTTGGCGTCCGCGTTGAAGACCCCGCCCGACCAGCGCAGCCCGAGCAACCGGCCCACGGCCGCGGGGCTCAGCTTCTCAAAGCGGCCCTCGAGCGAATAGGCGGGCTTGTCCTGGCCGGTGGCCGGGGTACGGAGCGCGCCCCCTCCCTCAACGCGGCCGTCCAGCACTCCGGCATCGAGGCCGGTGATCTCGGCCCCGTTGGGAAGGATGCGCAGCGCCGCCGACGGCTCGCGGAGCGTCACCGGCCCCAGGATGAGCGAATCCGCCTTCACCGTGCCCTCCATCAGCGGCCAGACCGGCGCGGCCGATGAGGGGCTGAAGCGCGCAATCAACGTGGAAAGCAGCGTGCCCTTCTCGCGCGCGCCCAGAAACGCCTCCTGCAGGGCGGCAGCGTCCAGCGCGCCGAACTGGACTTGGAAGTGCGGCAGGCAGGGCTGGGGAGACGCGCAGTTTCCGGGTACATCCAGACTCGCCATCCCTTTCACCGGACCGTAGGAGAAAATCACCGGGTCCCAGCGGGTTTCGCCGTTCTCCAGATGGAGCGTGGCCTGGGCAATCTCCACATGGTTGACCAGATAATCGGCCTTCCAGCTGGCGTTGCGCAGAGTCACGGTCCCGCTCAGGCGGCCGGTAACCGCATCTCCGGCCGCCGGTTCACTTACGGGCCGGGCGGGCGAAATGGCGCTGAAAGGAACCCTCCCGGCCGGCCGCCACGGTCCCTCGGCGCTCAGGTCCACGGTTACGGCCTCGCCCGCCAGCGCGTCGAGCGCCGCGGCGTCGGGTAGATAGGCCAGGCGCGCCAGTTCTCTGGCCCGCGCAATGGATGCTTGACCGCGCAACGTGATTTGATAGCCGGAAAGCGACAAATACGCATGGATGGCGAGCGGAGTTGCTCCCCCCGCAGGAAATGCCACCGTAGCTGCAAGCATCTGCGACTGAATGTCGCCGGATTGCTGGTCTGGCAACGCTTCCGCAGGTTCCAGCGCCACCCTGGGAATATGCATGGGCGAGCTGAGCCCGTCCCCGCTCAGTTGAAAGCCCTCCACTGTAAAGCTGCCTGCAAGCGGCCCTTGCGCTGCCGGGCGCGCCTTGCCGGCCCCGGTCTTGCCACGCTTCGTCCGGAGGGTCGTCTTTTCTCCCGCGCCGCTTTCCGGAGCGCTCGCGGCGTAAGTCATCTTGCCGGTGATCGAGCCTCGCGCCTCCAGGCCAGGGCCAAAGCCGCTGCGGACCGTGCGTAGCGCATCCAGGCAAGCTTCTACAGGAAGATGATCAAGCTGCACGGAGAAGCGCGGCTGGCCGCCGCCGCCCGGCAGGTCCGCGGCGAGATGGATGCGGCCGTCGCCGAGGGGAGAGTCGCACACCAGATTCTCCACGGCGCGCTCGGAATAGTGGTAGACAAAGCCGCAATTGGCATCGAAGTCCATGGGCGCGGCGGGGGCAAACTCGGCGCGGTGAACGCCCGTGGCCCTCAGCCGGATATTGGTCCGGGCCGCATCGGGCGTGCCGTCCAGATGCAGTTCGCCTGTCAGGGCGCCGCGCCAGCCGGAGTCGGAACCGATGACCAGCCGGGTAAGCTGGCCCAGTTGCGCATCCCGCCACTCCAGGTCCAGTTGCACCGGCATCCGGCGCAACTCGGGCGCCTGCCGCACGCTTGCCTCCATGCGCACAATTCCGGTGTCGGCCAGGTCCAGGCTCACGTCAGTGCGGGCTGGTTGGCCGCGCAGACGGATGCGCCAGTCGCCCGGCTCCTCCTGCCAGACAGACAGATCGGTTTCGAGCAGGGAAAAGGGCAGCTTCTCCGCGCCATTCTTGATGTTGATGCGGGAGTTGGTCGCCTCAAGGTAGGGCAAAGGCACGGCGCGCCGCGGCTCCGGGCTACCGGCCGCCGGCTCGGCCTGGGCGGCCGCCGTCCGGAAGAGCGAATCCAGATTCCAGCGGCCGGCCTCAGTGCGCACCAGGTTCAGGCTGGCCTCGTCCACGCTGATCGTGCCGATCTCCAGCCGCCCCCGCCACAGCGAGAGCAGCCGGATGGAAGCGGTCACCGTATTGGCGTGCAGCACCGGCTCGGCGCCGTAGGCCGGATCTTCTTCGACGGTCAGATCGGTCAGCAGGAAGCCCGGCCTGGGCAACAGGCGCAACTCCACCGAGGAGAGGCGCACCGGCCTGCCCAGCGATGCCGACATCAGTTGCGTAATCCGGCTCTTGTAACGGCTCACGCTCAGCAGCGGGGGCACGATCGCCACCGCCAGGATGGCCGCCAGCGCCGCCAGGGCCAGCCCCGCCGCGGCGGGCCGCCTGCGCTTTCGATGCCGGCCTTGCACGTCTTTCGTCATGGTGTTTCAGTGTCTGCTGTTCACTGTACCCGGTGCAGCGTCCGCTTCCAGCGCGTGTCGCTGAAGAAGCGCAGCGCCACATGGCCCATCCAGGCCACGGTATGGCCGATCCCGCCCTGCTCATACTGGTTCTCAGGGGTCTTGAACGACCAGTAGTTGAACAGCGGCCGGCCCACGATGTTTTCCCTGGGCACAAAGCCCCAGAAACGCGAATCGGCGCTGTTGTGCCGGTTATCGCCCATCATGAAGTACTGGCCAGGAGGAACCACCAGGTCTCCATTCTCGATGTGATTGGGAAAGTCGATGGCCCAGGACTCGGGGATCAGGTTGCCAGGTTCGGGATCGGGCGGCACGGCGGGGAACTCGTCGAGGAAGTCGGAATGATTTTCCGGCGTTGTCGGTTGGGCGTGCGGCTGGTTCTGGGCCACGCCGTTGAGGATGACGATACCGTTGCGCAGATGAATATGGTCGCCGGGCACGCCGACCAGCCGCTTCACCAAGGTGAGGTACTGAGGCTTTCCGTCTACATCGTCAGTGACGGGCTTGATGAAGACCACAATATCGCCACGCTTTGGCTCGCGGTAGCGGATCAGCGGCATCCACCTGGCCGACGGGGCCAGCGTGATCCGGTCCACCACCAGGTGGTCGCCCACCAGCAGCGTATTCTCCATCGATCCGGAGGGAATGACGTAGTTCTGGCACAGAAAGGTGAGGATGAACAGTCCCACCACCAGCAACGAGCACATGCTGGCTACAAACTCATACGGCGTCTCTTCCACATTGCTTTCCGCTGGTACGGGAACCGGCTGCTCCTGCGGCGGCGTGTTGGTCTTCGTCATCCGGTCGCTCTTTATCAGTGGTCAGTGAACAGTGAACAGTAGTCAGTGAACAGTGAACAGTGGTCAGTGAACCACGAGGAAGATACGCTTCCAGCGCGCAAATCCCGTCAGTCTTGCCGAAAGCTGTCTATCGTGTCCGAGTCTATCATCCGTAGCTTGCAGGGCGGCCTGTTGCACATCGGTGGTGGAGGGGCGGGTGAGCGAGAAGTAGATGACCAGCGGCCGGGCCACGATCTGGGGACGCGGCACAAAGCCCCAGAAACGGGAGTCCATGCTGTGATTGCGGTTGTCGCCCAGCACAAAATACTTCCCCGCGGGGACCACCAGTTCGCCGTCGCGGGTGAGGCTCTGCATCTGCTTCCACCAGACGGGATCGACCTCCGGATCGGTATAAACCCTGGCGGGAAAGTCGTCGCGGAAGGGATTGCGCGCCGCGGGTTCGAAGGCCGCGTAGGGTTCGTCCAGAGTCCGGCCGTTCACCGTCACCCGCCCGTCCTCCATGCGCAGCCGGTCGCCCGGCATTCCCACCACGCGCTTGACATAGAAGCGGCGCATGTCCTCGGGGGGGTGGAAGATCACGATGTCGCCACGGGCAACCTCGCGATAGGGCAGGAGCCACCGGCTCAGGCTGCCGGCGGGCGCATAAGCCTGCTTGTTGACCAGCAGAAAATCGCCCACCAGCAGGGTGTGCTCCATGCTTTCCGAGGGAATGAGGTAGGGTTGGAGCAAAAAAGTCAGCAGAAACAGCGCCACAATCACCGTCCGCAGCAGCGAGGCAAGAGCCTCGGGCAGGGTGGGAAGATGGCGCCGCCAGCACGAAAACCACCGCTCCGGCGGGCCGGCCAATTGGGCAGGGGTGCTCATGGCGCCGCTTGCTCCTCCTTTGCCGCGCCAGCCGCCGAGGCGTCGGCTTTGGCCGCGGCTGTTGTCAAACGGTCCAGAGCGCGCCGCGCCGCGTCCTGTTCCGCCTGCTTCTTGGTGCTCCCCATGCCGCGGGCCAGTGGCTTTCCCGGCTCTCCTTCTTTCGTTTTGAGCCGAACCTCCACCAGAAAGCGCTTGTGGTGGTCGGGACCGCTTTCACTCTTCACCTTATAGACCGGCGTTCCGGTCCGCGCCGCCTGCAGCTGTTCCTGGAGCGCCGATTTATAGTTGCCCAGCGCTGCCCCGGAGCGCAACTCCTGGGCTAACTGCTCGGCTGCCTCGCCGATCACCCAACGGCGCGCAAAGGCCCTCACCGGCTCCAGGCCGCCGTCAAGGAACAGCGCTCCCATCACTGCCTCCATGGCATTCGAAAGCACGGTGCTCTTGTGCCTGAGACCGCTCCGGTCCTCGCCCCGGCTGAGGCGCAAATGGTTGCCCAGCCCGATCGCCGTGGCTACCTCCGCGAGGTGCTGCCGGCTCACCAACTGGGCGCGGACGCGGGTCAGTTCCCCCTCCTGCCACTCCGGATGCGCTCCAAACAGCGCCTCGGCTATCACCAGTCCCAGCACGGCGTCGCCCAGAAACTCCAGACGCTCATTGTCCTGAGCGCCGTTGGCCTCTTCCTTCCCGTTCTCCAGCGCCTGCTCTTTGGCCGCCCGCTCGTTCGCCAACGACCGATGAGTCAAGGCGCGCACCAGCAGTTCCGGCTTGGCAAAGCCATGCCCGAGCGCCGTTTCCAGTTCAGCCAGAACTGCTTTCACTTGCGCCTCGATCAAAAAACTCGCGGGAGCCCAGAAGCCGCGGGCGGTGGATTACTGCGGCTTCCGCGTCCCGGTTTGCCCCGCAGATCCGGCTTCCGGCTTGGCCGGCCCGGCGGCGGGAGGTACGTCGTCTGCATCCTCGTCGCAACTGTGGCCCTTGACGGCATAAGCCGTCTTGACGCCCCGTTCTGCGGCCAGCCGGGTATCCTGCTGTCCGTCGCGCACCGTGAGCGCCGTCTTGTATTCGGCAACGGCCTCGTCGCGCTTGCAATCCAAATCCAGCATCCGGCCCAGGTAAATGTGCGACCACGCCAGCAGGCGCGGCTCCTTGCTGGTGGCCAGCGTCTTCTGGAAGTCGTTGATGGCTTCCTCCGGATGGCCGGTCAGAATCGCCGCCCTGGCCAGGATGAAGTTGGCCCGGGCGCTGTCGGCCACCGATTCGAGGGTATCGGCTTGCACCGTCAGAGCCTGGCGCGCCATGGCGCTGGCCGTGACCACGTCCCCGGCCGCCAGGCGCGCCTCCGCCAAATCCAGGCCGGTCAACATGCGCGGCTTGCTGCGCCCCAGCACTTCTTCATCCGCCTCTTTGTCGAAGTCGATATCGCGGGCGCGATGCACCTGCTGGTTGATGTCCATGCTGTAAACCATCTCGCCGATGGTGTCTTTCAGGCTGGCCGGGTCCTTCTCGAACTCGATCAACTGCTCATAAAAGTACTGCGTGAGCACGAATCCCTGGTTCAAATCGTGCCGCACCGTGGCCCAGCGGATGGCATCCACCTTCTGCTGGTACACCTGCCGTTCATGCTCATAACGCGGCATGTCCGGGCGCTGGGCGCCCGCCGGAATGGCGTACACCGGGACGCCGGTATCCATAGTCCGCGCCTCGATGGCCTTGATCAGGCACTCGATGGCCAAAAGCACTGTGTCGGAGCGGTAGCGGAACTCCATGGGAGCTTCCCGCACCTCCTTGAGAATGGGCTGCATCCGGTCCACAGCGGTGGCCCGGGCCAGCAGCAGCGGCTCGATCACGTAATGCAGGTAGACGTGGCGCACGTCGGCCATGCGAATCTGCCCGTTCACCGGCGAAACCACCACCACGTAGTCCGTCCCGTAGATGCGGGCATTCACGATCCGCGGCGAAAGCAGCGGCTCAATCACCACCACAAACCGGCGTCCGCTGTAGGTTTCGGCCGGCAACTTGAGATACAGGTTGGTGGATACGATCATCTTCGACAGGGGATCGTGCAGCCGGTCGGCCTCGGCGTCGTAGGTGCGGTGCGCCGCAAGCCATATCCCGTGCAGATCGACCGCGGCCACAAAGTCCTTGAGCAGGGGCACAATCTCCACCACCTGCGTGGAGTCCGGCGGCATCTCCGCAAGCTCCGCCGAGGTCTCAAGCTCCGGCGGCGGGGTCAGATACAAGGCCAGCGATATGTACTGCGAAATGTCCTTCTGCGAACCCGTGATGCGGTGCTGGGCAATAAAAAGGCAGATCTTGTCGCGCTTGTCCCGGGCGTCCTCGCTTTTGGCCAGCGCCTGGTTGATCTCGTCCCGGACCCGCTTGCGCACCGGCGCGCTCTCGTCCAGGCCCTCGTCATAGCCGCAGGCGTTCAGCGCCGCGGCCATCAGGAACACCGGCTCCGAGCTGACCAGGGAGATGGTCGGCCCCGCCGGATCGACCAGCGACGGCGCCTTTTCCCGCTGAATCAATTGCGAAGACGAACTCTGGTCCTGGGATGAATTGTTGGCGGAGCTGCTGCCGGAAGATTGGCCGTGGGCCAGGGCGGGCGCGAGACCCGCCATCAGGCAAAAAAACGCGGCGGAAAGAGCCGCGGAGGATCGAAACCGATACAACGTCATGATGAGACCCTGCCTGCAAGTCTATTTAGACGCGCAAGCAGGGTCAAACGGGAGGGCTGAAAGAGTGAAGAGTGAACAGTGAACAGTGGTCAGTGACCTACCCGCGCACGGAAACGCCGGAGAAGGAGATCACGGTCAGGCCGCGCACCGGCTGGCCGAAGAAACGCGCGGGCTCGAATACGCCGGTCAGCAGCAGGTTCTCCACCTGCGCGCGGGTCGCCTCGTCGGTGGGGCCGGAGACGATGCGATAGTCATACATCCGGCCCGCTTCGTTGATATAGACCTCCACGACCACCGGGCCGGAAACGGCGCCGATCTGGTTGCTGCCCGCGCCGGTGGAGAACCTGACCAGACGGGGCGCGGTGGGGTTGCCCAGCGGCTCGTCCTTGGTGGCCTGTGCAATCTCCGGCTGGGTAAACATAGTGGCCAGCACAATCACCGTGCCCAACAGCAGCACCGCGCTGGCAAAGCCGGCCGAGGCCTGCAGCAGGAAGGGACCCACGGTATTTCTCCAGACCAGATACCAGCCCTGGAAGGGACTCTGAAGGCTGCGCGCCCGCTCCTGGCTCACCGCCACGTGAATCCGGAGCAGCAAATCCTCGGGCTCCGGCACCGGACCCAGCGCGGCCAGCGACGCCTGCGCATGGCGCAACGATTCCCACTCCCGGGCACACTCCCGGCAACCTTCCAGGTGGGCGGCAACGCGCTGCATCTCCCGTCCCGTCAACTGGCCGTCCAGATACTCGGTAAACCTTGCCTGTACTTCATCACAGCAGTTCATTGCGCCTCCTCTCCCAGAGGTACTTCAAAGCCGGTGCTCGCCGGGGAAGATGCGGCAGCCGCCGGAGCGGTCAGAATGGCCTTCAAACAGGCGCGCCCGCGCACCAGCCGCGACTTGACCGTGCCCAGATTCACGCCCTCGATCTCCGCCACTTCCTCATAAACAAATCCCTCGATGTCGCGCAGAATCAGCGTGGTGCGGAATGGTTCCGGCACCTGGTTCAACGCCGCCTCCACCAGCGCCCGATTCTCGGCGTGCACCGCAATCTCATAAGGCGACTCAGCCGGATCCACCAGCGTATCTTTCAGCAGCACCGGCGTCCCGCATCCGCCCTCGCTCATCTCCTGCTCGATGGGGACCTCGCGCTGCTTGTGCCGCATCCACCAGCGCCGCTGGTTGGAGGCCTCGCGCAGGGCGATGCGGTAAATCCACGTCCGCAACGAAGACTCGCCGTGAAAACTGCCCACCCCCCGGAAAACCTTGACGAAAACCTCCTGGGTGAGGTCGGCGGCATCGGCGCGGTCCTGCACAATGCGCGCCAGCAGGGAATAAATCGGTTGGTGGAAGCGAGCGATCAGCCAGGCAAAGGCTTCCTCCGAGCCGGCTCGAAGTTCCGCGATGAGAGCCGCTTCCTCGGATTGGAGCGTCAGCGCGCTGGCAAGATTGCCCATGGTGAGGTCCGCCTGCATCACAGTGTCCTCCCACGTATACCGCAACACAGGCACACTTGGCATCCGCCAAATTTGCACCGGGGCCCATCGCCCGGTTTCTGGTTGCGTCCCCTCCGCCCAACGGCCCCAAATACCGCCACCGGGCTTCGATGCTGCAAAGGAGCGCGCGGGAAACGGAACATTGGTAAAAAACCGGATGAACCGCGCCCTCTATTGTCTTAGACACCGGATTTCCAGGAAGTGTTCCCGGTCACGGAAGTTTGTGCGCTTCTGTCACCAAAATTCCGGCTTCTATATCGTAAAAACGATCCTGCGCCCCTTTTCGACTCGGCTCCACGCCGCCTCCACGTCCGCCAGCGGAACCGGTTCCACGGCGATCGTCAGACTCCCGGCGGCAGCCAGGGAAAACAGAGTGGGGATCGCGGCGAGAATCCGGTCGAGCGCCGCAGAGCCGAATCCGCTCCCCATCAGGGTCAGATCGACACTGCGCAGCGTCGCTCCGGGCAGGCTGATCGTCTTGCCCGCACTCTCGCCCACCTCCACCAGCCGCGTCGCCCGCGTCGAACTGACGCGGAAACCCCTGGCCAGCGCCTCCAGCAGCAGCTCCGTGGGCCGTCCCCACAGGTAATCGATCACCACGTCGATGCCGGAGGCCGCCTCGGCGGCAAAGGCATCGCGAACTGCATCCTCCGGCTGCCCGAGCGCGATGACCGCATCCACATCATCTGCCGCGATGGCCGCCACGTTCCGCCCCACCCCAATCACACGTTTGGCACCCAGATGCCGCGCCACCTGGATGGCGAGCTGCCCAGCCACGCCTGTCGCTCCCAGGATCAGCACCGTTTCCCCAGCCGACAACCCGGCACGGTGCTTCAGCGAGACCCACGCCGACATTCCGGGGTTGGCAATCGCCGCCGCCTGAGCATCGCCGATTCCGTCCGGCAACGGGATGCACATCGAAGGGGACGCCACTGCAAGCTCGGCCATGGTTCCCCACGGCTTGCGGATGCCGCCAAAATAAACCCGGCTTCCATCGTCGAGCGTGCCCACCCCGTCTACGCCCGCAATGGCGGGAACTTCTCCGGTGCTTGAGTAATGCGATCCGCTGGCGAGAGCCTTCACTATCGGGTGCAGGCCCGCCGCGCGCACGTGGATGAGCACTTCGCCTTCACCGGCAACGGGATTGGGAAACGATTGATACCTGGGCGCCTGGCCCAGGACATTCACAACAGCAGCCTGCATGGCTTGACCTCCCCAAGGTTAGACCCAATTCACTGGCTTCCCGCTTCAAAACGTGAGTCTCCGCCACCTGCTCTGCTTACCCATCGCAGTTTGACGAATCCCGTCCCAGCGGAGACAATAGGAGAGTTGCACCCCTCCACACGTGGGCCTGTGGCGCAGTTTGGGAGCGCGCTTCCATGGCATGGAAGAGGTCGTCGGTTCGATCCCGACCAGGTCCACCATCCGTTGACAATTTACTGAGGCGAA
>JBKQRH010000142.1:0-22290 GCA_052326045.1 Occallatibacter sp. | reverse complement strand
CTGCGCGGCGTCGGTTACACGAAAGAAGACCTGCACAAGCCCATTATTGGGATTGCAAATACATGGACCGAGATCGGCACCTGCAACGTGCATCCGCGATTTCGCGCAGATGCACGTTGCAGGTGCCGATCTCGGTCCATGTATTTGCAATCCCAATAATGGGCTTGTGCAGGTCTTCTTTCGTGTAACCGACGCCGCGCAGATAAGAACGCGCGGCGGCCCGGCTGGGCCCTTCGGTCATCGGGATGCTTTGGCGCTTGCCTTCGATGGTCATTTTGCTTTCCTTAGCAGCGTTGTTAGCGCGGTTAGCGGAGTTAGCGGTGTTAGCAAAGACAGTCTGTGAGCATTCTAACTACGCTAGCTCCGCTAACTGCGCTAACTCCGCTTTCATTTTGCTTTCAGCCAGCCAGCGGTGTCATGCTTAGCCTCAAATGCGTCGAGCGCGGCTTGATGGCGCAGCGTGAGACCGATGTCGTCGAGGCCTTCGAGAAGACAGAACCTGCGGAACGGGTCCACCTCGAAGGTCGCGCTGAAACCCTGATTGTCAGTGACCGTCTGGCTTTCAAGCGAGACGGTGAGTCGATAGTTGGGGATGGTCTTCGCGTTGTGGAGCAGCTGCAAGACCTGTTCTTCGCTCAGGCGAGCCAGCACGATGCCGTTCTTGCCAGCGTTGGAGAAAAAGATGTCGGCGAAGGTGGGCGCGATCACCACGCGGAAACCGTAGTCACTGAGCGCCCAAGCGGCGTGCTCGCGGCTCGATCCGCAGGCGAAGTTCTTGCCCGCGATAAGGATTTGTGCGCCCTTGTAGCGGGGGTCATTGAGCACAAATGACGGATCCGGATAGCCGGCCGCATTGCGCCGCCAGTCGAAGAAGAGGAAGTCGCCGTAGCCGGTGCGCTCGATGCGCTTCAAAAACTGCTTGGGAATGATCTGGTCGGTATCGACGTTGGCGCGGTCCAGAGGCGCGGCCAGCGCGGTGAGTGTGCGAAAGGGTTGCATCAGCCTTTTACCTCCCAGTTGCGAATGTCGACAAAATGCCCGGCAATGGCGGCTGCCGCGGCCATCTCCGGCGAGACCAGGTGTGTGCGTCCGCCGCGTCCCTGGCGGCCTTCAAAGTTGCGATTGCTGGTCGATGCGCAACGCTCGCCCGGCAAGAGAATGTCGGGGTTCATGCCCAGGCACATGGAACAGCCTGGCTCGCGCCACTCGAAGCCGGCATCGCGGAAGACGCGATCCAGGCCTTCGGATTCGGCTTGCGCTTTCACGGCCTGCGAGCCGGGAACGACCATGGCGCTCACGTGCGTGGAGACTTTGTAGCCCGCCGCGATGCGAGCCGCGGCGCGCAGGTCTTCCAGGCGGCCGTTGGTGCAGGAGCCGATGAAGACGCGGTCGATGGCGATTGCATCGAGCGGGGTTTTAGGCCTGAGACCCATGTACTCCAGGGCGCGCTCCAGGCCATTGCGCTCCTGTTCGGAGTTGGCGCCGGCGGGGTCGGGCACGGATGAAGTGATGGGCGCGACCATGCCGGGACTGGTGCCCCAACTGACGTAGGGGACGAGCGTGGATGCGTCGATGATGAGCTCGCGATCGAACTTCGCGCCGGAGTCGGTGGGCAGCTTGCTCCATTCGGAAACAGCTGCCTTCCAGGCTTCTCCTTTTGGACTAAATCTCCGGCCTTCCAAATAGGCAAAGGTGGTTTCGTCGGGCGCGATCATGCCCGCGCGCGCTCCGGCTTCGACGCTCATGTTGCAAACCGTCATGCGGCCTTCCATCGTAAGCGCGCGAATGGCCGAGCCGGCGTATTCGATAACGCAGCCGGTCGCGCCGTCGGTGCCGATCTGCCCGATGATGGCGAGAATGATGTCTTTCGCAGTGACGCCGGTGGGCAGCGTGCCCTCGACGGTGATGCGGAAGGTTTTGGGCTTGGATTGCGGCAGGGTCTGCGTGGCCAGCACGTGCTCGACTTCGCTGGTGCCGATGCCGAAGGCGAGCGCGCCGACTGCGCCGTGCGTGCTGGTGTGCGAATCGCCGCAGACGATGGTCATGCCCGGCTTAGTCAGCCCCAACTCCGGCCCGATCACATGCACAATGCCTTGCTCGCGCGAGTCAACGTCGTAAAGCTCGATGCCGAAATCGTCGCAGTTCTTGCGCAGCGTGGCGATCTGTTTGGCGGCAATCTGATCCACGATATTCAGCCGGCCCTCGATGGTGGTGGGCACGTTGTGGTCTACCGTGGCGATACATCGCTCGGGCCTGCGTACCTTGCGGCCGGCCAGGCGCAGTCCCTCGAAGGCCTGCGGCGAGGTGACCTCGTGCAGCAGTTGCAGGTCGATGTAGAGCAGGGTTGGCTCGCCTTGCGGCTCGGCCACCACATGCTGCTGCCAGACCTTTTCAAATAATGTCTTTGGTTCGGTGCTCATTGGATTGATTCACCATTCTTGCGGTAATTCCGCGGTTTGCGTTCCCTCAGGGGCTAAAACCCGCTTCCTCTTTCACTCTTGTGTACGGGCTAAAGCCCGTACCCTTCGCATGGACTGTCTAGTGGCACGGCTAAAGCCGTGCCCTTTCAAAACTGCTGCTCATGCGTTCACAAGCAGCGTCTTCACGGTTTCGCGTATCTTTGCGCCCATATCGGTGGTGGTGAGGACGGTGAAGCCCTCGGCGCCATGACGCACCAGATCGCGTGTGCGGAAGCCCAGTTCGAGAACCTTGCGCACGGCCTTTTCAATGATCGCCGCCTCGTCTTCGAGGCCGGCCGTGTGGCGCAGCAGCATGGCGCCGGTCAGAATGGTGGCCATGGGATTGGCGCGGTTTTTTCCGGCGCTGTTGGGCGCGGAACCGTGAATCGGCTCATACAAATTCACCTTGCCGCCGATAGTGGCCGATGGCAACATGCCGAGCGAGCCGGTGATGACGCCGGATTCGTCGCTCAGAATATCGCCGAAGGTATTCTCGGTGACTACCACGTCGAAGTCGCGGGGACGATTCATCAGGTGCATGGACATGGCGTCGACGTACTGATGCTCCAGCTCCACATCGGGAAACTCAGACGCGACTTCGGTGACCGTGGCGCGCCACATTTGCGAGACTTCGAGTACATTGGCCTTGTCCACGCTGGTCACTTTCTTGCGCCGCTTCTGCGCCAACTGGAAGGCGACGCGGGCCACGCGGGCCACTTCATCGCGCTTGTAGTACATGGTGTTGAAGGCCACGCCCTTCTCGCGGTCCCAGCCGCGGGGCTGGCCGTAGTAGAGGCCGCCGAGCAGTTCGCGGACGAACATGATGTCGGTGCCGTCGATAATCTCCGGGCGCAGCGGGCTGTTGACGCAGGTTTCCTTGAAGGCGAAGGTGGGCCGCAGATTGGCGAAGCCGCCCAGAACCGCGCGCAACTGCAACAGGCCGGCCTCGGGACGCTTGTCGGGGGGCAGAGAGTTGAACTCGTTGCCACCCACCGCGCCTAAAAAAACGGCGTCGGAGTTGAGCGCGGCATCAAGAGTATCAGCCGGCAGGGGCGTACCGTCGGCGACGATAGCCACGCCGCCGATGCGCTTGAAATCCAAATCCAAAGTGTGACCGCCGGCGGCCATTACATCCTGCAGCACTCCCACCGCTTCGTTTATGACTTCGGAGCCAATGCCGTCGCCGGGGGTAACCAGAACGTTCAACTTCATTCTTACTCTCCTTGTCTTTCGGGTATAGGTTTCTTCTTACCGCTGACCTTCAGGTGTGAGCGGGCCGGAGCCGGCTCAATCCAGTTCGGAGACCGGTTCGCGGCGGTTTTCGCGGATATGGTCGGGCACCACGCCGATCAGATCCTGGTCGTAGATGTTCTTCTTGCGGTCGGCGAGGGCGACGAAGCGATAGTAAGTCTGCTGCAGCTCCTCGCGGGTAAGAGTGAAGCCGAGCTGTTCCAGTCTGTGCCTGAGCGCGGCGCGGCCGGAGTGCTTGCCGAGGATCAGATGCGTCTTGGCCACGCCGACCACGGTGGGGGTCATGATCTCGTAGCAGAGGGGGTTGGCCAGCATGCCGTGCTGATGAATGCCGGACTCGTGGGCAAAGGCGTTGGCGCCCACCACCGCTTTGTTGGGCGAGGGGTGGAAGGTGATGATCTGGCCGAGGACCTGGCTGGCGGGGTAGAGCTGGTTGAGATTGATGCTTGTGGTGACGCCGTAGCGGTCGCCGCGGACATAGAGCGTGGCGGCAATCTCTTCCAGGGCCGCGTTGCCGGCCCTCTCGCCGATGCCGTTGATGGTGCACTCCACCTGGCGCGCGCCGGCCTGGATGGCCGCCAGCGAATTGGCCACCGCCAGGCCCAGATCGTCGTGGCAGTGCGAGGAGAGGACGATCCCCTGGTCATCGATGGCCGGAACGCGCTCGCGCACATCGAGGAACATCCGGGCGTACTCCTCGGGCGTGGTGTAGCCCACGGTATCGGGCATATTGATGGTGGTGGCCCCGGCCTGAACGGCAATGCGCACCATCTCGACCAGGAAATCGCGGTCGGAGCGCGTCGCGTCCATGGGCGAAAACTCCACGTCATCGCACAGCGACCGCGCCAGCCGCACCGATTTGCCGCACTGGTCCAGCGCTTCCGCGCGGCTGATCTTCAACTGGTATTCCAGATGCAGATCGCTCGACGACAGGAAAACATGGATGCGCGCCCGGTCGGCGAACTGCAACGCCCGCGCCGCCATCTCGATGTCTTCGGTACTGGCGCGGGCCAGCGAGGCGATGCGCGGCGTGCGCACGGCCTGGGTGATGGTGGCGATGGCCGCGAAGTCGCCCTCCGAGGCCATGGCGAAGCCGGCCTCGATGATGTCCACGCCCAGGTCCTCGAGGGCATGCGCCATGGTGAGCTTTTCCTGCGTGGTCATGCTGCAGCCAGGGGACTGCTCGCCGTCGCGCAGCGTGGTGTCGAAGAAGGATACGTGATTTGAGGTCATCGATTCGCCTGCCGGTGCTTCCTGCCAACACTGCCAGTGTCTCGTATGAGGCGGTATAAGGCAAAGTTATTCTTTTTTGGGAAGCGATTAGAATTGCTTATGATAATCAGAGATCAGGGATCAGGTGTTCCCTGCTTTGCGGAGGCTTTTCATGGAACTGCATCAACTGGAGACGTTTTTGGCGGTGGCGGAGGAGCGGAGCTTCTCGCGGGCGGCGGTGCGGCTGCGCCGGACGCAGCCGGCGGTGAGCCAGGTGATCCGCAAACTGGAAGCGGCGGTGGGCGAGACGCTCTTCGACCGCGCGGCGCGGGACGGATCGCTGACGGCGGCCGGGGTGCTGCTGCGCGACTATGCGCTGCGGCTGCTGGCTCTGCGCCGGGAGGCTGCGAGCGCGCTGGACGAGCTGAAGAGCCTGGAACGGGGGCGGCTGCAACTGGCGGCCAACGAATACACCTGCATGTACCTGCTGCCGGCGATCGATCAATTCCGGGGGGAGTTTCCTCATGTGAGCGTGACGGTCCACCGGATGCTGGCCAGCCGCATTCCCGAAGAACTGATGCTGCGCACCTTCGAGCTGGGGGTGATCTCGTTTCGTCCTGACCCGGCGCAGTTTCGCACCATCGCCGTGTATGGGGACAGCCTGGCGTTCATTGTGAGCCCCAATCATTCGCTGGCGGGGGCGGAGCGGGTTTCCATCGCCGACCTGGGGAAAGAGCTTTTTGTGGCTCACAACGTGACCTCGCCGTTCAGGCGCAAGGTGATCGAGGCCTTTCAGCGCTACCGGACGCCATTGAACATGGAGATTGAGCTGCCGACGATCGAGGCGATCAAGATGTTTGTGGCGATGGGCAACGGGGTGGCGCTGGTTCCGCACCTGACGGTGGCCCGGGAGCTGGAGACCGGGGATCTGGTGCGGATTCCGGTGGACGAACTGGAGGCCAAACGGGTGCTGCGGCTGGTGCACCGGCGGCAGGCCACGCTCTCCTATGCGGCCAGAGCCTTTTTACGCACGGTGCGGACGCTGGCCAAGGAGCAGGGACCGCCATTTTACTATCATGTGGAGCGGACAGGCTGAGCGGGTGCGATCAAAGCGGACCGTGAGGGGCGTCTGGCCTGGTTGTTTGGGCAGGGCAAGCGCCCCTTTGGCTTCCGCTGCGTCTATAGCCTCAGATCATTCCGGCGCAATGGCCGGGGCAGGGGCAATCCGGCAGGGAGCGGCCCGGCAAGTTACAATGCTGAGAGCGGAGCCCGGCTCGAACCGGCGCGCCGGAATCGACCAGTTCGTTGCCAGCCGGAAGGCTGCGCAGACGCGAGGTTCAGGACCGAATGAAGAAGATCGCATTCATTGCATTTCTGCTAGCCGTATGCGTGGCCGCAGGCCGCGCTCAGGAAAGCCGCCAGGACATCAGCATCAGCGGAATTGGGCTTATTGAGCCGTTCATCGCCTCATCAACCGACGTGGAGGTCCACTCGACCACCGCCTATGGAGCGCTGGCCGGCTACCGTTTCATGCTCACGCCTTCGAGCGCCCTCGAAGTCAACTACGGGATCACCTACCAGAACAAGATCACGTACTACGCGCCCAATATTGGTGCAGCCGGCATCCCCATTCTGACCCGCACCCAGGAGATATCGGCGGCCTACGTGCGCACGTTCCACTTCCGCAAATACAATCCGTTTATCGAGGCCGGGCCGGGAGCATACATCTTTCTGCCCATCATCAACACCGGCACGAAGATCCTGGGGGCAAGGCAGCAGACCGAAGTAGGCGCCATGTACGGAGCCGGCATCGCCTATGAGATCAGCCCCAGCTACGACATCCGCGCGGAGTATCGCGGGTTTGTCACCAAGGTGCCAACTTTTGGCGAGACGGCGGGAAATGCGGGCGGCTACAACCTCAGCACCAACAAGTGGTACAACATCTACGTTCCGACGATCGGCGTGGCGTATCACTTCTAGGATCAAAGAGCATACAGGCTAAAAAGGGGACGGCATGAAACCCGTCCCCTTTCGTTTCAGCCGTTCCTGCAAGATCTGTTGAAACGAGTCCTCGATCAGCGGGTTTCGGGATCAGCCGGTTTTGGCTTCCTGGCGCGCTTCCCGGTAGCGGCCCAGCTCCTTGACCATGACGCAATGGGCCGCGAGCGCCTGAAGGACGCGCGAACCCTCTTCGGAGGAGCGAATCTGGCAATCCACATAAAAGATGTACTCCCAGGGCTTGCCCTGGACGGGGCGGGACTCGATTTTGGTGAGGTTGGTCCCGATGGCGGAGAGTTCAGAGAGGGCGGCTACGAGCGATCCGGGACGATTCTCAACGGAAAACGCCAGGCTGATCTTGTTGGACTGGGGATCGGGAACGGAGTCCACGGAGCGGCGGACGAGGAAGAAGCGGGTAAAGTTTTCCGGGTTGTCCTCAATGCCGGCCTGGAGGATCTGCGCGCCGTAATAGTGCGCGGCCGCCTCGCTGGCGATGGCCGCGGCGTGGTGGTCGCGCAGCTCGATCAGTTGCTTGACGCTGCCCGCGGTGTCGTAAAAGGCGTAGGCTTCCATCCTGGAGTGCTGGGCCAGGAACCGTCTGCACTGCGCCAGGGCTACAGGATGCGAGAAGACGCGGTCGATCTCGCCGATCGAGGCTCCGGAGATGGCGATGAGGTTGTGGCGGATGCGCGACAGCGTCTCCGCCTCGACCTTCACATCGTGGGCCAGCAGCAGGTCGAAGTGCTCCAGGACCGAGCCGGCCAGGCTGTTTTCGATGGGAATGACGGCGGCCTCCACGGTTCCGTCGGCGAGCGCGGCAAAGGCGTCGGCGGAGAGCGAGAACGGCACGATGACCGCGCCGGCGACCAGTTTCATAGCCGCTTCGTGGCTGAATGAGCCCGGTTCACCCTGGATCGCGATCTTCATGCCGATGCCTGGTTCTCCTGTCGATGCGCACGGGGCGGACGACGCAGTGGCGTCCTGTGTGGAGTGCTTTCTGGCACCATACCACAGCTCGATCGGTGTTTCGTCAGGGAATTTGCCGGCAGGCATGAAAATCAGCTCCGCAGCCAAAGGTCGGCTGCCACAAAGGCAAGAAAAACCATGGCGATGACGCCGTTCATGGTGAAAAAGGCGGCATTCAGGCCGCGCAGGTCGCGGGGGGAAACGAGGGAGTGCTCATAGGCCAGCAGCAGGCCAGCGGCGGCAATGCCGAGCCAGCCGAGTGTCCGAAAATGAAACAGTACGCCAAACCAGGCCAGCAGCCCCAGCATGGCCAGATGCATCGTCCGCGCCGTCCAGAATGCAGCCGGAAGGCCGACGGCCTGGGGCAGGCTGTGGAGGCCGGCGGCGCGGTCGTGATCGACGTCCTGGCAGGCGTAGAGCACATCAAAGCCGCCCGCCCACAGCGTCACCGCTGCCGTCAGCACCAGGATACGGGGATCGAGAGAGCCGCAGACGGCAATCCACGCGGCCGACGGCGCCAGCCCCAGCGCCAGCCCCAACCCCAGGTGGGACCAGCGCGTGAAGCGCTTCATGTAACTGTAGCCCAGCAGCACCGCAAGGACCAACGGCGACAGGTAGAGGGTAAGCCGGTTGAGCTGGGCGGCGGCCAGGACAAAGATGAGCGCGGCGACCACCGTGAAGCCGAGAACAAATCGGCGAGAGAGCAAGCCGGCGGGAATGGCGCGGGCGCGTGTGCGGGGATTGGCGGCGTCCAGGTCTGCGTCGGCCCAGCGGTTAAAAGCCATGGCGCAGGAGCGGGCGGCGACCATGGCAACGAGAATCCAGGCCAAGGTACGCAGAGTGGGCAGGCCGTTTGCGGCGAGCAGTGTGGCCGTGAGCGCAAAGGGCAGCGCAAAGACGGAGTGCTCCCACTTAATCATTTCCAGCGTTGTGCGCGTCCTGGACCACAGACCTGGCATGGGGGCCTAAGGATTAGTTTACTTGAGGGATGGAGAGGGAAACATCCGGCTTCCGTTCTCCGGCGAAGACCCTTTCCGGTCCCGATAGGGTCTTGGGAATGAAGGCGCAGAAAAATGAACACAGCGCGGGGTGATTTGAGATATATTAGCCGTGCCGGAAGAGGGGAACAGGAATTCCGGACGAAAGGGAAAAAAATGAAAATCAGCAAGACTGCAAGCGTGCTGGGGATTCTCTTCTGCCTGGGATCGCTCAGCCTGATGGCTCAGACCGTTCGCGTGGGAGGATATTCCCTGCGCGCCAATGGCCAAGTTGCCCCGGGCTTTCAATACACAGGTTCATGTCCTGTCAATCTGAAATTTGGCTGGGGTTTAATCAGCACCGGACCCACCGATGTCGCTTACCGCTTTAACCGCAACGACGGCGGCCATACGACTAGGTCTGAGGCAGTTAGTATACCGCGGGCCAACCATTCCGTGCCGGTCTATTATGATTGGCAGCTAGGCGCGAGTACACGGCAATTCGCCGATTATCACGGTTGGGTGAACCTGATCATCGAATCTCCAAATCCAGTTCAGCAGAAGATTGGATTCACCATTCATTGTCAGTAGGGGACCGGCAGATAAATGGATGGCCCCGTACCGCCAGTTTCGGCGGAATAGCCTGCGCGCCGGCCTGATTGGAGTCGTCCCTATCCTTCGCTATCACCCCAAGGGTGGAGGAGGTCATTTCCCCCTCAGGTTCTCAACTTGGTTGCGGGCGGGTTGGGGCTGAAGAGCGGACCTGCCTGCCCGGACCCGCCGTCCGCGAAGGACCTATTTCTGCATCTCGGTGGGCTGGTTGGCTACTTCGAGGTAGTTCTTTACGCTGAAGACGCCGGGGACGCCGTTAGCGCGCATGAAGGCGGTTTCCTTGTCAGCCTGGGTGTCGACGGTGCCGTAGAGCTCGACATGGCCGTTCTGAACGGAGATGCGAATGGTCTTGCCAGGGTCCATGGCGTACTTGTTCAGAGACGGGTAACCGTAGATGGCGCGGTATTCCGCCAGGCGAATGCCGTCGTCCATGGGTGAGGGAGGATCCACCAGGATGTCGTCGACTACGTCTTTAACGCCTGGGTGCGTGCTGACCAGGGCCAGGGCGGAGTCCCGGGCCGGGTAGCTGAGCGCATGACCGCCGAGGGTGACGACGCCGTTCTGGACGTTAATGCTGATGGCATTGAAGACATTCCCATAGCCGACCTGATCATACTCCAGCTTTTCGCCCAGCTTGGCCTGCAACTCGCTGTCGGAAACGGTGGGGCCGGCGACTTGAATGTCGTTGCGGACGGCGGTGACGCCTTTGGCTTTGTGGGCGCGTTTGTCGGCGTCTAGCTTGTACTCGTAGAGTTCGACGGTTCCGGTGAGGGTGGCGATGCCGTTCGAGTCCACGGTCACCTTTACGTTTTGAAATTGCTTCTTGTTCAGCCGGGCCGCGGCGTCGCTGGCCGCCGGGCTGTCCTGCGGGGCCTGTACGCCCGCGCCGGAGCCGCGGGGTGCAGCGATTGATATCTGGGGAAGGCCCAGAAGGGCTGTGGCGAAGGTGGCCGCGAGCAGTGCGGTCCGGGTTTTATGGATCGTCCTGGTCATGCGTAAAAACCTCCTCGTTCCATGAAGATAAGCAATACAACAGCCGCGGGGAATTGCCCGGCCGGCGTGCCGTTCGCCTTAATAGACACAGATTCGGGGAAAAGGTTGCAAAGCAGGGAACAAGGATCATAAGAGCCATAGTATGGATGCCCCACCTTAACCGCAAAAAAGAGCGCGGTCAGGGTGGGGCATCCAGATTCTTGTGGAGGGCGGCTGAGGGTTAGACGCCGATGACGGCGCAGAGTTCTTTAACGGCGGCGGCGCTCTTTTTCAGGGCGGCGTCCTCTTCGGGGGTGAGCTTGATCTCGATGATTTTTTCCAGGCCGGCGGCGCCCAGCTTGCAGGGAACGCCGATGTAGTAGCCATCGATGCCGTACTCGCCTTGCAAGTAAGCGGCGCAGGGAAGAATCTTTTTCTTGTCCTTGAGGATGGCCTCGACCATTTCTGTTGCCGCGGCAGAGGGAGCGTAGTAGGCGCTGCCGGTCTTGAGGTGCTTGACGATTTCCGCGCCACCGTCGCGGGTGCGCTGGACGAGGGCTACGAGGCGGTCCGTGGCGATGAGCTCGGTAATGGGTATGCCGGCGACGGTGGAGTAGCGGGGGAGCGGGACCATGGTGTCGCCGTGGCCGCCGAGGACGAAGGCGGTGACGTTTTCTACGCTCACATTCAACTCAGCGGCGATGAAGGCGCGGAAGCGGGCCGAGTCGAGAATGCCGGCCATGCCGATGACGCGCTCCCGGTTGAAGCCGGACTGGCGATAAGCGGCCTGAGCCATGGCGTCGAGCGGGTTGGAGACGACGATGAGGATGGACTCGGGCGACTGCGCGACGACCTTCGCCACCACATCGGAGATGATTTTGAAGTTGGTGTGGAGCAGGTCATCGCGGCTCATGCCGGGTTTACGGGGAATGCCCGCGGTGATGACCACGATGTCGGAGTTGGCGGTGGCCGCGAAGTCGTTAGAGCCGGTCACGCTGACGTCACGCTTCTCGATGGGCATGGCCTGGAGCAGATCGAGCGCCTTGCCTTGCGGGATGCCTTCGACTACGTCGATCAGCACCACATCGGCCAGTTCCTTGGCCGCGATCCAGTGCGCGGCCGTGGCGCCCACGTTGCCGGCGCCCACTATGCTTACTTTCTTACGCATTTCATTTTCTCCCGGGGGATTCAATCTTCCGGATTTCCGCTTTTATCCATATTGCCGATGATGCGGGTGGCAAACTCGCTGGTGCCGACCTTGGTGGCGCCGGCGGTCTGGCGCTCGAAGTCGTAAGTGACGAACTTTTGCAGAATGGTTTTTTCGAGCGCTTGCTCGATGAGGTCGGCGGCTTCCTTCCAGCCGATGAAGTCCAGCAGCATGACGCCGGAGAGGATGAGCGATCCGGGATTGACGACGTCCTTATCGGCATATTTGGGGGCGGTGCTGTGGGTGGCTTCAAAGACGGCGTAGCCGTCGCCGATGTTGGCGCCGGGGGCGATGCCCAGGCCGCCGACCTGGGCCGCGGCGGCGTCGGAGATGTAGTCGCCGTTGAGGTTGGTGGTGGCCAGCACGCTGTAGTCGGAGGGGCGGATGATGATCTGCTGGAAGATGGAGTCGGCGATGCGGTCGTTGATGAGCAGCTTGCTCTTCCAGACGCCGTTGCCGTGGGACTGGCAGATAGAGTCCAGCACTGCCTTGACCTCCGCGTAGACGGCCTGACGAAAGCCCGGAGAGCCGAATTCGATGCCGGGCTCGATGAGGGCGGCGTTTTCCTTGATGGTGAGGCCGGGTTTGGCGTCGACGTTGGCGAGAATCCAGCTTTCGCGCTCGGTAACGATCTGGTCGCGGAACTCCTCAACGGCGACTTCATAACCCCACTCGCGGAAGGCGCCCTCAGTGAACTTCTGAATGTTGCCTTTGTGGACCAGGGTGACGGTCTTGCGGCGGGCATCGAGGGCGGCGCGGATGGCGAAGCGGACCAGGCGCTTGGCGCCGAAGATGGAGATGGGCTTGATGCCGACGCCGGAGTCGGCGCGGATTTTTTTCTTTGCATAGACAAGGAGGTCATTGTTGATAAAGTCGATGAGTCGGGCGGCGTCTTCGCTGCCTTCTTTGAACTCGATGCCCGCGTAGACGTCCTCAGTGTTCTCGCGGAAGATGACGATGTCGAGCTTCTCGGGGTTCTTCACGGGGCTGGGCACGCCCTGGTAGTACTTGACCGGGCGCACGCAGGCGTAGAGATCGAGAGACTGGCGCAGGGCCACGTTGAGCGAACGGATGCCGCCGCCGATGGGCGTGGTGAGCGGGCCCTTGATGGTGATGCGCAGGTCGCGGGCGGCGGCCACGGAGTCGTCGGGCAGCCAGGTGTTGAACTTGCGGTAGGCCTTTTCGCCGGCGAATATTTCAAACCATTTGATCGAGCGCTTGCCCCCGTAGGCTTTTTCGACGGCGGCGTCGAAGACGTGCCGCGAGGCCTTCCAGATGTCGCGGCCGGTGCCGTCGCCTTCTATGAAAGGAATGATAGGATTGTCGGGGACTTCAAATTGGCCGTTGGCGTATTCGATGGGCTGGCCGTCTTTGGGAAGCGCCAGACCGTTGTAGGTGGTTTGCATAGCTTTGCCTGGTCCTTTTCCTTGCGTGGTCAAGGATGAGGCTACCACCTGCAAATGGGGGTGGCAATGGCTGGCGGCGGGAGCTGGTCTTTGGGGTCTTGGAAGGCGTCTGGCTCAAAGGGCTGCATGCCGAAATGGCGCGCGAAGGGGGCCCAAGAGGCATAGATTGCCGGCCGGGGTTGCCGGGATTCTGTGGCGGGCGGAGCTGAGTGGCGAAAATTCGAGATCAAATCGCCCTGGACTCTGTTCCCACCCGCCTGGATGCGATAGACTCATGCGGGAACGTTGCACGGCATCGCCAATCTTCAGACTCACGGAGGGTACATAGAAAGTGGGAAAAAGCATGGTCCCGAAGAGGATTTTCTTCACCAAGGGCGTAGGCAAACATAAGGAGCGTTTGACTTCCTTTGAGTTGGCGCTTCGGGATGCCGGGATCGCCTCGCAGAATCTGGTGCGAGTGTCTTCGATTTTTCCGCCGCAGTGCAAGGTGATTCCGCGCAAGGAAGGGCTCAAATATCTGCGAGACGGCGAGGTGGTTTTTTCAGTGATCGCGGAGAACTCGACGCGCGAGCCGCACCGGCTGATTGTGTCGAGCATCGGCGTGGCCATCCCAGCGGACCGCGACGCTTACGGCTACCTGAGTGAGCACCACAGCTTTGGCGAAACCGAGGACCAGGCCGGGGAGTACGCGGAGGAACTGGCGGCGGAGATGCTGGCGACGACCCTGGACGTGGAATTCGATCCGGACAAGAGCTGGGATGAGAAGAAGGAGATTTACCGCATCTCCAACAAGATTGTGCGCACCAGTAACATCACTCAGTCGGCCGTGGGCGACAAGCGCGGGCTGTGGACGACGACGATTGCGGCGGCGGTGCTGATTCTGGAAGAGTAGCAACTGCGTTGGGCAGCGTTTTGGAGGCCAATCTCGCCTGAGTGAGATTGGCCTTGCTGCATCCAGCAAGAGGATCGCGTGGGAGGGATTGGCCGGCGAATGATGGCGAATGCGCGCAAATACAACGTGGGCCTGGTGCAGATGCGCATGGGCGCGGACCCGGAGGCCAACTTCGCGTCGGCGGCGCGGCATATTGAAGAGGCCGCGCGACTGGGCGCTAATATCGTTTGCCTGCCGGAGCTTTTTCGCGCGCAGTACTTTTGCCAACGCGAGGAGCTTACGCTCTTTGACCTTTCGGAGGAGATCCCGGGCCCGTCCACAACGCGACTGGCCGAACTGGCGCGCAAGGCCCGGGTCGTGATTATTGCCTCGCTCTTCGAGCGAAGGGCACCCGGGCTTTACCACAACACCGCCGTCACGCTGAACGCTGACGGAGCCATCGCCGGCGTCTATCGCAAGATGCACATCCCGGACGATCCGCTCTACCACGAAAAGTACTACTTCACGCCGGGGGATTTGGGTTTTCAGGCCGTGGACTTGGGCTTCGGCCGCGTGGGCTCTCTGGTCTGCTGGGATCAGTGGTACCCGGAAGCCGCGCGGCTGACCGCTTTGCTAGGCGCCGAGGTGCTCTTCTATCCCACCGCCATCGGCTGGCACCCGGCGGAGAAGGCCGAGTTTGGCGCGGCGCAGTATGAGGCTTGGCAGACCATTCAGCGGGCGCACGCCATCGCCAACGGCGTGTATGTGGCCGGGGTGAACCGCGTGGGCACGGAGCATGGTGATGTTTTGGGCAATCGCGCTGCGGGGCCGGGGCTGGAGTTTTGGGGCGGCAGCTTTCTAGCCGACCCCTTTGGGCGCGTGGTCGCCAGGGCCTCGCACGATGCTGAAGAGATCCTGCTGGGCGAGATCGACCTGGGACTGATCGAAGAAACGCGCCGCAACTGGCCCTTCCTGCGCGACCGCCGCATCGACGCCTATGGCGGCATTACCAGCCGGTTTCTCGATCCGGTGAATGCGTGGACGCAGGACGGAGATTCCAAGTAGAAATGCCTGCTTCCTCCGCACGCGAAGCTACGCCGCGACAGTTGGGCTACCGCATGCCCGCCGAGTGGGAGCCGCACGAGGCGACCTGGCTGGCGTGGCCACACAATCCCGAGGACTGGCCGGGCAAATTTCAGGCGATTCCGTGGGTTTATGCGGAGATTGTGCGCCTGCTTGCGGCGCATGAGGGGGTTCATATTCTGGTCGAGGACTCCGGGGCCGAACGCCGCGCACAGCGCATGCTGGACCGTGCTGGAGCGAATCTCGACCGCGTGAGCTTTCACCTGTGGCCCACCAACCGCGGTTGGACTCGTGATTCAGGTCCAATCTTCGTCCGAAACGCGGAAGGCCGGGTGGGCCTTACCAACTGGCGCTTCAATGCCTGGGCCAAGTATGACGATTGGCAGCTCGACGATCAAGTGCCGGGACGTGTGGCTGGACTGCTTGGCCTGCCCGAGTGGCAGCCCGCGGTGGAGCTTGCGGACGGTTCTGTGTGGCAGTTGGTGCTCGAAGGCGGCTCCATTGACGTGAACGGAGCCGGCATCCTGCTTACCACAGAGGAGTGCTTGCTGAGCCAGGTACAGGAGCGCAATCCGGGCGTGGGACGCGAAAAACTGGAGCAGGCGTTTCATGATTTTCTGGGGATCGACCAAGTGATTTGGCTGGGGCGCGGCATCGCCGGCGACGACACCCACGGCCACATCGACGACGTCAGCCGCTTCATCGCGCCTACGACCATCGTGACCGCCGTTGAGCCGAATAAAGGCGACCCGAACCACGAGCCACTAGCAGAGAATTTGGGGCGGCTGAAGGCTGCCCGCACACTGGACGGCAAGCAGTTCACGGTGGTGGAACTTCCGCTGCCGCGGCCAGTGGTTTTCAGCAGCCAGCGCCTGCCGGCCAGTTACGCCAACTTCTATATCGCCAATGGACTGGTCCTGGTTCCGACTTTCCATGATCCCAACGACCGCGTGGCGCTGAACGTTCTCGCCGAGGCTTTTCCGGGGCGCGAAGTCATCGGCATCCATAGCGTAGACCTGGTCTGGGGCCTGGGCGCGCTGCACTGCATGACCCAGCAGCAGCCCACGGCGCTAACATCGAATCCATGATCGACGATCAAGAAGCTATGCACGCCGCTCTCGCCGAAGCCCGCCTGGCCGCGGAGGCCGGCGAGGCGCCGATTGGCGCGGTGGTGGTCTGCGCGGGAGAGATTCTGGCGCGGGGGCAGAATCGCGTGCTGCGCGACCTGGACCCCACGGCGCACGCGGAGATCGTGGCCTTGCGCGCGGCGGCAGAAGCGGTTGGCAACTACCGGCTGAACGGCTGCACGCTGTATGTGACGCTGGAACCCTGCGCCATGTGCGCCGGAGCCATGATTCATGCCCGGCTCGACCGTCTGGTATTTGCGGCTGCCGATCCCAAGGCGGGCGCGGCGGGATCGGTGCTGGCGGTGCTCAACCATCCTCAGCTCAACCACCAGATGCAGGTAGAGCAGGGGATTCTGGCCGATGAGTCGGCGGAGTTGCTGCGCAGCTTCTTTCGCGAACGGCGGTAGCGTTCGCTGTGAGTTATTGTCCCTAATGGGATCAGCGGGAACCCGAGTAGAATGACCGCATGAAAGTGCAAATGTACGCCACTCGCTGGTGCCCGGACTGCCGGGCGGCGAGGAAGTTTCTCGACTCCCACGGCATCGAGTACACGGAGATCGACGTGGACCGCGACCGGGAGGCTTCTGCCGAGTTGGTGCGGCGCGTGGGCAAGCGGGCGGTTCCGCAACTGGTGATCGACGGCAAGTGGTTCCAGCCGTACAAGCCGGGCCGGGGGCTGCTTGTGGATGAGCTGCATCAGCGTTTGGGGATTCCGCGCGCCTGAAGGCGTTTACCTCGTACAATCAAGATTGGGCAGACCGCAAATGCTGCCCTGGCAAGGAGTTCGCCTTTGATCGAACGTTATACTCGCGCGGCGATGGGCCGGATCTGGACGGATGAGAGCAAATACCGCTGCTGGCTTGAAGTGGAGTCGGCGGTTCTCACAGTGCTGGCTGAGGATGGGGTGGTTCCCGCGGCGGCGGCTGAGGCGATCGGCACGAAGGCCGGTTTTTCCGTGGCCCGCATTCAGGAGATCGAGGCCGAGGTGAAGCACGACGTCATCGCCTTTACCACCGCGGTAGCTGAGAGCCTGAACGCGCAGGGTCTGGGGGGCGAGTCCCGCTGGTTGCACTATGGGTTGACCTCAAACGACGTGGTGGACACGGCCCAGGCTTTGCAGGTAAAGGAGGCTTCAGCGCTGATTCGGAGCGGCCTCGTCGAGCTGCTGGCGGTGCTCAAGCGGCGGGCCATCGAGTTCAAGCACACGCCGATGATTGGCCGGACGCATGGGATTCATGCCGAGCCGACCACGTTTGGCCTCAAGCTGCTCAACTGGTACGCGGAGATGGAGCGCAATCTGGCGCGGTTCAACGCGGCGGCCGAGGACATGAGGGTGGGCAAGCTCTCCGGTGCGGTGGGGACCTTTGGCCACCTGAAGCCGGAGCACGAGGAGCGTATCTGCGCGCGGCTGGGGCTCAAGCCGGCGCTGGTGGCAACGCAGGTGATCCAGCGCGACCGTCACGCGGCGTATATTTCCACGCTGGCGTTGACCGGCAGCACGCTGGACAAGATCGCCGTCGAGGTCCGCCACTTGCAGCGGACCGAAGTCCGCGAGGCGCAGGAGTATTTCAGCGAGAAGCAAAAAGGCTCTTCGGCGATGCCGCACAAGAAGAACCCGATTACAGCGGAGCAGATCAGCGGACTGGCGCGCGTGCTGCGCGGCAATGCGCAGGCGGCCTTTGAAAACGTTGCGCTGTGGCATGAGCGGGACATTTCGCATTCCTCAGTCGAGCGTGTGATTTTTCCCGACTCGACCATTCTGGTGGATTATCTGCTGGCCAAGACGGCGAACCTGATCGGCCGGCTGCTGGTGTTTCCGGAGCGGATGAAGCGCAATCTCGAAAGCACGGGCGGACTAATCTTCAGCGGGCAACTGCTGCTCGATCTGTCCGAGGCCGGAATGTTGCGCGAGGAAGCTTACAAACTGGTGCAGGAGCACGCGATGAAGGCATGGAAAGATGACCTGGTCTTCCGCGATGAAGTCGCAAAGGATCCGGCGATTACCGCGCTGCTGAGCCCGGAAAAGCTGGCGCGGACCTTCGACTACACGAGGCAACTGGGCAATGTGGACGCGATTTTCAAGAGGGTGCTGGGCGAGTAATTCAATATCAGTTTATGCTGATCGAAAGCGGAGGCGTCAATGCCGAAAAGAGTACCTTGTCCTGGCAGCGGCCATATTGTTTTCGGCCCCGACGAGCCAAATGGGACTGTCTTTTGCACCGTTTGCGGCAACCCCATGTTGCCAATGAACAAAACGACTTTGGCGGATGGGAAAATACAGTATTCTGTTTCAGATCACTACCGGACTGTAATAAAACTACGGCGACCGAAGGGCGCCCCTTCTAACCGGTCCAGGCCACGGAATAGCGGTAGAAGGCGTTGATGTCAGGAGAGCCATTTGCGCTTGTGTTAGGCTGTTGCCCATGAGAAACAAATGGATTGCCTTGGTGCTGCTGCCTTCCGCGCTTGTTTCTGCCCAAAACGCTCGACCGCACTTGCGCTTCAGCGCAGATTCAAATAGTTTTGTAGCCTTTGGAAGATGGACGCCTTCAGATCCGAAGGACCATGACTTTTCCCCGAGTGAGACTGAAATTGAATGTGATCGTCAGTCCAAGACCTGCGCTGAAGCCACAGCAAAATATTATGCTGGTACTCCACACATATCCCTAGAGTATTTTGAAGTTGCGAAGTGGGATGAAAACGGCATCATTGCAACTTCCTCCAGCAAGGTTTGCATGACGGAAACCATCCTCATTTCCTTCTCCGACAAAAGCATTTCCTCCACACACGCCATGAAGAAACTCGACAGTGTTACGCAGCAAACTTGCAAAATCGTTGGGGCAAGTGAGCCTTATACCGAATTGTTCATTGTCGAGAAATCGGAGCGTTGGAATGCTGATCCTTATGGGTCTTCAATCAAATGAGCCCAGAAATCGAGGTAGAGGGTCGAGTGAAAGCAATACATCTCACCGTCGCAATCACCGGCGCATCCGGCGCGGTCTTTGGCCGCGAACTGCTGCGCGCGCTGGAGGCGGACGAGCGCGTGGCCCGCGTCTACTTTGTGGCCTCGGAGAACTCGCTGCGCGTGCTGGCCGAGGAGTTGGGCCTGAGTGGGCGCAACGATCTGCTTGATAAACTCCTCGGCGCGCCGCCCAGGAAGACCGTGCAGCTTTCGGATGCGGACATTGGCGCGGCCATCGCCAGCGGCAGCCATCCATCGAACGGAATGATTATTCTTCCCTGCTCGATGGGGACCCTGGCGGCTGTTGCCCTCGGCCTGGCCAACTCGCTCATCGCCCGCGCCGCCGACGTTACGCTCAAGGAGCGGCGGCCGCTGCTGCTGTGCGTGCGGGAGACGCCCTTCAACCGCATTCATCTGCGCAACATGACGCTGGCCGCAGAGGCAGGCGCGGTGATTTTTCCGGTAATTCCGGCGTTCTATATCCACTCCATCGACTCGACCGAGATGGCCCGCCAGTTCGTGTACCGGGTGCTGGCGCACATCGGTTTGCCGCAGCCGGGAGCCTATGTGTGGAAGGCGGAGGAGTAGGGACGGGGAATAGACGACAGGGAACAGGGGTCAGGGTTTTCCACCCGGTTGCACCTGCTTTTGCTTTGACTGAGCAATCCTCTCGATGATCCCGGCGAGATTCCCGCCAGGAATGTCGGAGACATCCACATCGTAGAGAGCGCGAATCTTGGCGTAGTAATCGTCGAGTGAATGCTCTAGCGCGAAGTCCCAGAGCGAAGACTCATCCGAGATCCATGCTTCGCCGTATCCAAGCACGGATTCCAGGAACTCGGCTGCCAGGGCCGAGTTTGCCTCGATCCGCATCCGCGAGGCGAATTCAAGCGGAACGCGCGTTCCGGGGCGGGGCATGGATGCCCGCTTCTCTCGCGCGTAGTTGAATCTTTCCCTGAGGTTCTCCATCGCCGCCGCGGCTGTGTCCCCGGAGCCAAGCAAATGCCAGTTCACAATGCGGGCACTATAGGCGGGGAGGGTCCATCGTCCGGTCTTGCCCACAGGCTGGCTTGAATGGCTCTGTTTCCGGATAACGATGGGGTAGTCCTCCAGCGACCATTTCCTCTTCCGGAAAGATAGAAGGAACTTCCAGCCCGCAAGCAAGTTGGGATAGAGATTCTTTTGCATTCCGGTTGCCATCTTATTCCCAAGAATATCCTTACCCGGACGTCGCGGCTTCGGTTTCTATTTGACATTTGCCGCGGTTCCCGTGAATACTGCTATTAATGCTGAACTCAAGCAATCACGGAATTGCGGTCATGGCCATGTGCATGTGTATGGCATGGGGACCTGTCCGTGCGGCTCTTGAGAGGCAGATGCGCTAGACGCAACCGATCTTGAAGCCAGGCGGCCCGGGTCCCGGAGAGGATTCGGGCCGTTTTCTTGGCGCGGCCCGCAACCCGCCCCCGTCGCATCCACAAACCAAAGCCACAGGAACCTGAAGGAGCGAAGAATGTCCGAAGCGAAGCAGCAGTTTGCCACCCTTGCCGTCCATGCCGGCCAAACGCCCGACCCCACGACCGGCGCAAGGGCCGTGCCCATCTACCAGACCACCTCTTACGTCTTCCAAGACGCGGACCACGCCGGGCGGCTGTTTGCGCTCAAGGAGTTCGGCAACATCTACACGCGCATCATGAACCCCACCACCGACGTGTTTGAGAAGCGCGTGGCGGCGCTGGAAGGCGGAGTGGCGGGGCTGGCCACAGCCTCGGGCCAGGCGGCGGAGACGCTGACCTTGACCACCCTGGCCTCGGCGGGAGACGAGATTGTCTCCACTACCTCGCTCTATGGCGGGACTTACAACCTGTTCCACTACACGCTGCCGAAGCTGGGAATCCTGGTCAAGTTTGTGGACGCGGACGACTTCGACGGCCTGCGAAAGCTGATTAACAACAAGACCCGCGCCGTTTATACCGAGACGCTGGGCAACCCCAAGCTGGACGTGGTGGACATTGAGAAACTGGCCGCCATCGCCCATGAGCACAAGCTGCCGCTGGTCATCGACAATACTTCGGCGTCGCCGGCGCTGGTGCGGCCCATCGAGTGGGGCGCGGACATCGTGGTCAACTCGGCCACCAAGTTTCTGGGCGGCCACGGCACCACCATCGGCGGCGTGATTGTGGATGCGGGCAAGTTCGACTGGGCGGCTTCAGGGCGCTTCAAAGATTTCACCGAGCCGGACCCGTCCTACCACGGCATTGTTTACACGGAGGCCTTCGGGCCGCTAGCGTTCATTCTGAAGGCGCGGGTGCAGGGGCTGCGCGATACGGGCGCAGCGCTTTCGCCCTTCAATGCGTTTCTTCTGCTGCAGGGGATTGAGACGCTGCACCTGCGTCTGGAACGCCACTCCCAGAACGCCCTGGCCGTGGCCAAGCACCTGGAGAAGCATCCCGGCGTCAAGTGGGTCAACTACCCCGGCCTAGAGTCGAGTCCCTATTACAAGCGGGCCTTGAAGTATCTGCCCAACGGCCGGGGAGGGTTGGTCACCTTCGGCATCAAGGGCGGCTACGAGGCAGGGAAAAAGCTCATCAATTCGCTGAAGCTGTTTTCGCTGCTGGCCAACATCGGCGACGCCAAGTCGCTGGTCATCCACCCCGCCTCGACGACGCACGCGCAGCTTTCCGTCGAGGAGCAGGCGACGACCGGTGTCACTCCCGAGCAGGTGCGGCTATCTGTGGGCATCGAGGATATCCGCGACATTTTGGCCGATCTGGACCAGGCGATCGAGGCCGCCAATGGGTAGGCGTTCAAAGGTACGGCAGAAAGGGCGGGTCGTGTTGCACAATGAGTACTATGACTGAATCCATCAGCCGGGCGGGGACCGGAAGCTCGCCGCCCGCAACGTCCTTTCTGGCGCCCACCTACGAAGGTGACTTCGTGCTGGACGAGCACCTGTTGCTGGAGTGTGGCCGCGCATTGGCCGGCGTTACGCTGCATTACGCGGTGTATGGCCGGTTGAACGCCGCCCGCGACAACGCCGTGCTGGTGTGCCATGCGCTCTCCGGCTCGGCGCTGGTGGGTTCCTGGTGGCCCGAGGTCTTCGCTCCCGGCGGGGTTTTGTCCCTGGACCACGACTTCGTGATCTGCATCAATATGCTGGGTTCCTGTTACGGGTCCACCGGGCCGG
>JBKQRH010000141.1:0-2843 GCA_052326045.1 Occallatibacter sp. | reverse complement strand
CGGCCAGGCGGTGTGGTTCTACCTGCCGGCGGAACGGCAACTCAGAAAGACGGAGTTTCGGAAACTGGACGACCTGCGGTCTCCATTGGCATTCTTACTAGGTAAAACAAAGCTGGAGAACGAATTACGGGGACTTTCGAAAGTTGTTGATCAAACACCTCTGGGCGCGGGGAACACCCTGCTGCGAGGGGTTCCGAAGCAGATGGCGAGCCCGGTGAACGAGGTGCAACTGGAGATCACTCCCTCTAACCAGATTGTCCGCATCGTATTACTGGAAGCGGACGGGGCGACCACCGAGTTCCGCTTTGCGGGCTGGAAGGAGAATCCGGAGTTGAACGACAACCGGTTTCAGTTTACCCCTCCCCCGGGAGTGGAGACAGTGGAAGGAGAATTGGGACCGTAGCATCAACAGCCATCCCCTAAAGGGGCTTTCCTCGAAGTTCTTGCGGCATCGCTAAAGCGATGCCCTGATACAAAACGATTCGGTTACTTGCGTACCGCGCCCCGGAACAGTTGCGGTAACCTCTTTGGGGACAGAATGTTAGACTTGGTCTGAGAAGCGATACAGAAGGCGCTCGAAACCAGACCGGCAGCATCAGACGAGATCGAATGGCACAATTCCTGGTCAAAGTCGCCGACGAACAGGGCCATCTGCGGCAGCAGGTGGAGCACGGGTATTCCGAAGCCGAGGTCCACGACCGGTTCACGCAGCAGGGATACCTGGTGTACTGGGTCAAGCCCCGGACCATCCTTAGCCGGGGCGGAGGGCAACGCGGCAAGCTGCGACAGTCCACATTCCTCATCTTCAACCAGCAGTTTCTGACGCTGATTAAGGCGGGACTGCCGATCCTGACGGCGCTTGATCTTCTGATCAAGCGGCAGCGCGACAAATCCCTGTTACGGCTGCTCGAAGACGTACGCGAACGGGTAAAGGGAGGCGAGTTGCTGTCCGATGCGTTCGCCGCCCAGCAGGTATTTCCGAAGATGTACACGACCACGCTGATGGCCGGAGAGAAGAGCGGCAGCATGGAAGAGGTTCTGGGCCGCTACATAAGCTATCAGCGGATGGTGCAGACTTTCCGTAAGAAGCTGCTGGTGTCGCTGGTGTATCCGGCGCTGCTGGTCTCGATGGTAACGGTGATGCTGATTTTTCTGATCACCTACGTGGTGCCCAAGTTTGCCGAACTGTTCGACAACCTGGGAGCGCAGCTGCCGGCGATGACGGTGTTCATGCTGTCGGTCGGCCTGAACGCGCAGAAGTATGCGTGGATCGTGCTGCTGGTCGCTGCGGTAGTGGTGGTTTTGTTGTTGCGGTGGAAACAGAGCGATCGGGGGGCGGAACGGATTGACCGGTTTCTGCTGTCGCTTCCGCTGATCGGGGAAATCCGGCTGAAATATCAGGTAGCGAACTTCTCGCGCATTCTGGCGACTCTGCTGCAGGGCGGGCTGCCTTTGGTGCCGGCGATGGAAACGGCTGGCGCATCGATGAGCAGCCGGCAGATGTTAAATGGTGTCACCGCTGCGGCGGAGCGGGTGAGAGAAGGGCAGAGCCTGGCGCAGAGCCTGGAGGCACAAAAGTTATTTCCCGACCTCGCGGTGGAAATGCTGGAAGTCGGCGAATCGACCGGCGCGCTGCCGGCGATGCTCAGTTCGGTGGCGGAGTTTTACGAGGAGGATGTGCAGACGGCTCTCAGCGCGGCCATGGCGCTGATTGAGCCAATCATCCTGATCATCATGGCGGTCTTTGTCGGCGGCATCCTGATTTCTTTGTATATGCCGATTTTCACCCTGGGAGCGGGTGTGCACTAGAAGCTGTAGACTGGAATGGGCATGGCGGATAAGAAAACAACCGTAGTGGTAACGGGCGGGAATGGCGGGAAGCTGGCGCCGGAACCGGCGTCGGTTCCCGACGAACTGGAACGGGCGCGGGATATCGCGCGGCGCTACCGTTGCGAATTCATCGATCTGAGCGACTTCCAGTTGCACCACGATCTGTTTGAGAAGATCCCGGTGCACCTGATGTTCCGCTATAACTTCGTGCCCCTGGATGAGACGGCGGACGGGCGGCTGGCGATAGCGATTGCCGATCCCAGCCAGTTGATGATGATCGACGAAATCAGCCTGCTGCTGGGCAAGCGGATCGTCACCAAGGTTTCGACCCTCAAGCAAATCTCCGACATTCTGAAGAAGACCGAGCAGTCCAAGCGCGTGCTGGAAGACGCGAGCGAAGGATTCACGCTCGATGTGATCCGCGAGGACGAAGCCGGGAACGATGAGACCATCTCCATCGACAAACTGACGGCGAGCGCGGGCACCGACATGAGCCCGATCATCCGTCTGGTTGACACCACGATTTTCACGGCGTTGCAGCGGCGGGCGAGCGACATTCACATCGAAACGCGCGACGATTCGGTGGTCATCAAGTTTCGTATTGACGGCGTGCTCACCAACGCCATGCCGCCCATCGGCAAGGAACACCACTCCACCATCATTTCGCGCATCAAGGTCATGAGCGAGCTCGATATTTCCGAGCGCCGCGTGCCGCAGGACGGGCGCTTCCGCGTGAAGTACAACGGCCGTGCCATCGATTTCCGGGTATCGATCATGCCCTCGATTCACGGCGAGGATGCCGTGCTCCGCGTGCTCGACAAGGAGTCGATGAGCGAGAAGTTTAAGAAGCTCACGCTCGACGTGGTCGGGTTCGACGAAGACGACCTACGCCGCTTTCGCCGCTACATCAAGGAACCGTACGGCATGGTGCTGGTCACGGGACCGACGGGCAGCGGCAAAACCACGACGCTTTACGCCGCCGTCAACGAGATCAAGACCGACGAAGACAAGAT
>JBKQRH010000140.1:0-3264 GCA_052326045.1 Occallatibacter sp. | reverse complement strand
CGTAGCTCACGGCTGAGCCTTGTAGCGCAGAATCCAGTCCTCCTGTTCCTGCGTGTCGGGAACGGCGCATCCGCGGGCTGCTGCAACGGCGGCCAGGGCCGCTCTGGGCGACCAGCCGAGTTGGATGAGCGCGCAGGCGGCGGTGACGGTGGCTCGGCCGATGCTTCCCCGGCAATGGACGCCGATACGCTCCCCCGCGCGGAGGCGATTGGCCAGGGCTGCGACGAATTTCTGGAAGGCGGCGGTGTCAGTAGGAATTCGGGTGTCGGGAATGGGGTGGGAGAGAAACCGCATTCCGATCTTCTCCGCGAGGGGACCCTCCTGGGCGACGCCAAGCATGATGGCTTCATCTTTTCCGAGCAGCGAAACCACGGTTTGGATTCCACCCCGCTTCATTCCGAGCAGTTCGTCATGAAGCCCATCGCCTCCCAGCGGACAGAGCACAATGGCCAGCGGGGCAGGAGGATTGCCTTTGATCCAGAAGATGTCATTCACGGCAATCAGACTCCTACGAACTGCTCATTGCACTGCTTGATGATAGATGGTTTCAGGAGAAGTGCTGCCAGCCCTGGGGATTCAGCGGCTCGCGGCCTTGCGGAGTGATGAGCGTGACGGCGGGGCGGTTGGGGCGGGTTGGAAGGATGCGGCCAATTTGAGTGATGGAAACGCCGGCGATTTTGCGGGGAAGGCGGGCGGAGGGCGGAGCGGTGAAGAGGAGTTCGTAGTCTTCTCCGCCGTTGAGGGCCTGGGCGAGGGTTGCGGCTGGGTGGATGGGGAGTAGAGCTGCATCGACCTCGGCGGCTACGCCGGATTCCTGGCAAAGGCAGGCGAGATCGGTGGAGAGGCCGTCGCTGAGGTCGAGGGCGGCGGAGGCGAGCGAGTGGCGCTGAAGCCATAGGCCCTGATTGATGCGCGGTTGGGGGTAGAGGTGGGGGGCGAGTTGCGCTTCCAGCTCCCTGGGGATGCGCGGAGGGTTGGAGCGGGCGGGTTGGGCTGCTGCCAGTTCGGCCAGGCGGGCGAGGGCGGCGGCGGCTCCGCCAAGGGTTCCGGTGACGTAGAGCAGGTGGCCGGGACGTGCGCCGGAGCGGAGCAGGGCTTTGCCTCGGGGAACCGCGCCGATGAGAACGATGTCGGCAACGGGGATGGGGGACTCGGACAGGTCGCCGCCGGCGAGCGGGGTTTTGTGGGCTGCGGTGAGGGCGAGCAGGCCGTCGAGGAAGCGCTGGACCCAGGCCGGGCGGCGGCCTGAGGGCGTGGTGAGCTCAAGCGGCAGGCCCAGGGAAAGAAAGGCGGCTACGGGGCGTGCGCCCATGGCGGCCAGGTCGCTTAAACCTCGAGCCAAAGCCCGATGGCCGACTGATTCGGCTGCGTGCCAGTCGAGGCGGAAGTGACGGCCGGCGATGGAGAGGTCGGTGGTGACGGCGAGTTCTTCGCCGGGACGCGGGCGGAGCAGGGCGCAGTCGTCGCCGATGCCGAGGCGCAGGAGGCTCGAGGGGGGTTGTGCCGCGCGGCTGCGGATGTAGCGGAGCAGGGCCAGTTCCCCTCGTTGGCCTTCGCTCAGGGAGCCGGCCTGCCGCGATCGCATTTGCTGCCGGGATCTCATTCCATGAGGATAGGGCAAACCGGCGGGGGAGTGTGGTTGAGGGAATGAGGATCAGGAAGTTGGGGGCGGGACCAGCCTCTTGGCCAGAACGGGTAACTTTGCGGTTAATCTAAAGTAACGTATTAGATTGCCGATGTTTAAAGCGAAAGCAACGGTTTGTATGTGTATCGAAACAGGACAATTAGGCGGAGCTTGATGTGGGGCTCTGAGCTCGAAGCCGGAACGGAGGGCAGCCAAATCGTGGCAAAAGATGATTTTTTCCTGTGGATTTCGTTGACCCGGCGCGGGAGGGTTTGCTAGGCTTTACGAACGCTACAAGTCTGCACCGGTATGGGCGTGTATTGATTTCGCGGGCTGAAAAGCCCCTATGCCTTGCGCTTTTCTGAGTACACGGCGGATTGAGTCCCTCGCAGGTGGAGGGAGGAAAGGCCAAGATGCTGGGCAAACGCTATTACATTCTCTTTGTTGCACGGGAAGAGGACGGGCGGATACGGAAGATACCGATTCCGCTTCGTTATGCGTACGGGTTTGTTGCCGCGGCGCTGGTGGGAGCGTTCACCATCGTGGGACTGGCCGGTTCCTACACCCGCATGCTGCTCAAGACCGAGAGCTTCAACCAGGTTCGCCAGGAGCGGGAGACGCTGCGCAAGGGCTACAAGCAGATGGCCCAGATCGCGCATGACCGCAATGTGCAGGTGGCCTCGCTGGGAGCCTTGGCAAATGAAGTGACCGCGCTGTACGGCCTGAGGCAGAACAAGCTGGCCTCGGCCAAGGCCACGGCAGCCGCCAGCGCCGCGGCTGAGCCAACGCCCGCCAGCATGGCCCTGACCGACGACGTAAACCAGCAGCAGGTGAAGCTCTCCATCGATCAGTTCTATGTGCTGCGCGCGCAGGCCATGTCGGGCCGGGTCTCCCGCGCCCTGGAGAGCGGCCTGTCGTCCAGCTTTGCCGGTGACTGGACGGAACTGGCCGACGCGCCTTCGCTATGGCCGCTGGAAGGCCGCGTGGGATCGAGCTTCGGTGAGCGCCAGGATCCGATCAACGGCGAAGGCGCCTTCCACTCCGGCATCGACATTGACGCGCCCTATGGAACGCCGGTGCGCGCCGCGGCCGACGGGGAAGTGACCGGAGCCTCGATGGTCGCCGGATACGGCCGCGAGATTGTGCTCGACCATGGCCATGATGTGCTCACTCTCTACGGACATCTCTCAGCGATGGCGGTTGTGCCCGGCCAGCATGTGATTCGCGGCCAGGTGATCGGCTACGTGGGCCAGTCGGGCCGCGCCACCGGTCCGCACCTGCACTATGAGGTGCGCGTCCACAATGTCCCGGTCAATCCGCACAAGTATCTGCGCACCACCTATGAGCAGGTAGCGAATCTCGATGGCAGCGCGCCGGCTTTGTAGGGGAAATAGAGCGGATTTTTTGTGATGTAGAAGCGGCTCCCGGAAGGACGGGAGCCGCTTTTGTTTGAGCGCGGGTTGCGTTCGCATGCGGCCCTGGGCTGCCGGTAGTATGGTAGACACGTCACATCTTTGCATCGGAGTCCCACATATGCGTTTTCTTTCGCGTTGTCTTGTTTTTCTCCTCGTGGCGGCTTGCCCCGCTCTCGCGCAGGATCGTGCGGCGGAGTTGCAGACCGCCTTTGCCCGCGCCCAGCA
>JBKQRH010000139.1:0-14609 GCA_052326045.1 Occallatibacter sp. | reverse complement strand
GAGTAAGCGGGGTTTGCGGTGCTAGTCCGGGCAGTTAGGTTCTCTAACTCCGCTAACTCCGCTAGCTCCGCTAACTTCGCTCCTCTTATTCAACTCGAACACAGAAAGGCTTTGCACTTCATGTCTTCATTACCGGTTTTAGTTCTGAACAGCGGATCTTCTTCCATCAAGTTTTCAGTCTATGAAGCCGGCAACGGCGAACGGCGCAAGCTCCACGAGGGCGCGGTCGACGGCATCGGCACCGATCTGGGCAAGTTCTGGATCAAGGACGCCGAAGGCAAAAAGCTGGTCGATCAGACGCCCGCTCTGCCCAACCGCGCGGTCGCCTTCAAGATGGTGGCCGACGCGCTTCACTCCGGCGACTTCCCTGCCCCGGCCGCCATCGGCCATCGCACCGTCTGCGGCGGACCAACGGTCAACGAGAACCAGCTCATTACGCTCCAGCTCATTGACGAGATCGATAGCTACGCCGCCTTGGCGCCGCTGCACACGCCGATTGCCGTTTACATCATGCGCGAGGCCCTGCATCTCTTCCCCGGCACTCCCAACTTTGCCATCCTGGACACCTACTTCCATCGCACCATGTCCGAAGTGGTCACGCACATGCCCATCCCCGAGGAGTATTCCGCCATGGGCGTGCGCCGCTACGGCTATCACGGCATATCCTACGAATCGATCGTTTACCAGTTGCAGCCCAACGTGCCGGAGAAGCTCTTCGTCGCCCATCTCGGCAACGGCGCCTCCATCTCCGCCATCCGCAACGGCCGGTGCCTGGACACTTCGATGGGCCTCACCCCCACCGGAGGCATCATCAGCGGCACCCGCACCGGCGACATTGATCCCGGCGTTCTGATCTTCATCCTGCGCAAGATTGCGGAGACGGCCAAGAGCGCTTCAGAGGCCGCCGACCAGTTGGAGACCGTGGCCAGCAAGAAGGCCGGACTGCTGGGCGTGAGCGGTCTCTCCAACGACATGCGCGACTTGCGCGACGCCATCGCCCAAGGCAACGCCAGGGCCCGGCTGGCCGTGGACAAGTTCACCTGGACCATCGCCCGCTGGATCGGCAGTTATGTGGCTGAGCTGAACGGGCTGGACATGCTGGTCTTTACCGGCGGCATCGGCGAAAACGACATCGCCTGCCGCGCCGAGATCTGCGCCGGCCTGGGCGCCCTGGGCATCGTGCTCGACCCGGCCCGCAACAATGTCCGCGGCCCAGCCGTCATCTCCGCCGAAAACTCGTCCGTCACAGTGCGCGTCATTCCGCCCGCGGAAGACCTGATTATCGTCAACCACGTTGTGCGGCTGCTGGCGGAGTAAGAGGCAAGGAAGGCTGTTGATGGACGCGGCTGTATTCGTGCGCTCCTGCCGCTTGTTCTACACTGATGGGTTCCATACGGAGCTTTCCTCTATGCCTGCTACCGTCGTTCCCGTCACCGCTCAACGCCTTCCCTCAACAGCCCTGCGCCGCTTTGCCTGGGGCGTTCTGGTTTATTTCATCGCCGTCATCCTGTGGGGTACTCTGGTGCGCGCCACAGGCTCGGGAGCCGGCTGCGGCAACCACTGGCCGCTGTGCAACGGCACCGTGATCCAGCACTCGGCCAGCGTAAACACGCTCATCGAGTTCACCCATCGCATCACCAGCGGCCTCTCATTCGTTCTTGTCGTGGCATTGCTCGTGTGGACCTTCGCCGGCACGGCGCGCGGCCACCTGGCGCGCGCGGCAGCCGTGGCTTCAGTCGCGTTCACGATGATTGAGGCAACGCTCGGGGCTCTGCTCGTCAAGCTAGGCCTAACCGCGCAGAGCCAGTCGCCGCTGCGTCCGGCCTATCTGGCTCTGCACCTCGCCAACACGCTGCTGCTGCTGGCCGCGCTCACCCTCACCGCGCACCTGCTCAGCCGCGCGAAGGGCTATCTGCGCGGCAGCGTTCGTATGGTTGCGCCCTTCGGCGCCCTTGCTACCGTGGTTGTGGTGATGATTGTGGGCGTAACCGGCTCGCTGGCCGCCCTCGGCGACACGCTCTTCCCCGCCTCCTCGCTGGGCCTGGCGCTGGCGCAGGACTTCTACTCGACCAGCGGCTGGCTGGTGCGCTGGCGCTGGACGCACCCCGCCGTGGCTTTCTTGGCCAGCATCTTTTTGATTTGGCTTCTGGTGCGCGCAGCCCGGCGATCCACCCACTGGGACAATCGTCGCCTCTCCGCGTTGGTCCTGTTGCTGCTGGCCACGGTCTATACGCTGGGTTTGCTCGATGTATTCCTGCTGGCTCCGCTGTGGGTCCAGATAGCCCACTTGCTGGCCGCCGACATGTTGTGGGCCGCGCTGGTGGTGCTGACGGCAAGGCTGACGTTACAGCCAAAAGAAGTGAGTTAGCGGAGTTAGCGGGGTTTGCGCTTTTCCACCCTTGACGCGATGAAACTGCTGTCAAGAACGGGGCACTCAGCCTGATTGCCACAGATGGCTTTTCTGTTCCCTGTTCTTCAATGCGTCGCGAACGAAGTGGCCGATGCGCCCTTCGGCTGGTCGACGTGAATGAAGAGGGTCAGCACCGCGGCAAAGTAGTAAAGGACACCATAGACCACCACTACGCCAGCGATTCCCCAGAAGGGAAGAATCAGCGCGGCCAGCACGGGGCCGCCGAAGTTGGCCAGGCCGCCACCAAGGTTTTGGACGGAGACCGCCGCGCCTTTGTGCTCTGGTTCCATCATGGGGAAGATAGCGCCCATGGGGACAAATGCCGTGACGGTGAAGGCGAACAACAGCGCGGCTACCGTAGCCGCCAGCGTATTGTGCGGGAAATGGAGCGGCAGCCAGTAGAACAGCAGCGATGCGGTGCCGCAGCCCACAAAGCCGACCCAGCGCATCTGGCGCATCCAGCCGATTCTGTCGCCGATCAGGCCCCAAACCACATTGGTGACGGGCTGGACGAGAAAAAACGTTCCCCAGATGCGCGCCCACTCGGGCACGCTGAAGCCAATACGCGCTGAGGTATAGAACAGCGGCATGATCACCGGGAATCCGAAGAGCGAGAGATTGCAGATGATGCGCGTCACCAGCGCCAGCGCGATGTTACGGTTGTGGAAGATCAGCGTAACGCACTTGGAAATCTCTTCAAACCTGCCGGGTTCTCCCGGTTGAAGAGCTGCACGCGGCATGGAGGGAACACTGCTGGTCAAGAAAAAAATGAGCAGCCCGCCGGCCAGCACCCAGGCCATCGACATCCACAGGGTGCCCATGTAGCCGATGACGGGGATGGTAAAGCTGGGCAGGTAAGAGCCTACAATACCGTATCCGATGGTGAACATGCTCCAGGTCCAGCCGATGGCCGAGGCCAGCTCATGGGGCCGGCTCTTCTGCACCACCCAAACGAAAAATCCGTAGAAAAACATCGGATAGGCAAAGCCGCGGATGCCATAGAAGAGCATCGTAAGGGGCAGGTTGGGATGGGTGAGGCCCAACCAGAGAAAGAGCACATGGAAGACTAACCACCAGGCGATGCCAAGGAGCATGATACGGCGCGGCGAGTAGACCTCGGCCAACACGCCGGATAGCCAACTGGACAGCGCGGCCGTGGCGCCGTAAACGGTGAAGACCAGCGCGGCATCGGCTGCGCTGAAACCCAGGTTGACTAGGTACTTCGACAGGAAGGCCTGTTCGATGCCATCGCCTGTCATGCAGAAGACGATGGCGATAAAGCCGCCCAGCAATGCCAGAGGCATGCCCAATATAAAGCGATCCTCGCGAGCAGTCTTGCCCGCCCGATCTTCAAGATCGATGCTGCTCACGCGGCAGATTCCTCGACGACGATCTGCAGCTTGATGTCGGCGGGGCGGCCCTCGGTGGCCCGTTCGAAGGCGTCGATGCTCTGCTCAAACGGAAAGCTGGCGGAAATAAGCGGCTTCAGGTCAACCTTGCCCGAAGCCAGCAGCGCCACGGCCTTGGAGTAGACATTGGCGTATCGGAATATGGTTTCGATGCGCGCTTCCTTGGCCTGCGCCGCCACCACGTCAAAAGAAACCGCACCGGGCGGCATGCCCACCAGCACCATCGTTCCCGCCGGCGCCAGAAGATCGAATATATTTTCGAAGGCGCGGGGGCTGCCGCTGGCCTCGAAGACGACATCGGCGCCCCAGCCGGCGGTCAGCTCAGCCACGCGCGCGGCCAATGAGCCGCCGCGAATATCGAAGGGATGAATGCCGGGATACTGTCCGGCGATGGCCAGCTTTTCCGCCGATAAGTCGGAGACAACCACGAGGCCCGCGCCCGCAGCCAAAGCCGAGAGCGCCACCATGATGCCGATCGGTCCCGCGCCGATGACTACCGCCGTTGCGCCCGGCCTGATCTGGGCTTTGGTGGCCGCATGCATTCCTACAGCGAAAGGCTCGACCATCGCGCCCTCCGCGAGCGAAACTCGATCAGGAAGTTTGAATGTGAAGGCAGCCGGATGGACCATCTCGCCGGTGAGGCAGCCGTGAATGGGCGGCGTGGCCCAGAAGCGCATCGCTGGATCGAGGTTGTAGTGGCCCTCGCGGCTTGCCCGCGAAGACATGTCGGGAATACCCGGCTCCATGCAGACGCGATCGCCGGGCGTAAGATCGCGTACCTCATCACCGACAGCGATCACCACGCCCGCAGCCTCATGGCCCAGCACCATAGGCGCGTTTACCACGAACGGGCCGATACGCCCGTGCTTGTAATAGTGCACATCGCTGCCACATATGCCCACGCGCCCAATGCGGATACGCACGTCGCGCGGCCCCATGTTCAGCGGAAGTTCGATTTCACGCAATGACAGGCGAAGCTTTTCTTCCAGCACGAGAGCTTTCATGACGTTCCTCGAAAGCAAAGCTGTTGAAGCTTAACGCACCAGCACGCCCGTCGCGGCATAGGTGCTGCCCGCGACGCTGGCTGCGAGCGGCGGCAACTTCGGCGTCGGGGTCAGGTTTTCGATCACTCCATCGCGCAGCAGCACCGTATCCTCCACCTTGCCGCCGCGGATCGAGGGGTTCCAGGCGAAGGCCTGGTTGTTGACCACCACCTCGGTTCCCTTGGGCGTCGCCACCCACTCGCGCTCGCCGTAGCCGGTAGGTCCGCCCTGGTGATGGAAACGCTCCTCGCCGGGGAAACCCTGCGCCGCGTAGGCCGCCTGGGCCACCGCAAAGAGCTCGGCCGAAGTGGCGCCCACGCGGGTTGCATTCAACAGCGCGGCGTTCACCTGGGCCGATGCTGCAAAGCGCTTGCCAAGCTCCGCCGGCAGCGCGCCGAAGTGAACGAAACGCGTGATGGAGATGGCCAGTCCCCACTTGCGTGAGCACAGGTTGAGCATGGCGTACTGCTTCAGCCGCGCGCCGCGCGCCACGGCGTGCTTGTATTTCAGGATGCGATCGTCCACCGCGTAGAGATAGACCGAGGGCAGGATGCCGCGGTGCAACAATCCGGCCGCGGTGATGGCCTCCAGGTCGTACTCGCTCATTCCGGGCTTGACCTGGTTGAGCGCCTCGACCGTGGCGGCCGCGGTCTCCGCGCCCAGCCAGCGATAGCGCGCAATCTCCGTTTCGCTCAGCGCCGCGCGCAAGGGGAAGAGGTTGACCGGCGTCAGCCCCGCGCCCGGCGTATCCGAGCCGAGCGGTCCGCCGGCCAGCTTCGCGGCGGCGGCGTTGGTGTCGTCGGCCCACCAGGGAAAGAGCACCGGCTCAAAGTCCAGCGCGCCAAACTCCTCGTCGTGGAGGCGCGGCGCTTCATTCTCGGTGGTGAAGTAGTAGCGCTTGCCCGCCGCGGTCACCAGCAGCGAAGCCACGCCGGTCTCGCAGGGCGTGAGCACGCGCAACTCCACCGCGCCGCCCGTCAGCCAGGCCACATTCTCGTTGCGCCGGATGAGAACGCCCGCCAGCTTCTGGCCGCGCAGCCATTCCACCAGCTTTTCATGCTTCGCATCCAGCTCCGCATTCCACGCCTTTTCCGTCACCAGCGTGACGCCATTGATGACAAGGCTCTTTGCAATTCTTTTGCTCATAGTTACCTTTCCTCTTCGCAATTCCTCAGCGATGTTTCCTTCTCCGCGCGGTCAATTCTGCCGGCTTCGCGGTCACTTTTTGCCGTTGCTTGCGCAACTGGCTCCAATACCACCAGTTCCTTTGCTCAACGGGAAGATCGGGATCGCCGGCCTGGGCAATGGCGCAACGAAAAACATCGAGGCAACAAATATCCTGCCGCGTTCCGGTCATCCGGCACAGCCTGCCGTAGAGTTCCTCGCCGTCTTGCGCTGCCAACTCCGCAACCGATAGTACTCCCAGCTTTTGCAAATCGGAGATGGTCGCCGGACCCACACCGGCAAGATCCCTCAATTTGCGATCGTCGCGCATCTTTTCATCCGCGGTGTTCAATTCCCAAAGAGCTTCGGGCGTTGACAGATTTCGTCAGCGCCCGATCGGTTTCCTCGCTCCGCTCAGTCCTCGAGCTCGGGGTGATAGTGGCTCTCCCAGCCCAGGTAGCGGACGGCGGCCTCATGCACGGCCTTTGAAACGTTGCTGAAGTTGGCGGCCACGTGGTGCTCGAAGCCCTCGCGGCAGATGTACTTGAGCAGTTTCTGCAGTTGCGGAATTTCGGCCACGCCCGCGCCGCCGAAGGTCTCCAGCGGATCGTCGGTGAATTTGCCCGCGCCGGTGTATCCGCGAACCACGCCGCGGCGATCGTCAGTGGAGTAGCGAGCAAAGCACATCCCGCCGGCCTTCACGCGGCCCACGCAGGTGCCGAAGGCGTTTTCCTTGCCCACCGTGCCGGCGATAATCTCCTGGAAGTCCATGCGCACATCCTTGAAGAAATGCTTGGGCAGGTTGGAGCAGTGGAAGCAGACGCACTTGTTTGGATCGCCGCCGTAGTTGTTGTTCCAGTCGAGCAGCGCCGAGGGCGTGCCGCTGGCCAGGGCGAGCATGTGCATGCTCAGCGTGCCGGGCACATCCACCTCGCAGGCCGAAGGGATGAGGTCGTTGCTCATCATGCTCATGATGGTGCAGGGCACCACCCCGAAATACTCTTCCATCGAGGTCCAGCACTGCACGGCGCTGATGGCGACATGGGTCTGCTTCATCCAGCCGTCGATCACCGCGCCCAGCTTGGCCATCTTGAGCAGCGCCGCGTCGGAAATTCCCGCAGTGGAGACATAGCTCTTGATGGCGGCCAGCTTGGCCTGCGCGGCGTCGTCCGTGTCCTTCATCTTGTCGATGCGGCCGAAGATTTCAGAAAGATCAATCGTCTCAATGGAGATGCCGCTGGTTTCGAGGATGCGCTCGGAGTAGCGCACGGTGTTGAACGCCGTGGGACGCGCGCCGATGGCGCCGATGCGCAGATTCTTCAGGCCCTTGACGATGCGGCAAACCGCCGAGAACCACTCCAGGTCGGCCTTGAACTCCGGCGAACCCAGGGTTTCGGTGTGCAGCGTGGTCAGCGAATACGGAATGCCGTACTGCATCATGTTGTTACAACAGCTCATCTTGCCGCAAAAACTGTCGCGGCGCACGGCAATGGTCATGTCCTCGGAACGGTCGGGCGTGGCCTGCACCAGCACCGGAACCTTGAGTCCCGACAGGCGGATAGCGTCCACAATGCCGCGCTCCTCGCCAAAGTTGGGAAGCGTGACGATGATGCCGTCGATCTCCTCGGCGTGCTTCTTGAACAGCGCGGCGCAACGCTCGGACTCAGCGTAGGTTTCCACCGCGCCATGCCTTGACTCTTCCGGGCTTAACACCACGGCCCGTGCGCCCGCGGCCTTCAGAACCGCGATAATTTCATCGCGGCCTGTCTTGGCCAAATGGCCAGGGAAAAAACCGCGGTTGCCTACTACGATCCCGAATGTCATTGTGCGTTGTGCTGCCATGTTTTCTGCTCCCTTTATCCTCGCCGCGTGCGCGGCTTCATTGCGCCTGCCGGGGCCGGAAACGCCGTCATCCTTCCGGAACTCCCGCTACGGGCATTGGTTTCAACTGCTCCTCGCGCCACGACGGCCTGGTGCGCCTACTCAAGAACTCTTCACTCCTTGCGCGCTTCATCCATGCGCGAGGTATTACTTGACCGCCTGACCCGGACGGAACTTCACCACGTAAAACACCCCCAGAGCCGTCAACACGCCGCCCCACCAGACGGGCGTGTGCAGGTTGGTCAACTGCACCAGGGGCGGATAGATTCCCGTGTGCCATTCATAGACGCCATAGCCCAGGATCATCGACCCATAGATGACCAGCAAAACTCCAATGAAAAACCAGATGGGAATACCGGAACCATGCATATCTCTTTACCCTTTCCTCTCTCGCGTCCGTACAAAATCTCTCGCAAACAGCTCAGAATCTCTTCTGTTACCAGAACATTATGTTGAGCGCCGCGAAGATCACCACCACCAGCCCCGCCCACATCCACTCGTTCTTGTAGAACGGAACCGGATCTTCCTTGGGCAGCGGGGTCACGCCGTAGACCAGGCCCTCCAGCTCCGCAGCCGGCCGGGGCTTGGTGAACATGCTCACCACGAAGATCACAATAGCGGTGAAAAGGCAGGCCCACAGTGCGCGGAAGACATTTTCCGCCATGGGCTTGGCATCGGGCGAGAGCGCCACGTAGGCCAACTTGGCGGGATAGAGGTGAACCCACTCAAACAGGCTCGCCGAAAAGACGACGCCGAACAGCAGGCCCAGAAAACCGGCGAGCCGGGTGGCGCGCTTCCAGAACATGCCCAGGAGAATGGTGGCCAGAAGCGGCGCGATAAAGATGCTGAACAGCGCCTGCACGTAGTCCATGATGCCGTGCGCGCGCTGCACCAGGTAGCCTGCGCCGATGGAAACCAATACGCCTATGACAATCGACATCCGGCCCACCATCACATAGTGGCTGTCGGTGGCTTTCTTATTGATCAGCGGCTTGTAGAGGTCGTAGGTCCATACCGTCGAGAAGGCGCTCACGTTGCCCGCCATGCCGCTCATGAAGCCGGCGATCAGCGCGGTGATGCCCAGGCCCAGTAGGCCGGGCCCCAGGTAGCGGACCATCATCAGCGGCAGCACCTCGTTATAGCTGTGCAGCTCGGACTGCGGAGTCACTTTCTGGTCCAGCACATCCTGTTGGACCGCCGGTGAAAGCGATGTCTGTTTCAACTGCGAAGCGCAATCGGAGGACATCGGGACACATACCTTCCATGTGTCCTGGGGAATCAACTGCATGCGGCTGCCATCGGAGTTCTGCAGCACTACCAGGCCCAGCAGGCCGGGCAGGATGACGATGAACGGAACCGCCATCTTGAAGAACGACCCGATGATCGGAGCCATCCGCGCGGCTCTGAGGTTATGCGCCGCCAGCACGCGCTGCACCACCAGGAAATCCGTGGTCCAGTAGCCGAAGCTAATGGCGAATCCCAGGCCGAAGACGATTCCCGTCCAGTGCACTCCCATGGGATTGTCAGCAAAATGGGCGGTATCGCGCCACAGATGAAAGTAGGTGTCCGACCCCATGTTCCTGATGATCTGGCTCTTCAGGCCGCTCACTCCGCCGGCCTGCACCAGGCCCAGCACGGGCACCAGCAGCGCCCCGCCCCAGATGAGCACGAACTGCAAGACCTCGTTGAAGATGGCCGAGCGCAACCCCCCCAGGGCAACGTAAAGCGTGACTGCGGCCGCCGAGACCAGAATGCTGAAGGTGAAACTCCACCCCAGCACCACCTTCATCACCACCGCCATGGCGAACATGTTCACGCCGCTCATCAGGATCATTTCCAGGGCGAAGGAGATGGCGGCCAGAACGCGGGCGTGCTCGCCGTAGCGCAGATACAGGTAACCGGGGACCGAGTGCGTCTTCGACACGTAGTAAAAAGGCATCATCACCAGGCCCAGGAAGAGCATGGCCGGTATGGCGCCGATCCAATACCAGTGAGTGGCCAGGATGCCGTACTGGTAAGCCGAGCCTGCCCAGCCCATCAGCTCCAGCTAGCCGAGGTTGGCTGAAACGAAGCTCAGGCCGGCAATCCAGGCGGTCATCTCCCGGCCGGCCATAAAGAACTCTTCGCCGGTGTTCGCCCGGCCTTTGAGATAGAAGCCGATCCACAGCACCATGGCGAAGTAGATGGCGATGACGGCTATGTCCAGCGGGTGCAGATGTGCCAGGGGCGCCACGCTGAAAGCCAGCAGGCTGGGCCATGCTGGCACCATAAAGAAGCTCAAACAGTTCACGATCACGGAGTTATTCCTCGACGCTGTTGGGCAGCGTTTTCATTATATGTTATTTGTTGCGGTAGGCAACCAGGTCGATTTAAGTGCCTTCTCGCGGAACGTCAACCTCTTTGGCTGCCAGAGCTTACGGCAGTGCTATCAGCTCTGTATTGGGATAGTAATGGGAGAGAATCTCGCGAAATCCGGCGCCCGCTCGCGCCATGCCGGTTGCGCCCATCTGGCACATGCCCACGCCGTGGCCTACGCTGTGGCCCTCCAGCCGCCAGCCCTCGCCGTCCGCTGTGGCCGTAAAGTCGCTTCCCGGAATCGCGCCCCAGCCCCACTGCCGCGCCTCGGCAATTCTGCTCCGCTCGTCGCCCGGCTGAGGCGGCTGCCCGCTCGCGCCGATTCTGCTTTGCCAGGTCGCAGGATGCCGCTCACACCACTGGCAGCGTACAGAGTAATAAGGGTACGCCTCTCCCGGATTCAGGCCCACATCGCGCAGAGTGCGCGTCTGGCCGCCGCAGCGACTGGAGTACATAGCCGCCAGCGGCTTGCCGCGATAGGCGAGCACCAGCCCCCGCGTGGCCTCGACGGCGCTCATGACGCGGCTCGTCATAGGAGGCGGCGACTTGAGGAACTGGCAATGGGTGGTGTCACAGAATTCAAAATTCAGGTGTCTTGGCCCGGCTAGCAGAAAGGAGCGCGCAGCCACGGCCTGCGCCTTCAGTGCTTCCATCGGTGCGCTTTCCACCATCTCCGCGCCAACAATCGAGGCCACCGCCGTCTCACGGTCCATTGTGACCACGGCCAACAACTCTCCCTTGTGGGCCTGAATCATGAAGCGTCCGCGATAGACGCGATGCAGCTTCCCCGGCATAGTGAGCCGGAAAGCAGCCGCTCCGCCATCCCGCGCGGCAGCCGTCCAACTGCTGGTGGAGCTGTCGCCGGCAACGACACGGTCGCCCTCCGCGCGGAAGACGATCTGGCGATGACCCGTCTCGCCGTTCAGTGTCACGGCATGGTTTACCGCGATGCCTTGTGCTAAGACCGAGAGAACCTGCGAGCCTTCTTGTTGCAGGATCAGCTCTTTGGGGTGAAAAAGCCCCAACACGCCAAAGCGAATCTCCTGCTGCGCTGTGGCGGGAGCCGCAGTCATCAGCAGCAAGAGCAGCGCTTCCGTCCTCATCGCTCACCGCCTCCCAGCGAGCGTAGCATTGCTCCGGCCATCTTTGCGCTGGCAGCGCCGGTCACGCCATGCACTCGCACAAAAAGCAGCAGCCGGGGCTGCGCGGCGGGGTACAGTACGACCGTGAAGCCATCCGCTGCGCCACGAGGCGTGTGCGCGCAAGCCGCCGTTCCGGTCTTGGCCAGGGCCGCATTCCTGCCCAAAGCCGCATCGACCGAGCGCGCCGTGCCACGCTCCGCCGAGTCGAGCATTCCCTTCACAATCCTGCTCTGCGTGGGGGCTTGTTGTTCGTTGACCAGTTGCAGATAGGCTCTGGCCCAGGCCAACGGCGTCTCCTTCCACGCGCTTCCCAGTCCCGCCAAACTCTCCGCGGAGGCGGCCATGGGAGGAGCGGCGAGTCCATAGCGGGCCAGGCTCTCCGCCGCGAGTCGGCGATCCAATCCAGACGACAACTCCAGAAAATATGCGTTGCAGGATTGCGTAATCGCCTCTTCAAGCCCCAGATTTCCGTGGCCGCGAGGCAGCCAGCAGCGGTCCCGAGAGCCCCGGCAGCGCACCGTGGGAAACCGGCCGCCGTGCTGTTCCCCATAGGCAATGGCCAGGAAGGGCTTGACCAGGGAACCGGGAGAGACAGCTTGTTGCGTTGGCCATCGCTCGGCCAGTACCTTGCCCGATCTATCTAAAAGTAAAAATGAGAGATCCGGGCTGGCAAAGTCGCGTTCGAGAACCGCATTTGCGGATTGGGAGAAGAGTTGCGGCTCTGTTGCTTGCTGAACGGCCGCGGGACACGCGGCGATGAGCAGCAGCAATCCCGCCAGCATAATCCCGCGCGCAATTCGAGCAGCCGCTGCTCTCAGGTACGGCCCCGTCCTCAGCGGCTCCATTGATAGGTAACCGTCTGCGTCACCGTGGCGCCCTGATCCTTCTCTTCGATGCGCTCCGACTCCATTTTAGAGAAAGCGCGGCTGAAACTGGCCGCGTTGCCGGAGAAGAATGCCGGGCTATCGCCGCTGTTAGCCGACGCTTGATCTGCTGCGCCGCGATGTCCGGCCAAATCCAGTTGCGCCATCAACCGCCGGAAATTACCTTGTTCCTGAGAGTGCCGGAAGAGGGCCGCATAGGTCACGCTGTCATTTCCTCCGGCCGGGCTGGCAGTCGGTCGGCGAGCCAACAGCTTTTCCATCAGGCTGGAATCGTTAGCCAGCAGCAGCAGCTTGCCGTTCACCGCGACAAAAAGAGTTACTGCCCCATCCAGCGCAAGATAATCGCCGCCGGCGCTCGAACGCTTCTCCCAGTTGACGCCCAGCTTCCCGGTGGTCAGGCCAGGCAGCAGAGCCTGCGTCAGAGCCTGGCGCACTGCATTCTCATCCCAGGCTTGCGCCGCTGAGACAGCCATCGCCGCCTGCAAAGAGACAAAGACGCCGTCTTTCGGAGCACGCGTGGAAAAGACTTCGAGTGACGCATCTGGCTGCTGGGCCGTAAGCAGCGCGCGCAGAGGCGCGTATGCGTCCACCTCCCTGGATGCAACAGGAGCCGTATCGATAGAAGTATCGAGTTGCGTCGCGCTGCCGGCGTTCTCCCCAGCGGCTGCCGAGGGCGCGGTTTTGTACGAGGTTGCCTGCCGCTCCGGCTTCGCCTCCAGCAGATTATCGCGCAGACCACGCAACAGATTCTCCGCATCCGGCGATGCTTGCGCAGCATAAAAAGCCGCATCCTCGGGCACAATCGCCGCCAGCGCTCTCACATCGCCATGAGAAACAGCAGCCAGCCCCGCGCGGCGCTCGAGCACCCGCTCCTCGCGATAACTCTGGCTGCTTCTGTAGATGTCGCTCACTGCCGAGGTGTATTGCTTCATCTCCGTGACATTTTGCTGCACCCAGTAACTGCGGAAGTATGGCGTGGGAACAATCTTCTCCAGGTTCAGCACCATGCGCAGATCGCCGCGCTCTCCATTCGCCTGTTTTACCGCGTCAACAAACCAGCTCTCGCTCGCAAGGTTCTGAGAGGCCTTGCCCGCCAGCCGGTCCAGAACGCCCGCCACCAAATCCTCCCGCGTGCCTAGAATCAGCCAGCCATCCCTCGAGGCAAACACCGCAACGCGCGACGATTGCGCGTCCTTATGCACGTAAAAAGCCGTTCCTGCCTCGCTGCGCTGCTCGAACTTCGCCCGCGTCTGCCACAGCGGAGAGTTTTCTATCGCCTGCTGATCCAATCGAGTCACATAAACAAACTCCAGATTGCCGATGTCGTAGAGGCCCAGGCAACTCTGCTTGCCAGCAACCTTTTCGAGCAGGTCTTCGTCGGCCGGAAGTCCGGCGGCGGCCGTGAACTCGTTCTGTGCGCGTGAGAGCCGCTCGAAGAGTCGCGAGTTGCTGAAGGCCGCATGGTTGTCGCTGGTCAGCCAGGCGCGCTTCTCCTCCGACGTGTTCCAGTCGTGCAATAATAATCCAAAATCGCGCGCCTCAATCGACATCAACGCGCCCTCAGGCAGCAGGGAAGGCAACTCGGGCTTTGTCTTGATCGCATCATCCAGCGCGCCGACGGCAAAGACCGCGCCGCAGCCCAGCAGAAATACGTAACCCAAAATCCAGAGGCGTCCTTTCATTCTTCACCCTCCTCGCCGTTTGCTGCTTTCCGCGGGGTAAATGGCTCGCCCGGCAGCAATCGCGGGCGCACCACCCGATCCTGATCCAGTTCCTTATGAATATTCGGAGCGCGCGCTGCGTCTTCATTGGCGCGAGCCGCGGCGGTCTCCAGGCGCTTCTGTTCTGCTTCAAACTTGCTCCGCCGCGCCGGATCTTTTTCCAACCCCGCCGCGTTGCGCGCCAGCTTGAGAGCTTCGCCGGCTTCATGGCGTTTTTCCCTGGCGTGAATCGCAAACCAGGTCAGCTTGGACGCATCTTCCGGCTTCATCGAGGAAAGAACCGGAGATTTTTGGCTGCCAACATCCTCTTCGTTCTCGGACGAGTCGTATGCTGGCGCAGAGCGTTGCCCATAGAAGCTGCCGCCGCTTTCGAAGATCGGCTCAGCCGCCAACAGCGCCCGCGCATCCTGGCCCGCCGCAAATGCCGCCGACACGTACTCCAGCCTCAACTCCGCATTGTCGGGTGCGTCGGCGATAGCTGAATGCAACAGCCGCTCTTTCGCATTCTTATCGACCATACAAGCCGCCGCCGACCTGCGCGCCTCCACAAAGAAAGGCTTGCCGGCCTCGTCCGCCGTGGGGCATCCGCCGCGCGCGAGC
>JBKQRH010000138.1:0-19969 GCA_052326045.1 Occallatibacter sp. | reverse complement strand
AGCTTACCAGTACTAATCGCCCGTTCGGCTTGTCCATAGAATTAACTCCGCGCAGCAATCGCGGATGCTCTTCTTGCCAAGCCTTGTAAAACCAATCAATTTCGTTCTGCGAGCGTGTTGCCAAAATCGCCGCACGCTCGGCAAGTTTTTGGCGCCAGATTGCAGCCGCGTTCCTATGGGCCTCCGGGAGAAACCATCCGGAACAAAGTAGACGCCGCGGCCGGCTGCGGGCAACCACCCGCCAAGCGCCATCAAGTTTGCCGGTGACCATACTGCGAGGGATCACCCGTTCCCATCCCGAACACGGAAGTTAAGCCTCGCTGGGCCGATGGTACTGCACGGGTGACTGTGTGGGAGATTAGGTGATCGCCGGCAATAATATCGAACAAGAAGGCCCTGCCGTGGAGGCAGGGCTTTTTTTGCCGTCAAAGCAGCTTCTTGGCCCCGTTGAGGCTCTTTACTTCTTCAACACGCGAGGCTGGCCTACAACGACTACCGTCCATTCGCGAGCTCCTTGACGTTTTGGTTCGCGACTGTGTGGTGGCGCTGCTCCACCCCCCGCGTTGAGGAAATCAAGCAAATCATCTCTCATTCAATCACAACTCGTTGATAATCAGCACGACGCGGCCGGCAATCAGATCGCCGGATGACTCGCCGGGATCGACCTCGATCAGGTCCACGGGGAAGGCGATGTTGTGCGGCCGCAATACGAGTCGATTGGACAGGAAGTCCACGTACCGCAGGGTCAGGTGCGAGCCGTGCCGGATGGCGTAAACGTTGGGCCGGTTGGGACGGTAGGGCATCAGCGAATTGTAGTGGCGATCAATAAGGGCGATGGCGTCGGGCAGCACCAGCGGCTCCATCGGCAAGGCGTCGGCCGCCGGAATCCGCACCGCTACAAATCGCTGCCAGGCTCGGCGCGGGTTGGAAACTCGCGTGCGAATCGTCTGCAAGACCCCGACCGGCAAGTGGAGCAGCGATTGAACTGCGGAGGGACGGATGTTCGGCTCAAAGAGCGCCGCGGCGTGAGAGACGACCGGGATCATGCTGTTTTCCCCGTCGGCCGGCAGCGCCGCGGCCTGATGCATTGCGGGCAGAAGGTCGGCAGCCGTCAGGTGCTGAGCGGCAAGCACGCGATCGATGGCCTCCAACGAAAGCTGGCGCCGGTTGTGCAGATAATTGGAGAGATGGGACTGCCCCAAACCGCTTTGACGAGCCAACAAAGAGACGCTGACCGTCCCCCGCTGTATCCTGCGCAGCAGTTCCAGGCGGAGGCGCTCATGCATCTGGGTAAAATTCATCTGTGGAAAATCCGCCACCAGCAATGAGGACGAATGGTCTCCGGTTTCCTCAAGAAAAACTATTTGGACTGATTGGCCTTCATTTTCCGCGCTTGCTGGCGGATTGAAAAGCGCTAGGCCAGAAATCCACCGGGGGACGTTGACGCAAGAGATACATATTTCTAGATTGGCCTTACTAATCTCACACTGGTTTGTGGGAATCTTTTGTCAAACGTTTCATTGCCGCAAGGCTGAGCGGGGCGGAATTCTGCTCTCTTCAGCGGCCAATGAACACTTGCCGGAGAAACTCGGACCTGTTCGGTTATACCATCTCCGCCCCAAGGCGCTTCGCAGAGGTGTCTGGGGCAGGCCAGTGAAGGAAATTCCAGGATCTGCGCGCTATGAGCATGACAAAAAACGAGGGAACACAGGCGGCAATCCCCCATCAGGACACGAGAAACCTGAGTTGCCGTGCCTGGTTCTCTTCACCTCGCGGAAAAACAATGAAAAAGCAAAGCCGTCGGGAGAAGACGCGAACACGGAGATTCAGTCATGGAATTGCGCGTGCAATTGAAAGTTTGCGAGGGTTGCGGCTGTCTTTGGTACCGCGCCCAGACCCAGGGGAGTGTGTATTGCCTGGGGTGTGAGACAAAACTGAAGGACTTTCCATCGCCGGAGAGCCGGAAGCGGCGTGGGCGCCCATGCCGCAAGCCGCTCACCAGGGTTTGGGTAGTGGCTGAAGCAACGGGAGGCGCGCAATGAGCGCAGCACTCCAGTTGCCAATGGTTTGGGGAGCAAGCAGTTCACAGGCAGGATGGCAGGAAACCTGCGGGACAGGGCAACAAAAACCGGCGACAAGGCTTGAAGATAAGCCGCCTGCAAAAGCGCCGGCTGCGGGGCCGGTGGTCAGCCTGGCCTTCTACAGGAAACATACGGAGAGCATGTTGCGGCGTTATCTGTATGCCTCGATGCAGGTAGGCAGGGCGCCCTCGATCCTGGGCGATCCGATCGGCCGGGGGTGGGTCTCCAGCAGGCCGGTCCGGACCTTCGAGGACGCAGTGATCTTTGTCCTCGATGTGGAAACGTGTCTGAACCAGCTTGGATCGCTGGACCGCCAGATGCTGAGCCGGATCGTGCTTCAGGAGTACACGCAGGTTGAAGCGGCCACCTTGCTGGGGATGAGCGTACGAACAATCTCCAACAAATTCCCGCAGGCAGTGGACCGGTTGACGGAGAAGTTGCTGGAAACCGGGTTGCTGGTGCTGCCGCACTAAGACGAAACAGACAACAAGCCAACCGGCAAAGGGGAGCGCACACGGAGCGCTCTCCTTCGCCGACTGCGCCTTTTCTGAGAATTCTTTCCATCTTCCGTGGCCCCTCGCGGGTAGCGCTGCACGCTGGCCCTTTCGCCGGGGAAGAACGCGGTCGACGGGGCTGCGTTATCTGGTATGGTGGACGGGTTGAAGCCATCTGTGGCAGAGCGTGCGCCACACCGGCAAATCCCCTCAATAGGAACCGATCCAATGAATCCAATGCCCCGTCACGCCGCCTTCCTTTGCCTGCTGACCTCGGTCGCGCTGGCCGCGCAGCAACCGGCTCCCCAGCCCACCACCGCGGCGGAGGCGCCCAACCGCGACACCAGCTTCATCGACGCCCAGGGCACGGCGCATGTGACGCGCGTGGTTCCGGTGCCGCAGACCATCAGCGCTCAGGCGCAATTGGCGCTGGGCCGCGCCGAGCCGGACCAGGGTCCGCCGGAACCGCTGGCCCTGCGCCGCAGCCGGACAGATGCCTGGGCCGCGCGCGCCGCCGCGGCCTGGAGCCGCCTCTGCCCCAACCAGCTCGTCGAGGACAGGATCGCCGGCGTTCCGGTGCGCATCGTCACGCCCGAGGGTTTGCCTGAATCCAATCGCGACAAGGTGCTCCTGAACCTGCACGGTGGCGGCTTCAACTCCGATTCGGGTTCCTATACCGAATCGATTCCGATCGCCAGCTATACGAAGATCAAGGTGGTGGCAGTGCTCTATAGGCTGGCGCCCGAGCATCCCTTCCCGGCAGCCGTGGACGACTCGGTGGCCGTCTACAAGGAGCTGCTCAAAACCTACAAGCCGGAGCACGTCGTCATCTACGGCACCTCGGCCGGAGCGATTCTGACCGCCGAAGTGGCCGCCAGGATAAAGCAACTGGGGCTGCCGCAGCCCGCGGCCCTCGGCATCTTCAGCGGCATGGGCGACTTTGCCCGCGACGGGGACTCAATCGCCCTCTACGCGCTGCGCGGCCTCTCCGGCCATCTTGACCCGCCCGGACCCGGCCCGCACGATCCGTATTATGTCGGAGCCACCGATCCCAAAGACCCTGTGCTCTCGCCCATCTTCGGCGACCTGCGCGGTTTGCCGCCCACGCTCTTCGTAACCAGCACCCGCGACCTGCTGCTGAGCGGCACCGCGAACCTGCACCGCGCCTACCTGAACGCGGGCGTGGATGCCCGGCTGGTTGTCTTCGACGCGCTGCCTCATGCCTTCTGGTATGACCCTCTGCTGCCGGAAGCGCTGGAGGCCAACCACATGATGGCGGAGTTTTTTGTGAAGCAGTTGGGAAAATAGGAGCCGGAAGGCAATCCGCCCTCAGCTCCCCTTCGTCAGCGGCATGACCGCTCTAGAGAAGGTATCCGCCAGTGTAAAGCCAAGGCCGCCCGCTCCAGTTCCAAAATTAAACCGATATAAGAATCGGGAAACTTCCCTGCGGCAATGCCCAAGTTTGCGAGCTTCCCGGTTGAGTGGCCGCCCCATCCGGCTTAGCGTCCAGGTGAGGGCGATTGCCCAGGGTTTCCGCGCAAGTTTGGCAAAACGGACGACCTGACCTTGCGCGGATTCTCTGAGCGAATGCGAAACCGGTATGACGATCCAGATGCGAGAGGCCCGTTCCCCAAGAGAGCTGACCGGCCATCTGACTGAGGTGGCGCTCGGCTACCAGCGCATGTTGGAGGATAACCCCTGCCAGCCGGAGGCGCTGGTGGGCATCAGCCTTGTGGCTCTGGCCAGCCGTCAGCCCGAAGCAGCGGTCAAAATGGCCACGGCGGCGGTGACAGCGGCGCCGGAGATGGGCACAGCATGGGTCGCGCTGGGCCAGGCGCTGATGGCCGCCGGCCGGTGCGACGAGGCTGAACGCGCCTACGAGCAGGCCATCCGCCGCGACGGGATGAACGCGTTGGCCCGGATGGGTCTGGGCGAGTTGAAGATCGCCGCCGGACATCCGGAGGAAGCGGTACGGGAGTTCGATCTGGCCCTGCGGCGGCAGCCGGCGCTGGCGCCCGCCCACCTGGGCCTAGGCAATGCGCTGGCCGCGATGGGACACAATGAGCAGGCGCTGGAGCGTTACGAGCAGGCGCTTGCGCTCAGGCCGCGGCTGCCCGAGGCCGAGTTTGCCGCTGGTTTTGTGCTGGCTCGGCTGGGAAGGCTGAAGGAGGCCGAAGCCTGCTACCGGCGCGCGCTGGTGTTGCGGCCGGACTTTGCCGCCGCCTGGGTGAATCTGGGCAGCCTGCTGCGTGAGCAGGGGCGCGAGGTCTTCGCCGAGGCCGCATTGCAGCGGGCCGTCGAGTTGCGCCCCGACCTGGTCTCGGGTTGGATCAACCTGGCGATTCTGGAGAGGGAACGCCGCCGTCCGGCCGAAGCCGAGGCGTGCCTGCGCAAGGCCTTTGCCCTCAACCCGGAGCAGGTGGAAACGCATGTAGCCTGGTGCCATTTTCGCGCGGCGGAGCAGGACTTGACCGGCGCATGGGCGTGGCTGCGCTGGGCGCTGGCGCGCGATCCCACTCATGCGGAAGCCGTAAATATGCATGGCATCCTGCTCCACAGCGAAGGCCGCTTTGCGGAGGCTGTGGAGGTCTTCGAGCGGGCCGAGGCCCTGGGCCACCGCGCCGCGGCCTCCAACCGCGGAAACACCCTGCTGGATATGGGCCGGATGGACGAGGCCTTGCGGGCCCACGAGACGGCGGTGGAGCGCGATCCGGCCCACCCGGGCGCGCTATATAACCTTGCATTGACCCGGCTCCGGCTGGGCGACTGGGAACGTGGCTGGCCGGCGTATGAGGCCCGCTGGCGCTTCCGCGAGGTGCATCGCAGCCCCAGGGTCTTCCGCCGGCCCCGATGGCAGGGTGAGCTGCTCGAAGGCCGCCGGGTTCTGCTCCACGCCGAGCAGGGATTGGGCGATACCATCCAGTTTTGCCGCTACGCAACCCTGGTTGCCGCGCGCGGCGGCGTGCCCATTCTGCAGGTGCAGGCGCCGGTAGAGCGATTGATGGCTTCGCTGCCCGCGGTGCGCGCCGGACTGGTGGTGACTGCGCCGCCGGGCGCCCGCCGCGGCGGGCCGCCGGATTTCGACCTGGAATTCGATTTGGAATGCCCACTGCTGAGCCTGCCGGCCGTCTTCGGAACCACGGTGGAGACGGTTCCCTGGCCGGGCCCGTACCTGGGAGCCGACCCGGAGCTCGCGTTAGAGAAGCGGGGGCAATTTCCAGACGTTCAACCCAATCTCCATCCCGGAGAGCGGCCCCTGCGTGTGGGCCTTGCCTGGGCGGGCAATCCCCGCTACAAGGCGGACCGCCAACGGTCCACGGAGTTCGAAACGCTGCTGCCCCTGTTGCGCACACCGGGCATGACCTGGATTTCGCTGCAAAAAGGCGAGGCCGCGGAACAATTGGCCGCCCTGCCCGGCGATCTCTTTGTCTGGGACGGCTCCAGCCACGACCGGGACCTCGCCGAAACGGCGGCTCTGCTGGCCACGCTCGATCTGGTCGTCACCACCGATACCTGCATCGCTCACCTGGCCGGCGCCATGGCCAAGCCGGTCTGGATTCTGTTGCCCCATCTGGGAGACTGGCGCTGGATGCAGCAAATCGAAACCACTCCCTGGTACCCCACCGCAAGGCTCTTTCGCCAGCGCAGCCCCGGCGACTGGCCCGGAGTCCTGGAGCGCGTGATCGGAGATTTATGCGAACTCCGTGCCCAGCAGCGGTGGCAAACCATCAGAGCAACGAGGCCGGTCTCCCAGACTTCCGAGCTTATCCCGGCCTAGTCCCTCAAACAAATCCAAAGAGAGTCAAAATAGTTCTTGACATGGAGTACTCTATAGCATAGAGTACTCTTCATGATGAATTCGCCTCTCTCGTATCACTTCTTCTTCTACCGCCGGAATCAGCTTCTCGCGGAGGTTCGCCAGAAGGGCAGGGCAACCGTATGAACGTCCAAACGATCTCCGATGCCTCGCCCCAGGCTTCGCCGAGCCTCCTCGAATCGGTCCCGCTCGAAGTCGATTCGCTGGTCAAACGCTTTGGTCCGGTAACGGCAGTCGACGGCGTATCGCTGGAGCTGCGCGGCGGTGAATGCCTGGGATTGCTCGGGCCAAACGGAGCCGGCAAGAGCACGCTGATCCGCGGCATCGTGGGCCGCGTCATTCCCGATGCGGGGCGCGTCGCGGTCTTCGGGTCTCCGGCCGGTTCCCTTGAGGCCCGCGCGGCTCTGGGATGGGTTCCGCAGGAGCTGGCTCTCTACCCCCGGCTCACGTGCAGGGAGAATCTGGCTGCCTTTGGCCGGTACCACACGGCCTCTCCGGCGGCAAGTTGGCGGAATCGGTGGCCTGGTGCCTGGACTGGGCCGCCCTCGCCGATCGCGCCGGAGAGCTGGCCAAAAACCTCTCCGGCGGCATGAAGCGCCGTCTCAACATGGCGGCTGGAATCATCCATCGCCCCCGCGTGGTGCTGATGGATGAACCGACAGTCGGCGTCGATCCGCAGTCGCGCAATCGCATCTTTGAGATGATCGAAGCCCTGCGCGCTGAAGGCGCCGCGCTCATTTACACCACCCATTACATGGAAGAGGCAGAGCGGCTGTGCGATCGCGTCGCCATCATCGATCACGGCCGCATCATAGCCCAGGGCGCTCATGAGGAGCTTGTCCGCAGCGTCTTCGCCTCGCGCAGTCAGGTGCTGGCGCGCCTTGCCGGCCCTGCCGCCGAACTCGACGCATGGGTCGAGCGCCACGCCGGGCGTCTCGTCGATGGCACCGCCGAGTTCACCATAGAAAACTCCACACTGCTTGCCGCCCTGCTCGACGATGCCGCCCGCTCCGGCCTTTCACTCGTGGACGTAACCATACGGCGGCCCAACCTGGAGTCCGTCTTCCTGCACCTCACCGGAAGGGAGTTACGCGATTGATTATCTCCGTCATGCGCACCGCTCTGATTGGCCTGCGCCGCGACCGCGCCGCGCTGGCCTTGAGTTTCATCCTGCCCATCTCCTTCTTCACGATCTTCGCCGTCATCTTCGGCGGCCAACATGATTCCACGCCGAAAATCAAAGTCATCCTGGTGGACGAGGACCAGAGCCGCGCATCGCTCGATCTGGCACGCGGGCTCGAACGCGAAGACTCTCTCGTCATCCAGACCAGGCCCTCGTCCAAAAGTAAAACCGCCGCACCGCTGCCGGAGTACACGGCGACCAGTGCGGAGGCCGCGGTGAAGGCCGGCGACGCGCCGGTCGCGCTCGTCATTCCCAAAGGCTTTGGCGAGCATCCCATCTTCTTCGGCGGCGACAGCTCGACTCCGGCGATCCAACTCCTCAACGATTCCAGCGACCAGATCGCCCCGCAAATGGTCGCGGGCCTGCTGCAAAAGGTCGGCATGACCGCGCTCGGCCCAGCGATGGCCGAGGAGGGCATGAAGTACACAGAAAAATATCTCGGCCAGTTCACGCCCGAGCAACGCCAGCGGGTGGAGTCCAGCCTTGATTGGCTCCGTCAGCACGAGAAGGAGAGCTCCACTCCAGGGAACGCTACTGCCAGCGGCGGCCCCATCGCCGTCCAATCCCGCGCTGTCGTGGGACAAAACAAGCGCAGTCCGATGATCTCTTTCTATGCCGCCGCCACCGGCGTCATGTTTCTACTCTTTACTGCCAGCGGCTCGGCCGGAGCGCTGCTGGATGAAGCCGAATGCGGCACGCTGGACCGCGTGCTCAGTTCGCGCGTCAACATGACCACGCTGCTGATGGGCAAGCTGACTTACAACACGCTGCTGGCATTTACGCAACTTACCGTGATGTTTCTCTGGGCCTGGGCGGTCTTCAAGCTAGATTTTTTCACGCATATTCCCGGCTTTGTGGTGATGGGCCTGTGCACCGCTTTTGCGGTGGCCGCCTTCGGGATGTTATTGGCCAGCATCTGCCGCACGCGGGCGCAGTTGGGCGCGCTCTCCACGCTGCTGATACTCACCATGTCCGCCGTGGGAGGCAGTATGTTTCCCCGCTTTCTGATGTCTGAAGCGATGCAGAAAGCCGGTCTGTTCACCCTCAACGCATGGGCCATCGACGGCTTCACCAAAGTCTTCTGGCGCGATCTTCCGGTCCAGCAGCTTTGGCCGCAGGTGTGCGTCCTTCTGGCCATCGGCGTCGTGCTCTTTGTTGTCGCCCGCAGGATCGCCCGCCGCTGGGAGTTCGCATGAAACCTGCCTCGACCGCTTCGCCTGCCGGGTACCCCACCCTTTCGCGCACTCTGTGAGAGGGTGGGAAACCACGAAGCTAATCCGGCCCCGTTTATCGGGACCACCTCAAAGGAGAACTGCAATGACAGAAAAAACTGAAGAAATGGAACTGAAAGACAGGCTCAGCCTGATCGAGACCATGATCGCCGAAGGCCGGCGCACAACTGGAAGCTGGGCCTGGAGCTTTGTTTTCTGGGGCATGGCCTACTATGTCGCCATCGCCTGGACCGCCTACAACCAATGGCCGTGGGCCTGGCTTGTAACCATGACGAGCGCCTGGGTGGTTTGCTGGGCCCTGATCAAGCGCCAGCAGAAAAGCCAGCCGCAGCGTAGGCCGGGGACCACGATGGGCCGGGCCATCTTTTCCGTTTGGACCGCCATGGGCGTCTCGCTGACTTTGCTGCTGCCGGCTCTGGGCTTAAGCGGCAGGTTCAACCTGCACGTTTTTGTGGCGATTGTGGCCGCCATGATGGGCTTTGCCAACGGAGCTTCTGGCATGATTATCCGCTGGAAGGCGCAGATCGCCACTGCAATGGTCTGGTGGGCGGCGACCGTGGCGGCGTGTTTTGGCAGCGACGGCCAATGCACGGTCGTATTTCTGACAGCCATCTTCCTCTGCCAGATCGTCTTCGGCGTTTATGCAATGATCTTCGAATCCCGCCTGCGCAGGCAGGAGGCCCACCATGCCTGAGCTGCCGGAGCTGAATCCTGTGATCCACGGGAAGCTGCGCCTGGCCCTGCTCTCGCTGCTGGTTGGAGTGGAAGAGGCGGAGTTTACCTGGCTGCGCTCCAAGACCGGCTCGACCGACGGCAATCTGGGCGCGCAACTGCTGAAGCTCGAAGAGGCCGGCTACGTCTCGGTCAAAAAGAAGTTCGTCCAGCGCAAGCCGCAGACCCTCTACCGCATGACCGACGCCGGCCGCCACGCGTTCATCGAGTATGTACAGGCGCTGAAGCAATTGCTGGGCGCGGCGATTTGAGTGCAAACGAATTCCCCAAGGAGGTTGACGATGCGAACGGAGTTGACGGCGAACCAGGTTCGTGGAGTTGCAATTGGCGCGATTGTTGCCGCGTGTTTTGGATCGGGCTGGCTATTTTGGTCGCTGGTAGCGATGCACAAGATCGCGGCGCAGACTGCGATCGGAGTGGAATTGGGTGCGCTGGTGATCGTCGCAGTGGCGGTGTACGTAGCGCGCCAGGCGAAACGCTGGCCGCGCGTAACCGGAGATCCCACGATGGGGCGCAGGTTTGCGTGGATCAACGCGATTCAGTGGGCAGCGATCGTGGCCGTGGTCTTTGGCTTCTCTCGGTTGCACATCGATGCGTATGGAGCCTCGGCGGTCACCGCGATTGTGGGAATGCATTACCTTCCGCTGGCGCGGCTCTTCCATTTCCCTTTGCACTACGTGACCGGCGCGGTGCTGGTGGGTTGGGGCGCGGTGAGCGCGTTGCTCTTTAGCAGGGATGTGGTGCAGGGGGTAGCCGCGATGGGGACCGGCGCGTTTCTATGGGTGAGCGCGGCGGCGATGCTTGTGCTGGTGATGCGGAGGATGGCCGCGGAAACTGTGGTGAAGTGAACCGTGAACAGTGGGTAGTAAACCGTTGTCAGCGGTCAGCGATCCAAAGAAGGCGCTGTAGATTCGGCTGCAAGATTTTGCCTCACCCGCTCCATGATCCCCAGGTAGTAGGCCAGGTTGTGGATCGTATTCAGCATTCCTGACAGCGCCTCGCCCGCCTGCATCAGGTGGCGCAGGTAGGCCCGCGAGTAGCGCAGGCAGACCGGGCAGTTACAGGCCGGATCGGGCGGGCCTTGATCTTCGGCGTAGCGCGCGCCCTTGATGTTCAGCCGCCCCTCGCTGGTGAAGAGCAGTCCGTGGCGCGCCGCGCGGGTGGGCAGCACGCAGTCCATCATCTCCACTCCTATGCGCGCATAGGCCTCAATCTCGTCCGGATAGCCCACGCCCATCACGTAGCGCGGCTTATCGACGGGCAGCAGCGGCAGAACCTCGGCGATCATCTCCATCGTCAGCTCGCGCGGCTCGCCCACGCTCAGTCCGCCAATCGCGTAGCCGTCGAAGTCCATCTCCACCAGCCGCTCGGCGCTTTCGCGGCGCAGGTCGCGATACATTCCGCCTTGCACAATGCCAAAGAGGCTCTGCGTGCCGCCGCGCAGTTCCTCGTGCCACACCACTTCCTCGCGGTGGACGCGAAAGTGATCCAGCGACCGCCGCGCCCAGGCCATCGTCAGCCGCAGGCTCTCTTGCGCGCGGCTGCGGTCCGCAGGGTACTCGGTGCACTCGTCGAAGGCCATCGCAATGTCCGCGCCTAGCGCGATTTGCACATCAATGGAATGTTCGGGAGTAAAAGAGTGCGAACTCCCGTCCAGATGCGAGCGGAAGCGCACGCCCTCGTCGCTCACCTTGCGCAGCCCGCTCAGGCTGAAGACCTGAAAGCCGCCGGAGTCCGTCAGCAGAGCGCGCGGCCAACTGATGAACCGGTGCAGCCCGCCCATGCGCCGGATGGCTTCGTGGCCCGGCCGCAGGTAAAGGTGATAGGTGTTGCATAGGATGATCTCGGCGCCCAGGGTTTCCAGCACGTCCTGCGCCACGGCCTTGACCGTCCCGGCGGTGCCCACCGGCACAAAAACCGGCGTCTCGACCGTCCGGTGAGGCAGATGAATCCGCCCCCGCCGCCCGCCGTCCGCGCTTGTCGCCAGTACGCTGAAGTCAAGGCTCACCAGACGATTCTACCGGTCGTCCCAGCCATCGCTTTGGACCCGGACCACCGCATCCGCCTCGCTCTTGGAGCCGGGTGCCCCAGGTCTCGCTTTTGAGACCTGGGAATCCATCAACTGCGCTACGGTCTCTCTACACCCGGGAACCAGAACCCCCGCCGCAATCTCATTGAGAGGGACTAAGACAAAAGCGCGCTCGGCCAGCCGCGGGTGGGGGATCTCCAGCCCCGGCTGGCTGATTTCCAAATCGCCAAACAGAAGAATGTCCAGGTCCAGCGTGCGCGGCCCGTTCGCAAATCCCGCCGCGCGATCCCGCCCAAACTCCCGTTCGATGGCCAGCAACCCCTCCAGCAACTTCCGCGGCTCCAACTCCGTCTCCAGCTCGACCACCGCATTCACAAACCTGGGCTGCGCGGCAAAGCCCACTGGCGCGGTCGAGTAGAGCGACGACCGGCCAACCACTCGCCCAAGCGATTCGAGCCGCAAAGCCGCCGCCGTCAGAGTCGCCTCCGGCCCGCCAGCCCAACTAGCCAGGTTGCAGCCCATTCCGATGTAGGCCGTGCGCATAGACTCCAGACTATCGCGGAGACCGAAGACCGTGGCGACAGACGGGATGGCAAATGAGAGGTAAACCCTGAGTCTGATAGCATCCACTTTGGAGACTTTTCAGGATGGACGCTCTCACCAACGCGAGCCTTGGCGCACGGCGCAATGAAGATATCGCACTCGATCTGCTCAAGTTTATAGCTGAAACGGCTGGCGTGGGGCGCACCGCTGTTCCGGCAACCGGCTTCAGCGGCGCCTCCGCGCCCAAGATGGAGGAGCAGGTGACTCAACTGCTCGAACTCTACAGCCGCTGCCTCAAGGCCGTCGAAGGCCAAGGGCCGGATCAGAAGCAGGCAGGCAAGGGGCCAGAAAAAGAGGCTGCACGATAACCGGCAAACCCATTCTGCGCGTTGCCGTCGCCGGAGCCGGCGCCTTTGGCAAGAACCATCTCCGCGTCTACCGCGAGTTGGAGACTGGCGGAGCGAGTGTTGCGCTGGCGGCGGCCGTCGAGCCGGACTCCGCCCGCGCCGCCGACGTTGCGGCCAAATACGCAATCCCCGTCTTTTCCACCGTGGACGAGCTGCTGGCCGCCAATCTCAAGCTGGACGCAGCCACCGTCGCCGTCCCCACCGTCCATCATCATGCGGTAGCCTCGGCCCTGCTCGATGCGGGCATTGACCTGCTCGTCGAAAAGCCTTTAGCCGCCTCGCTCGCCGAAGCCGACGACCTTATCGACCGCGCCGCCAAAGGCAAGCGCATCCTGCAGCCCGGCCACCTGGAACGCTTCAACCCCGCTGTGCTGGCCATCGAGCCGCAACTGCACCGGCCCATGTTCTTTGAGGCCCACAGGCTCTCCATCTTCACGCCCCGCGCGCTGGATGTGGACGTGGTGCTGGACCTGATGATTCACGACCTGGACATCGTGCTCACCTTCGCAAAATCAGCAGTCCGCGAGGTCCGCGCCGTGGGCCTGCCCATCCTCTCGCCCAAAGTGGACATCGCTAACGTCCGCGTCGAGTTCGAGAGCGGCTGCGTGGCCAACTTCACCGCCTCGCGCGTCTCCACCGAGCGCGTCCGCAAGCTGCGCTTCTTCGAGCCCCGCCAGTACGTCTCCATCGACTACGCGCGCCAGGATTTGTTGGTGATTAAGGTGGATGAGGGCGCGGACAATGCTTCTCCGGCCGAATTGATCGCGTCGCTGCCGCCGCAGGTTGCCGGCCTGCTCCCGCCGGGGATCGCAGAGGGAATCGCGTCGGGAAAGATCGACCTCAAGAAGATTGACCCGGCTTTGATTGCGCAGTTTGCCGCTATGGCAAAGATTGATCCGTCGGTGATCGCACAGTTTATAAATCCTGCAGAACCGAAAGCGGGTTTGAGCTTCTCCAAACCAGCCGTCACGCCCGGCGAGCCGCTGCGCCTGGAGATCCTATCTTTTCTCGAATCCATCCGCACGCGCCGTACGCCGCAAGTCACTGCCCGCCAAGGCCGCGATGCGCTGGCTTTGGCTCTGGAGATTCAAGCCTCCATGGCCGCTCACGCAAAGCGCGCCGGACTCGAAGACTTCTTCAAGCCCGGCGCGTAGAGCGCGGTTTCCTCATCTTGCGCCAAGGTTATTGCGGTTTCGTTCTGGCGTCGAGATGGAGAGTGCGCCATGCCTAAAGATTCAGCGCGCTTCCCATTTTGAAGAGCGCTGGGATAGTCGCCATGAGCAATCCAGCCACGCCTACCGAATAGGCTGTGGCCTTCCAGCCGGAAACGTACTCCTCCCTGAGGGCCAACACCACCAGCAGTGATAACACTGGCAGGTTCAAGGCCAGGGCCGTTGCAACACCCGGCATATAGCTTCGCAGCGCCACGGTTAACGCGATGTGCGGAATCAGGACGTTGGCCAACGTAGCGGCCATACATCCAAAAGCCAAGTAGGTCCAAACCGACTGTTTTCCCGATTCTGCGCTCAACCATGTAACGGCGAAGGCCAGGACTGTTAGGACCGTCACGGTAAAACGGAAGGAACCCGGCGTAACGGGGCTATGCCAGAGAACTGCCCGCTTCGACCAGCCCGGAAGCCAAATAGCCTCCTCCGCGTTGTGCAGAGTCACGACAATCGGAAAAAGCCACATCAGATTCCGGTAACTCATCGCTGTCTCCTTACTCGATTCCGAGGACCGCGTCCTTTGGAACAGCTACACCTGACGGATAGGGCCTGATAGTCATTGGGCAGCAGATCATTCAACCTCTGGGCTTTCTTGGAAACAACATCGGTGTTCTGGATTTGTACTCCAGATACGATGCTCCAAAGCGAAGCTCCAGTTCCCGCTCTTCATACACCTTCACGAAAAAGAGCAACGCCGGCGCAAACAGGATCAGCACCCAGAGCACAAACAGCACCGACTGAAACCAGATCCCCAACGACAGAAGAAAAGCCAGAACTGCAAGCACCATCGGATTGCGCGTCCAGGCATACATCCAATCCGCCGCCAGTTTCCGGCTGAGCACGATGAAAAAGGGCGCGCCGAAGCCTTTCAAGGCAAGATTTGCCACGGTAAGAAAGAAGGCTGCCCCGGTAACAACGAATAACACCATGCCGATGCCGGCCGGGACCGGGAGCACCCAGTCTGACCAATCCCGATGAGTGGTTACCGCCCGGATGATACCCAATGCCAAAAGATTCCCCACGATAAATTGGACAAACGTCGTAATCCAGACGACGCCGCCTGTGGTCGGGTGGCGGTCGAGTATCTTCCTTCCCAGCCAGACAACGGGAAACACCAGCAGCATCCCTCCCAAAATGATCGATAGGTTCATAGCATCTGAAAGGGGCGTATCGAACGCTCGCCAGATGAGAAACAAGGTGAACGCAAAAAGAGCAATCCTGGAAAACAATTCAACGGCATATTTCACAGCAGTCACCCGTGATGTTTTCATCCTCACCGTAGATGGTCAGTCTCCGGAGGAAGGCCAATAGCTAGAGGTTAGAAGCTCGTTCAGTCCATCGCACGATCTCGAAGAAGCCGTCGAGGCCGGTGCGATGGGCGCGGTTGCCCGCCTTTGCACCAATCAAAGAGCAGCGCTACCAAACTGAGCGCCAGCCTGCGATTCGTGGCTTGGCACTTTGGCAATTGAGCCAGTTTCGGATCTTGGGCCAGTTAACGAACGATCGCCCAAGCGCCGCGCCTCTATGAAGCGGGTCGCGCGCCCGGCCGCCATCGCCTGACTTGATGGCAGTAGGCTTCATACTCCGGTCCAAAGGTTCGCCGGAGCGTGGGCTCCTCGTACAAGACCACAAAGAGGTGAGTGATCAGCAGGAAGAGCGCGACGTACCCCAGCAGCGGCGCCGACTCGTAGAAGAGCGCGGCCCCGGCCAGGGCCAGCCCCGCGCCAATGTACATCGGATTCCGCACAAACCGGTAAGGCCCTCGAATCACCAGCCGGCGAGGAGGGTCGAAGGGCGCCGGAGTGCCTTTTCCTATCCATGCGAAAGCGCCTACGCACCATAACGCAACCACCGCTCCAGCGCTCCCTAGGATAATCCCCACGATCTGCGGCCATTCAAACGCCGTTGGACGGACGATGCCCGACCAGGATAAGAAACGCGACGGCAGATAGATGAGCACAAACCCGATAAAGAGAGTCGCGTATGTAATCGCCCGGAAGATCACAAACATGGTTGCCTCCTTGGTAGAAACGGAGCTTCGCTCCGTGTAGTACACCCGTCGAGCGGGCAATCCTGGTGCGGCGGGGAACAATGCCCCTCACGCAATCCCCAGCACCCGGTTCAATGAACCCACAATGTACTTCCAAACCAGGTAATAACCCGCCAGCGCGGCCAGGAAGCCCGGCGCGATCAGCGTATACGGGATCTCGCACGCCTGGAACCAGGTGACGCCACGAGAGCCGAGCACAAGCACTCCGAGGCAACTGGCCACCGTAGCTCCTACAGGCGCTATCAGGATTGGCAACACAGCCCCGTGCAAGCCGATGGGCAGACGAGTGCGCTCATGCGAGCCGAGCCAGAGCATGTTCCACAGCCCAAAGAGCGAGGGCACCACGGCCATGGGAAAAATCATTGCCTGTTCGATGGGAACCGGCACTTTGAGCACGATCCGCGCCACAATGAAAACGGCCAGCAGCAGCGGCAGAACCAGTGTGGGCAGAAAGACTCCCGCCAGGTAAGCGCGAAGATAGGGATGGGTATTCATAGCGTCCTCCTCGTTGTCGAAATTGTCGGCGGACGAATGCGTCCGCGGGTTCACAGGTAGTAGAGAAACACGGGAATCGCCGCCGGAAATAAAACGGCGAGGCCCACAAGGCCGGCCGCAAGAGCTCCGTCGAACCAGGCCCAGTTGAACCAAGCCCAGCCCGGCAAGGCCGGCGCAGCGGAGTCAGCGTCCAGCCGCCGCAGCATCGCCGGCCACAGGTCGCGGCCCGGTCCGGCGTCGCCTTCAACCGGCGGCAGCGCCTGCCGCAGCAGTTTCTTCATGCGTTCCTCATCGTGTGCATTCATGGCGTAATCCCCTGCCTTTCCAGGTCCGTTCTCAGCAAGCGCAGCGCGCGGAAGATGCGCAGTTTGACGGCAGCAACTGAGATTCCAAGTGCCGCGGCCACATCTTTTTGCGGCTGCTCCTCGATCACCGCCAGCGTGGCCGCAATCCGCAGCTTGGGCGGCAATCGCCCAAAGGCCAGCGCGGTCTTGCGCCGGATCTCCGCGGTGATGGCCGGGTCGGCAATCGCCGGAGCCGCCAAGCCGGCGGAAAAATCCTCGGGCAACTCGCGCTCGGGCCGCTTAGTTCGCAGCCAATCCAGCGCCGCGCGCGTGGCGATGCGGCGCGCCCAGCCTTCGAATCCACGCGAGGGCTCAAACCGGGCGTGGGCCCGGTAGATGCGCCAGAAGGTCTCCACGGTCAGGTCCTCGGCCGCCGCCGGGTTGCGAACGATGGGCAGAATCCAGCCGAAAACCGCGCGCTGATGTTGGCGAAAGAGCGTCTCGAAGGCGGCTTCCAAAGCTTCGGTGTTGCCTTGCCGGAACTCGTTCAGGACGCCGCTCGATCCGTTCTGCATCCGCCCTTCCCCTTCTATCTACCCTTACGTGCCAGCAAGCAGAAAGGTTACATCATGCGAGCCGTGCGTTGCCGTGGCCGGTCAAGCGCCCGGAACCCGCCTCTGCCAGCGGGCCTGCGGCGCCCAGGGGGTCCGATCGGGAAAAGCGGTTTTCCATTGAAAAGAAAGCGTTTTCCCGGTCTGCTTGACAGCAGCCTCCTGGGAGCATTAGGTTGGCAACCTGAAGGCGGACGGGAGTTTCACGGCAACAGAGAACGGGATTGAATCGCCGGAACTGAAAACTGATCCCTGACCCCTGATCTCTGAGAGAGGAATGCGATGAACAGCCTCGGATTGCGAATTGTAGCGGCAGGGTTGGCGTGTTGCGGTGTGGCGTGGGCCGCCGGAGCGCAGGATGCTCAGAAGCCCGCGTATTTGGACCCCAGCCTGCCCGCGGAGCAGCGTGCGGCGGACCTGGTGGGCCGGATGACGCTGGAAGAGAAGGCTACACAGTTGGTGAATCAGGCGCGGGCCATTCCGCGGCTCAATGTGCCGGCCTACGACTGGTGGAGCGAAGCGCTGCACGGCGTGGCCGTGAATGGAACCACTGAGTTTCCCGAGCCCATCGGCCTGGCGGCCACATTCGATGCGCCGGGCATCCATGAGATGGCGGTGGCCATCGGCACTGAAGGGCGCATCAAGCACGTCCAGGATGTGCGGGCCGGGCACAGCAATATCATGGAGGGCCTGGACTTCTGGGCGCCCAACGTCAACATCGTCCGCGATCCCCGCTGGGGCCGCAACCAGGAAACCTACGGCGAAGACCCGTTCCTCACCGCGCGCATGGGCGTGGCCTTTGTCACCGGCATGCAGGGCGACGATCCGCGCTATTATCGCGTCATCTCCACCCCCAAGCACTTTGCCGTGCATAGCGGGCCGGAACCCACGCGCCACTCGGCCGACGTGACGGTCAGCAAGCACGACGAACTGGACACCTATCTGCCCGCCTTCCGGGCCACGGTGACCGAGGCCAAGGCCGATTCCGTCATGTGCGCTTACAACAGCATCAACGGCCAGCCCGCCTGCGCCAACGAGTTCCTGCTCCAGGACCAGCTTCGCGGCAAGTGGGGCTTCAAGGGCTACGTGGTGTCGGACTGCGGCGCGGTCGTAGACATCTTCACCGGCCACCACTACAAGCCGACCCAGGCCGAGTCGTCGGCCATCAGCCTGCAGCGCGGTATGGACAACGAGTGCATCGACTTTTTCACCAAGGTCAACGACGACCACGACTACAAGCCCTATCTCGACGCCGTAAAGCAGGGCTTCCTCAAGGAGAGCGACATCGACGTTGCCGTCACGCGGCTCTTTACCGCGCGGATGAAGCTGGGTATGTTTGATCCGCCGGAGATGGTGCCCTATTCAACCATCGACGAGAAGCTTCTTGACAGCGCCGGACATCGCGCCATGGCCCGCAAACTGGCCAACGAGTCCATGGTTCTGCTCAAGAACGACGGCGTGCTGCCGCTCCGCGCCTCAGGCATCAAAATCGCCGTGGTCGGCCCGCTGGCCGACCAGACGCGTGCGCTGCTGGGCAACTACACCGGCATTCCCAGCCACACGGTCTCGGTGCTGGAGGGCCTGCAGAACGAGTTCTCCGCAGCCACCATCAAGTATGTGCCCGGCACGCAGTTCCTGGGCAACGAAGCCGCGCCCGTGCCTGACGGGTTGCTTACCACCGACGGCAAGCCGGGCGTCAAGGCCAGCTACGCCAGGTTCGACATGGCCGCGATGATGGCCAATCCGGCTGCCAGCCCCGCACCGCTGGTCACGCGCGTCGAGCAGGGCATCGACCTCTCGTCCGCCACGCTTCCGGTTGAGGTAGCCGGGATCAACCCGCTCATTGTTCGCTGGGAGGGAACTCTTTCCCCGCAGGAGACGGGCGAGTACAACCTCGGCCTCCAAGCCGGAGGATTTTTCCGCGTCCAGCTCGACGGCAAGAATGTCACCTTCGCCTGGGGTGGCAACGCCGTGGAAACGAGACTCGGCCGCGTCCATCTCGAGGCCGGCAAGCCGGCACAGTTGCGGGTCGATTATGTCCCGCCCGAAGGGTCCTCAATGGTGGCTCGCCTGGTTTGGTCCAAGGTCGACCTCACGCCCAGGCCGGAGGCCGTTGCCGCCGCTAAGGACGCCGATGTGGTGGTAGCTGTGGTGGGCATTACCAGTGAGCTCGAAGGCGAGGAGATGCAGGTCAATGAGGTGGGTTTCAAGGGCGGCGACCGCACCAGTCTCGACCTGCCTAAACCCGAGCAGGATCTGCTTGAAGCCGTGGGCGCTGCCGGCAAACCCCTGGTGGTGGTGCTCATCAACGGCAGCGCCCTGGGCGTGAACTGGGCCAAGGACCACGCCAACGCCATCCTCGAAGCCTGGTATCCGGGCGAAGAGGGCGGATCGGCCGTCGCGGAGACGCTTTCAGGCCGCAACAACCCCGGGGCCCGGCTGCCGGTAACCTTCTACAAGGATGTGAGCCAGTTGCCGCCCTTCGAGAATTACGCGATGAAAGGCCGCACTTACCGCTACTTTGAAGGAACGCCGCTTTATCCCTTCGGCTACGGCCTGAGCTACACCGCCTTCTCTTACAGCGGATTGACCGTTCCCACCAACGCGGTGCCGGCGGGCAGTCCGGTGGTTGTGGAGGTAACGGTAACCAATACCGGACGCCGGGCAGGCGACGAAGTGGCCCAGCTCTATCTCGAATTCCCGGAGGTTCCCGGCGCTCCGCTGCGGGCGTTGCGGGGCTTCCAGCGTGTCCACCTGGAGGCCGGCGCCTCGCAAAAACTGCGGT
>JBKQRH010000137.1:0-7071 GCA_052326045.1 Occallatibacter sp. | reverse complement strand
CTTGATCAAATCGCTGTTCAGCACCATCGGGGCGCCGTTGAGGCGTGTAAGTTCGATCATTGCCTTGAAGCTCCTTCGGAGGAGTTATCGGCAAACGGCGGGAAAAGTTAAGAGATTAGGAAAGATGAAGGCAATGTGTCCGAGGCTGGACACAAATGCAGGGGGCATAAAGTCCTTAAGTACCGTGCCGAAGAAGTGGCCAGATGCGGCGGTTACCGCACCGGAAGCAGCGACCCAGGGTTGGTACAGAAATATGGGAGCACATCCGGGAAAGGCCGCAATTCCACGCATCCAAAGGAGAACCCCATGTCCCTGGGTGTCTTAAACAACCTCTCCGCCCTCTATGCGGAGAATAGTCTGAACAACAGCAACAACAGCCTGAACACCGTGCTGCAGCAGTTGTCGTCCGGGTCGAAGATCAACTCTGGCGCCGACGACGCAGCCGGTCTTTCGCTGGTCAATGGCCTTCAGGCCAACCAGCAGGCACTAACCCAATCGAGAACCAATTCTCAAGAGGGCGTCGGCCTTCTTCAGGTTGCCGATGGCGCACTCTCGCAAGTGACAAGCCTGCTTAACCGGGCCGTGACGCTGGCTACCGAAGCCTCCAACGGCACCCTCAACTCTTCGCAGGATACTGCAGCCAACCAGGAGTACCAGTCGATCCTGTCGGAAATCTCGAACATCGGCTCGACGACCACGTACAACGATGAGGCGGTCTTCGGTTCCAACACCAACATCTACACCGGCGACGCTTCGACGGCCGGCTCAGCGATCAACGATCTGAACATCCGCACACTGTCCTCGTCCAACGTGGGCGACTCGGGCGGCGTGATGTCCTACAGCACCGGCGCGAACAACGCGTTCATCGACCTGTCGAAGAACGGCGTCCTCGCGGGAGTGAACGATGAGTTGGCTGCTGGTGGCACCACCTCAGTCGATATCACCTACATGACATCTGGTGTAGGGGGAGTCCCTGTCGATCAAACCGCGGTAGTGAGCGCTGGCACGGGCACCAACTTTGCCAACACAACGCAAGGACTGATTAACGCCATCAACGGCGCAGGCCTGGGCGTGACCGCCAGCTTTACCACGGCATTGCAGGCTGGAACAGCGGCTGTGACTGCGGCAGGCGCGGGTCATAGCGGAGATACCGGCATTGAGGTCTCGGGTATCGGCTCCGGCGTTGCCGGTGCTGCTGCTCCTGGCGTGGATGGCGTACTAGCGGGCGGACCTTTTACTGCAGGTACGCTCACCATCAACGGGAAAGCCATTACCCTTGGCACGGCAGGCCAGACTGACACGCTGGCTCACTTGTTGACTTACATCAACTCTGGAAACTACGGTGTTACAGACACCGCGGGCACACTGACATCGCTGACCAAGGCGACCATCACCACTTCAGGTCTCGCGGGCGGCACCTACACGGCAGGAAACTACTACACCGCTGGAATCGTAGAAGATGTGACGAATCCATTGGTGGACACGGCCACCGCACAAACTCCGGGCGCACCGGTTTCAGATACTAACGGTGTGGGCGGCATTGCCACGATCAGCTACTCGGACCAGGCCGGCCAGTCGTTGAGCGCTACCGACCTGTCCAACCAGACCGATGCGCAGTCTGCGCTGACCGCTCTCAACACGGCCATCACCGACGTCTCGGCGCAGGACGGCTACGTCGGGGCGCAGATCAACACGCTGAACGCCGTCAGCCAGGTGCTCAGCACGCAGCAGGAGAACGTCCAGTCGGCGCAGAACGCGGTGCAGGCCACCGATTATGCATCGGCAACTTCCAATATGTCCAAGTACGAGATTCTGAGCCAGACGGGCATCGCCGCCCTGGCCCAGGCCAACACCGTGCAACAGGAAGTGATGAAGCTGTTGCAGTAAACATGTATCCCCAGCAATAAGTAGTCGTTGCTGGGGTGGAGTAAACCGGCGCAAGCCACGAACAGGGAAGGGCGCCCAACCAGGCGCCCTTTCTTTGCGTAAAACTCAAGTCGCAGCGGATAGGCCCACGGATTTCAAAAGGGGCTAAAGCCGCGCCCATTCAAAGCCGATGAACATATTGCGCGAAGGAGTTCTTCCACCGCCCGGATCCTGTTTCGGTTCTGTCAATTTTGTGATTATCTCCGAAGCCATGGATTCTAAAAAGCCAATGGGATTTTTCCAATATGGCCTGGCAGCGGGTGGTTCTCCGGCTGCTTGATTTCAACAAGGAGGGTGCGATGGGCGCAGTGGGACTGAGTTTCGGGTCGCCGACCAGCGGAACAGGCTTCAACGTAAGCGCGACGGTGGCGGAGATCGTGGGCAATCTCCAGAATGTGGAGACGCCGTGGAACAATCAGTTGACAGCACTGCACAGCCAGGACACGGCGATCTCCAGCCTGGGGACGCTGTTCTCGAATCTCTCCAACGACCTCAGTTCGCTCACCGACTTTACGGGCATTTTGTCCGAGAAGACCGGTTCCAGCTCCGACACCAACGTGCTGACGCTGACGGCGGCCAACAATTCGGCGGTTGCGGGAACGCATACAGTGACGGTGAAGAATCTGGCGCAAACTTCCAGCGGCTATCTCGCTCCCATTACCAAAGCCTCCGACAAGCTTTCCGGTTCCGTCACGCTCCAGGCGGGCAGCGGCAGTACCGAGACCATTACGCTGAACTCGTCTGACAATACGCTGTCCGGGCTGGCGTCGGCCATCAACTCGTCCGGAGTGGGCGTAATCGCGAGTGTGCTGACCGATTCCTCTGGTTCGCGGCTGAGCCTGGTTTCGGATACTTCGGGCGCCGGCGGAAACATCCAGGTTACTTCGAATTCGATCGTCGACGTCAGCAACTCGAACGCTTCGCTGGGCTATACCGCTGCGGTGACGGGCTCGGATGCGCATCTGACGGTGGACGGCGTGGCCCTGACCAGCGCCTCGAACACGGTGGCCAACCTGATTCCCGGCGTGACCTTCCAGTTGCTGGCCCCCAGCGCGACGGAATCGGATAGCAGCCTGGAGCAGATTCAGGTGGTGATCGGCAACGACAACACGGGGGTCGAAAGCACCGTCAACCAAATGGTCAGCGACTACAACTCTCTGATCGGCGCCGTCAACACGCAGGAAGGGAACGACAGCTCCGGCAATCCCGAGCCGCTGTATGGTTCTCCCACGCTGTCGTTGCTGCAACAGCAGCTTCTGGGCGGCCTGAACACGCAGAATCCGAATGGTTCCCTGGACTCGATTTCCACCAATACCGATACCACGCTCGCCGGCTCCATCACCATCACGGTGGGCAACGGCACAGCGCAGACCGTCACGCTGAGTTCGCCGGACAGCTCGCTTTCCGACCTGGCCAGCGCCATCAACGCGGCCGACATCGGGGTGACCGCCGGGGTGGTGACCAGCGACGGAGAGTCGAGCCTGTCGCTGCTTTCGCAAACCGCAGGGTCCAGCGGGGCATTGACCGTGAATTCCAGCGTCGTTGCCACCGGCGACACACTCCTGACTTATGCCGGTTCAGCGGCCAAAGGCGCGCAGAACTCAACCGGAACTCTGACGGCGATTCCCAGCGCCAGCGATGTGCTCTCCGGCTCCGTCTCGATTCAAGTGGGCAGCGGCGCGGCGCATGCCGTCACGCTCGATTCGTCCAACAACACGCTCTCCGGGCTGGCCAGTGCCATCAACTCGGCCAACATCGGAGTTACGGCTTCGGTGGTGACCAACGACGAGTCGTCGAGCCTGTCGCTGGTCTCGAATACAGCAGGCACGGCAGGCAATCTGACCGTGACCTCGAGCATTCTGGATACCACAAACACCACGAACGCGACGCTGAACTACACCAACTCGTCGGACATCAACAGCCTGACCAGCCTGGGCATCAGCGTCAACAACGACGGATCTCTCACCTTCGACGCCACCAGCCTGGATTCGGTGCTGAACACGGACTATAGCTCTGTGGCGGGCTTCTTCCAAAACGCGAACGGTTGGGGCCAGAGCTTCTCCGCCATGCTGACAAATGCAGGCACCAGTTCGCCGACGGGGATTCTAGCGCTTGCGTCCAGATCCAACAGCAACATCGAATCGACGCTGAATGCGGATATCACCAAGGAAAACATCCAGATCTCCGCGGAGCAGGTGAGCTTGACCAATGAACTGAACCAAGCCAACGAAATCATGCAGCAATTGCCGTCGCAGTTGCAGGGCGTCAACGAGCTCTACTCGGCGATCACCGGCTATAACCAGAACGTGAACGGCTAAGGAGCTGAACCCGATGGGAAGTTATCAGGAACATGCACTAGAAAGCGCCTCGGCAGTCGATCTGGTGGTAGCGCTTTATGACGGCGTTCTCCGCTTTCTCTATGCCGCCAGCGCGGCCGTGGAGCGCGGAGACCAAGCCGGTCGCCGGATCGCCGTGAAGCGCGCCCTGGATATCATCATCCACCTGCAGGCGCGGCTGCGCATGGATGTGGGCGGACGCCCCGCGCAGGTGCTCAGTGAGTTTTATGCCTCGGTCTTCGCGCAGATTCTGCAGGCCTCTCAGTCGGCCTCGCGGCAAAAGTTCGAGCATGCGATCGACTGCGTGCGCAACGTGCGCGATGCCTGGCGCCAGGTGGCAAAGGACCCGGAAGTCAATCCAGCTCCGCCGCAGATTGCCGCGATGGCATCCGCGCGCAGGCAGACGGGCTTCGACGGCGACGATCACGGCGGGGAAGCTGTTGGCTCAAGATGGAATGCCTGAGCGGCTCATCCGGCGACGGTGAGCTCCTCTTCGAGTTGCTGCTTCTGGTAGAGGCCGGCATAGTATCCATCGAGAGCAAGCAACTCGTCGTGCCTGCCAAGCTCCACGATCCTGCCGTGGTCAAGTACGGCGATCTGATCGGCATTGCGCACGGTTGAGACGCGGTGGGAGATCAGAATGGTGGTGGAGCTGGAGGTGTAGCCGCGCAGGCCGCCCACTCCGCGGAGCCCATTCAAGATTTGTTCTTCCGTGTAGGTGTCCACGCTGGCCAGCGCGTCGTCGAGGATGAGGATGGCCGGCCTGCGCAACAATGCCCGGGCGATGGCCGAGCGCTGTTTCTGCCCGCCGGAGAGCGTGACGCCGCGCTCGCCCACCATGGTTTCAAAGCCTTGCGGAAATTCCTCGAACTCCTTACGAATGTGGGCGGCCGTGGCTGCCTCCAGCAGATCCTCCGCGCTGGCGTGGGGCGCGCCGAAGGCGAGGTTTTCGCGGATCGTCTCACTGAACAGGAAGGTCTCCTGGGGAACCATGCCGATGTTGCGGCGCAGCACGGCAAGCGGGTAGTCGCGCACCGGCCGGCCATCGATCTTGAGCGTTCCCTGAGGCGCTTCGTAGAGCCGCGAGATCAGGTTGACCAGCGTAGACTTGCCCGAGCCGGTGGGGCCGACGATGGCCAGGCTTGAGCCGGCGGGAATCTTGAGCGAGATGTCGCGCAGCACCGCGGTTTCACCGTAGCTGAAGTTGAGGTGACGGAATTCGATTTCGCCCCGAAGCAAGGCGTCCGCGGGAATTGCTGGATCGGCGGAGCGGTCGTCGATGGCCGGCTCGGCGCGCAGAAGCTCGTCGATGCGCTGGATGGAGGCGGTGCCGCGCTGGAAGAGGTTCACCACCCAACCCACGGCGATGATGGGCCAGATGAGCAGGATCATGTAGGTGTTGAACTCGACAAAATCGCCAACCGAGATGCGATGGGCGATGACAAGGTGGCCGCCAGCCAGCAGGGTGATGATCATGGAAACGCCGAGAATGAACTCGAGCGTGGGCCAAAGCATGCCCATGAGTTGGACAAGACGGAGGGAGCGGGAGATGTACTGTCGGTTTAGTCGCTCGAAGAGGCCGATCTGGGACTCCTCTCGGGCGAAGGCGCGAATGAGGCGCGCGCCGGAGTAGTTTTCCTGGGCCTGTGAGGAGATATCGGAGAAGCTGGCCTGGATGCGCTCGAAGCGGTCGTGAATTCTGTGGCCGAGGTACTGGACCAGGATGCTGGCGAGCGGCATGGGCGCCAGAGCCACCAGGGTGAGCCAGGGGCTGATGCGCAGCAGGAATAACAAGGCGAATACGGTGAAGAAGACCGTGTTGGCGCTGTACATGAGAGCCGGGCCGAGCAACATGCGCACGGCATTCAGGTCATTGGTCATTCGGGCCATGATGTCGCCGGTGCGATAGCGCTGATAAAAGCCCGAATCCTGACGCTCCAGGCGGAGAAAGAGGTCGTTGCGCAGGTCGAACTCGATCTCCCGCGAGATGCCGATGAGAATCCAGCGCTGGGCGTAGAGGAAGACGCCCTTGGTGAGAGAAATGGCGATCAACAGGCCTGCGAAGACAAGAATCGCTTCGCGGGTGGCCTGGTTCCTTTGCATTTTGTCGACGGCCCATCCCAGGACTCTGGGAAACTGGACCGCCGCTGCATTAGTGGCAATGCACGAGAGACAGCCCCACAGGTATCCCCAGCGGTAGCGGCGCATGTAACCGAAGAGCGGGGCCAGATCGCGAAACATGGTTTTATTGTACGGGGAGGGGAGAGCGAAGCGGATTATGCGCCATGGCGGCTGAAAGGTTTTCTCGCGGAGCGGGTCTACGTGGGCGTTCTGAGCAGCATGTAGCCCCCGGTCAGCCCGAAGAGGATATCCGGGGACCAGGCGGCCAGGGCGGCGGGCAGATAGTTGACGTTGCCCATGGCGCTAAAAAAGCCGTCGACAACAAAGTAGGTGAGCGCCACGAAGATGGCCACGGCAATGCCGGTGAGCGAGCCGCGGCGGCCCATGGAGAGCGCAAAGGGAATGGCAAGAACGGCCATAACGACAGCGATCAGCGGGTAAGCGAGTTTGTGCCACAGCGCGACGCTGAGGCGCTTGGTGTCAAAACCGCTCTGGCGAAGGTCATGGATGTAGCGGTCGAGCTGACCGAAGTTCATCTCCTGTGATTGCAGGTCTTCCTTCTTGAAATAGTCGGGCGTGGCATGGATTTCAGGAAAAGAGGTTTCGAGGAAGGTGCTGTATGAAGTCACATTGGCGCCCTCGATGTCGCGCACCCAGCCGTTCTGGAAGAGCCAGTCGCTGGAATCGG
>JBKQRH010000136.1:0-13649 GCA_052326045.1 Occallatibacter sp. | reverse complement strand
TCCAGGTCCACTCCACCATCAGCCGCCACAACGCCCACGACCTGGACGGCCTCTGCGCCCTCTGCGAGCGGCTGGCCATCGTCATGTGGAACGTCTTCTTCCTGGTTCCCGTGGGCCGCGGCCAACTCGCCGACCTGCTCAGCGGCGAGGAGTTCGAGCAGGTCTTCGCCAAGATTTACGAGCTGTCGCAGCGGGTCAACTTCCAGATCAAGACCACTGAGGCCATGCACTACCGGCGCTACCTGCTGCAGCACAATCTGGAAGAGCGGCGCATGGGGCACGGCCATCCGCAGAGCGCCAAGCCCGCCGCCGCAGCCGCGCGAGCCCCTGCAAACGAATACGAGCCAGGCGCGCCGACCGCCGACGCCCAAACCCGCACCGCCAACTGGACGACCCGCCGCGTCAACGACGGCAAGGGCTTCCTGTTTGTATCGCACGTTGGCAACGTCTATCCGAGCGGGTTTCTGCCCATCCACGCCGGCAACATCCGCGAGACCCCGCTCCAGGAAATCTATCGCAACGCGCCTATCTTCAAATCCCTGCGCGACACGAGCAAGCTGGAAGGCAAGTGCGGCGCTTGTGAGTATAAGGAAATCTGCGGCGGATCGCGCGCCCGCGCCTACGCCGTCACCGGCGACCCGCTGGCCCAGGAACCCTGCTGTATCTACCAGCCCAGGCACTGGGATCAGCAGTTGGAGAGCGAGGCCGCTGCCTTCGCAAAGTGAAGCTTCTAGTTGTTAGCTCCTGACTTCGCGCTAAGGTGCCCGACGATCGTCGAGCGCCTTAGCCCCGGGTCAAGCTCGCGCACCAAGGTCGCACAGTAGTAAACCAGGAAACGCTCTTCGACCGGCTGGATATGCATCCGTTCCTCAGCCGGCGTCTTGCCGATTCGCCAGCGGCGCCCGACGATATCCACCGTCCCTTGGCAATCGACCTTGAACGTCCAGGCGTTCTCCGGATACTCCCAGACAGGCGGGTTGGAGTTACAAAGGCGCGGACAGAACCGCCATAACTCGGACGGGGTTTTCATCCCCAACGCCTAGTGCGGGCGCACGTAGTTATGCTCCAGGCGGAAGGCGTCCAGCCAGGCTTGTGGCTCCTCGCGGGGCGCGCCGCGCCGAACTCAAGCGCCTCATCCAGAAAACCACCGGACGCAGGCCGATGATTATGCCGGTGATCCTGGAAATCTGAAGCACCAACAGAACTAGCGGAATAACCTTCCTATTAAAAGAAAGGACGCCGCGGACGGACAGCTCAAAGAGGGACTTAATCGTCTAAGAGTAATGAGCAAAAATGCCCTAGGAGCGCTTAACTGTGCTCGCCGCATAGAATCTCCGCACCAAAACAGACAACGCAAAGAGGATTGCCGTTAAAGTACACAACGCCAGGTCCGGGAACCTGCTCCACATACCGACTATTTTTCCGCCCCACACATGGGCAGTTTTCCATGTCCCGTATCTTCCGGACTTCAATGCCGTCGATTTTCATGAGTACCCCCTGACGGGCCACATTCTATAACGAAAAAGGGGGCATACCCAGCTTGGCCGGAAACGGACAAAATGCCCGCCCCGGCCAAAACCGGCTAGCTTAGCCTTTAAAAACCAGGCTCCGTAATAGCTTCACCACTTCCTTGCCCTTCGGCAAAGCAATGATAAAGAAAATCGGCAGATGTATGCTTAGGTACATGGCATACCTCCTTAGACAAGATGAGAATTTAGAGAGCGCGTACATCGATCCGCGGGATCACCTCTAATGATTGGGCTGAACCCCAGATCAAACACCCTCTATTATCTATGTACGACCGGATTGGGCATTTTATAGGTTGCCGGGCCGAAAATATTATTCTGGTTGTCTGGCTGAATGCCTCACCCTCGCCGTATTTTTTGTTATTGCGGCGTTATTGCGGCTAGGTGGGGAGCCATGCATTTGTCTGATAATGGAGCCATGGCAGACCCACTGGTTTCCCTCGCCGCCATCCGCGCCGCCGCGGCCCGGATCGCCAACATCGCCGTAAGAACCCCACTGGTTCGCGCCCCATTCCCCGGCCTATCCGGCCACGGCGCCAATAAAGAAATCTACCTCAAAGCCGAGAGCCTCCAACCCATCGGCGCCTTCAAAATCCGCGGCGCGGCTAACAAAATCCTCCAGCTCACCCCCGACGAAATCGCCCGCGGCGTCATCACCTACTCCAGCGGCAACCACGCCCAGGGCGTAGCCTACGCCGCCCGCGAAGTCGGCGCCAAAGCCGTCATTGTCATGCCCTCGAACGCCCCGGCCATCAAGCGCGCCGCCACGCTCGCCCTGGGCGCAGAAGTGGTGGACGTAGGCCCGGCCTCCAGCGAGCGCCTGGCCGTGGCCGAGCGGCTCGTCCGCGAGCACGGCTACATCGTCATTCCGCCCTACGACGACGAGCAGATCATCGCCGGCCAGGCCACTTGCGGCCTGGAAATCGTCGAATCCCTGCCCGAAGTCGACCTCGTCCTCGCCCCTGTCTCCGGCGGCGGCCTGCTCGGGGGCGTAGCCGCGGCTGTCAAGCAGCTCCGCCCGCAAGCCAAAGTCTTTGGCGTCGAACCAGAGTTGGCCGGCGACACTGCGGAAAGCTTTCGCACCGGCTCCATCGTCACCTGGCTGGCCGAGCTGACCAGCCGCACCATCGCCGACGGATTGCGCACCCAAAGCGTCGGCCGGCGCAACTTTGCCCACATTCGCGCCTTCGTGGACGGCATCGTCACCGTCACCGAAGCCGAGATTCGCGCCGCCATGCGCGCCATTGTCACCACCACGCGCCTGGTTCCTGAGCCCAGCGGAGCCGTCGCAGCCGCAGCCCTGCTTTTCCACGCCGCCCAGCTTCCGCCCTACAGCAAAGCCGTAGCCGTAGTCAGCGGCGGCAACGTGGATCCCACGCTCCTGGCCCAAATTCTTACCGAATCCGAGGCCCTCACATGGGCCTGAGCCGATTCCCAGTCACTCGGACTCGCCCGCCGCGGCGGGAGACCTGGGAAACAGCAATCAGCCGCTCCTCATAAAAAACCGGAACCAGGCCGGACAAGATCACCGAGCGGTTTCCGGCCGCGAAGTGGCACACTAGACTCATGCTCAACCTCGAGGCCCAGCGCAGTTTTCCCACGGTGCTGCTGATTGACGACGACCTGGTCAGTCGCGAGGTCACAGCGACGGTGCTCACCATGAGCGGTTACACCGTCCACACCGCGGCCAGCGGCACGGAGGCGCTGGAGTTGCTCGCCGGCGGGGAATGTGTTCCCGGCGTGATCCTGATGGATGCGCAGATGCCGGGCCTGAGCGGAACCCGCTTGATTGAGGAACTCCGCGCGCGCAGCCATGCCAGGGTGGTCGCCATCAGCGGCAGCCGCGCGCCGGACGACGTGGCCGCCGCCGCCGATGGATTCCTGCTCAAGCCCTTCAGCGCCGATGCCTTGCGCAACCTGCTCGAAGAACACGCGGCCCAGGCAAGCCCCTCCGACCCGCCGGCATTGGATTTTGCGGAGCCGGCCGTCCATGCCGAGACCCTGGCCCAGCTTCGCGAGCTGATGCCCGAGGCCGCGGTGCGGGAGATCTATGCCGCCATGGTCGCGGATCTTCACCAGCGTTTGGCCGCGCTTGAGCTTGCCATCGCCGACGGTGACGCCGCCGGGGTCCGCCGTATCGGTCACGCCATCAAGGGAGGCTGCGGGATGGCCGGCGCGCGCCAGGCTGCCCGCCTGGGCGCATTGCTCGAGTGCGGCGCGCTTGAGTCCGCTCAATTTGAGCCCGGGCCCCCCAGCAACCAGGGTCCCCAGGAAGCGATCTCTGCTTCCCGGGGTGGTGGCGATGGGTCTTCGCCGCCGGGGTGGAATAGTAACCATCTGGATAACAACTCCCCCGTGCTCCGGGATTTGCGCGCCGCCACCCGCAACCTAGAGCGTATGCTGGAGGTAGAATTCCCACTGTAGGGAAAGCCGCTTCCATGCCCCCTCTTCAACGTCGTCACCGGGGCTGGCAGGCATTTGGAGGTTAGCCGCTCAAGTGGAACGACCGATCCGAATTGTGGTGGCCGACGACCATCCTGTGGTCTGCATCGGCGTGCGCAACATGCTTACCGAGAAAGACGGTTTTGAGGTGATCGGCGACGCCTCCGACGGCGACGAAGCCATCACTCAGACCCTCGAACTCAAGCCCGATATCCTGCTCCTCGATGTCCTGATGCCTCGCCTGCCCGGCATCGAAGCCATGCGCGCCATCATGAACGGCTCGCCCACGGTCAAGATTCTCCTCCTCACCTCCACCATTACCACCCAGCAGATCATCGAGGCCCTGCACATCGGCGCCCGCGGCATCGTGCTCAAAGACGCCCTTGCCAGCCATCTGCAAACCGCCATCCGCACCGTCATCGGCGGCGACTACTGGATCGGCGGCAAGCGCGTTGTCAATCTGGTCTCCGCGCTCCACGACCTGATGCAGCAAGCCGCCCCGCCCCAGCGCCAAACTTACGGCCTCACCCCACGCGAACTCGAAGTCGTCGGCGCCATTGTCGAAGGCTGCAGCAACCGCGACATCGCCAAGCAGTTCAACCTCAGCGAAGAGACCGTCAAGCGCCACCTCTCCAATATCTTCGACAAAACCGGCGTCTCTACGCGCCTGGAACTCGCCCTCTTCGCCATCGCCCGCCAACTCGTCGCCCCGCAGTAGAGCCGCGGAAACTTCCTCATCAGCGCCATGACCCATTCGCCGGGCGAGGCCTTTGTGTGTGCGGCCGCGCAGGGCATCGCCCCGGAAGCGTTCCCCGCTACCGTCAACAGCGCGCTCTTCCAGTCCCCCTTTTACGTGGCCACGGCCACGAAGACCGGGCAGTGGGCCAGTATCGCATGGTCTGGCGGCGGGCTGCGTAATCTCAGGGCCAGTGGTCAGGCTCTAAGATAAAACCATGAGTCTCAAGGGAAAGATCGTCCTCATCACCGGGGCCAGCGCCGGCATTGGCGCAGCCACAGCGCTTGTCTTTGCTCAAGAGGGGGTGCGGCTGCTGCTGGCGGCCCGCCGCGCCGGAAAACTGGCCCAGGTGGCTTCACTCGCCCTGGAGCGTGGCGCCGCCGCCGTTCACTCCATCGATCTCGACGTGCGCGACTACCGCGCCGTCCAGAACGCCATCGACGGGCTCCCGCCGGAGTGGGCGGAAATCGACGTGCTGGTCAACAACGCCGGCCTCAGCCGCGGTCTGGACAAGCTCTACATGGGCAATGTCGAAGATTGGGACGAGATGATCGATACCAACATCAAAGGTTTGCTCTACGTCATCCGCGCCGTGGCGCCGGGGATGGTGGTGCGCGGCCGCGGCCACGTGGTCAACCTGGGTTCCACCGCCGGAGAGCTCACCTACCCCAGTGGAGCGGTTTACTGCGCCAGCAAGGCCGCCGAGCGGGCCATTAACGACGGCCTGCGCCAGGACCTGCTGGGGACGCCGGTGCGGGTGACCAGCGTGGACCCCGGAATGGTTGAAACCGATTTCAGCCTGGTGCGCTTTCACGGGGATGCCGAGCGCGCGGCCAAAGTCTACAAAGGCGTTACGCCACTCACCCCCGAAGACGTTGCCGATGCCATCCTGTGGGCCGTCAGCCGGCCGGCGCATGTGAACATCGCGCGAGTGTCGCTGACCTCGGTGGATCAGGCCAACTCCCTGCTCTTCCACCGCAAGCCATAGCGGCAGTCGTGGTGAACTCCCAGCCGGCCCTAGCCCATGGCCTTGATCTGCGCTTCGATCTGGACCAGTGCCGCCTCCAACGCGGCGCGCCGCGCCGGGTGCGAGGTCTTCTGCGAGAGAATATTTTCCCGTTGCAGATTGAGCGACTGCTTTTGCCGTTCCCGCACAGTGCGGTTCAGTTCCGCGATCCGCCGGGCATCGTCGCTCATAAACTCGTTGCCGGGTTCGACCTCCGGTTGCTGTAAGGCATTTGCCATCTGCTCCCCCTCGATTTACTTTCTTGAACCACGAGACCTATCTTTATTCTACGAGGGATTCGCCGCATTGCATCCCGCGGAGTGAAGATCGTTGCATCCCAGAACTCAAAATAGTGTCTGATATAGGTGGAGGATGCCCCATGCGCGCTTGGCAGATTTCGTCGTTCGGCGTTGATTCTTTGGAGTTTGTGGAGCGGCCCACGGCCTCGCCCAGTCCCGGCGAAGTGCTCGTCGAGGTGCGTGCGATTTCTCTCAACTATCGTGATCTGCTCATGATCAAGGGCCTCTACAACCCAAAATTGCACCTCCCGCGCATCCCCTGCTCCGACGGCGCCGGCGTAGTTGCAGCCGTCGGCGAAGGCGTGACCGCGTGGAAGCCCGGTGACCGCGTGGCCGGGATTTTTATGCAGAACTGGCTCGACGGCGCCCTCACCCCGGCCAAAGCCAGGGGAGCCCTGGGCGGCGACATCGACGGCATGTTGGCCGAATACGTGGTGCTCAAGGAGACTGGCCTCGTCAGCCTTCCCGAACACCTCAGCTTCCAGGAGGCCGCCACCCTTCCCTGCGCTGCCGTCACCGCCTGGAACGCTCTGGCCGCCGGCAACCTCAAGCCCGGAGCCAACGTCCTCATCCTGGGAACCGGCGGCGTCTCCATCTTCGCCCTGCAGTTTGCCCGCCTCCAGGGCGCGCGCGTAATCGGCATCTCCTCGAGCTACGAAAAGCTCGGCCGCGCCTACACTCTGGGCCTCGACGCCGGCCTCAACTACCGCGAAGACCCCGAATGGGACCGCTGGGCGCTGGACCAGACCGGCGGCCAGGGCGTCGACCTGGTCGTCGAGGTAGGCGGCGCCGGAACCTTGCCCCGCTCTCTTCGCGCCCTTCGCATCGGCGGAGTCGTCGCTCAGGTTGGCGTGCTCTCCGGTCCCGCCGATCCCGTCTCTTTCCCCATCGCCTCCATCCTCCATAAACAGGCCCACATTCAGGGCATCTACGTCGGCTCCCGCAAAGATTTTGAGGAGATGAACAAAGCCATCTCTCTGGCCGCACTCCGTCCCATAGGCGAAAACTTCCCCTGGTCCCAGGCCCGCGAAGCCCTCACCCGCATGGAAGAAGCCAGCCACTTCGGCAAACTGGTGCTCACTGTGGCGTAGGAGGATGGCTCAAGAGCGAGTGCGAAGGATTACTGAGGAAGGACTTCTATTCCGGTCACTGTTGCATAGCCCTCCACCGGAACGAAACTCAAAAGCAATTTTCCCTGGGCATTCGGTTCGATGCCTGTGAACTTGCGAATGACCACATCCGTCTCGCGCGCCTCCCTGGTAAGGTTGAAGTTCTTCAGGAGCGCATTTCCGTTGCAGAATACATCGAAAATATGGGCAACCGCGGCCCTGTTATCGTCGGATGGGGATGAAGACTGGTCCCAGTCGCCGTGGCGCACCGCGAAATACAGCGTTACGGAGTATTTTCCCGGCGTCACGGGAATCGCATAGGAGAAGTTGCCCCAGCGCTCGGTTTCGTAGAGTTCAGGATCGTCGGTCCCTTTTACCGGGCTCGTGTAGGCAGCCAACTGGCCACCCTCAAAGTAGCTGTCCGGGCTCCACCAGTGGCTGTCGTTGGAGTAATAGGGTGTCTGGCGCGCCAGTATTCGCACGGGCCGGATGTGTCCCCGGAAGCCGGGCAGAATCTCGATAGCCGAGAGGATGGCTTGCCTGCCGTCATCCCCGGAAAACTCCAGATGCAGCAGCCCATCCGCCGCCGGTTGAATGTCGGTGAACACCTTCACATCGGCGGTGCGGCTGGCTCCGGCATCGGTCACGATATCGAAGCGGGTGAGCAGCGTCCTGCCGTTGGCGCGCACGGTCAGGATGCGGCTGCCTTCCCCGCCCGTCCCGGTGGACTCCGGGTCATAGACCGTCTCGGCAAAGTGCAGGCGCAGTTCGTAGATGCCCTTTTTCAGAGGAATCCCGTAGCGGAATTGTCCCTGGCGGCTGGTGCGGTAGAAATCCGAGTTCTGCGTTCGCCAGATCTGCTGCACGGAGCTTTTCACTGCTGTGCCGCCATCAAACCAGGTATCGGCGCTCCACAGTTTCCCCGCATGATCCACAAAGCTGCGGCCTGCGCCGGCCAGGATGCGGACCTCCTCGCCCACCGGCGGGCCAAGCTGCGCCTCTGCCAGCGGGGCAGGGGACTCCTTCGATACTGCCGCCGGCGGGGCCTGCTTCATCTGCCGGAGAAAAAACAAGGCGCAGCCGAGACCGAGAGACAGAAGCACGAGTGCGGCGACCAGCCACCAGCCCCGGCGGCCGGAGAGACGAAGCCACCCTTCCGCCTGCCGGGTTTGAGCACTCTCGATTCCAGACCGGCTTGCCGCGGGGGAATCGGCGGGAGCCTGCTGTCCTTCTTCCGGTCGCGGAGCGGCAGATTTGAACTCCGGAACATATTGTCCCAAAGGAATGGCGATATGGAGCCGATGCGATGCGCCGTCGCCAGCGTAGTAGTCAGCCAGGCGCTTGCGCAAGCGGTTGGCCTCCACCCGCACAATCGAGTCGGAGTTCTGATCGAAGGAAGATCCGCGATGGAAGACTTCCACTCCGACGGAATATTCCTTGATCTGGCTGGCTTCCCCGGCAAAGAGCTTCTCGCATAGATACGACAGCAGATTAGCGAGCATAGGCGCGCGAGTAAAGTACTCGGAATGAAGCACCGCCTCCAGTTCCGCGCGCTGTGCTTCGAGGCCGGCCGGCTCTGGGCTTTCAATCGCCATCGTTTCCATTCCCGTCCATACTCGGACTGATTGTAATGCTATAGCTCCCCAATCCTTAAGCTGGGAAGCGTTTAACGGTTGAGTCGACAAGGAAAACTGGCATGTAACGGCGGGTAACCTCTCCCGCTTCCTGCCGGCAAGCCACTCCGCGCCAAAAACCCGGCACCGGCAAGTGATAGCAGGACTATGAGTTCGGTTGCGCCCACCGGAAAACTAACCCCGGCGGAACGGCAGGTAGCAGGTATAGCGTTGTGGACGGCCCGTGCACGATCTCTACTGGGATCGATGCGGAGGCAGATCGCCGGAGCCGGCAGGAGCTTGAGCCGGCTCCGGTGAACGAAACCCGATGGAAGCTGGAAACGACTTACGATTCAATATTACGGCTACGGGCCTGAGCCTCAAACAACAGGTCGATGGAAGGAAGAAATGAAACGGTTTGGATGGATTCTCGTGATGCTGATGATGACTGCGCCTGCATGGGCCGCCAAGACACTCACTATTCAACAACTGAAGGATCTGCTGGTTTCCATGCAGCAGTCCAACAAAAGCGATGCCGAGGTGGCTACTAAGCTCAAACAGGTTGAGCTGAGTGAAGAGCTTACGCTAAGCACGATGAACAATCTGCTGATTTACGCGCCTGGCCCGCAATCGCTGGAGCAGATTTACGTGCTCGAAGCACGCTGCGCCGATCTCGCCCCGCCAGCCTCCGATTTGCCCGCCACTCCTGCGCCCGATGCGGCCGCCCAGCAGGCCATTCTTGCCAAGACCACGGCCTATGTTACCACCGTTTACGCCCAGACTCCCGCTTTGACGGCAACCAAGACCACGCTGCGCTACCAGGACAACGTGGAGGCCGTTGCACCCAGTTCGGGCATATCGTCAGGCGCAAAGTCCTTGGAGACTGGCTCCTTGTTCCCCAATCCCGCAACGAGCTACTTCTACTCCACTGAAGCGCCGGTTGCAAGCGAACACGGGGCCGAAAAGTTGCCTTCGGAGAAGGACAAGACTCCCTGGGGAGCAAACAAGATGATCGCGCTCCAGCAGCCTGACCCCAGTCTGGACTCAATCTTTCAGCAGGCGCAGGCTGCCGGTAGCATCAAGTGGCTGCGCTGGGAGCTCGTGTATGGCCGGCAGGTTGCCGTCTATTCCTTCGGGGTGCCTAAGAAGGACTCCCGGCTGGAAGTGGACATATGCTGCTTCCCCAATGTCAACCAAGCCGGAGTCGCTACCTTCTACCAAGCAATGACGAACGAGCTGCCGGTATTGCAGGTGAGCGCGGGCGATGGTATTCAGGTGCCGCCCTCAGGTACCGGGGACATGGGCGGCGCGGCACAAAGTGTAGGAGGGGGCGTCAAGGGCAACTTTCAAAGCAACACTGAATGGCGCGATTTCAAAGCCATTGTGCCTTACCACGGCGAGCTGTTCATCAATCCGGGCACCGGAATCGTGGTGCGGATGATTATAGAGACGGAATTGAAACCTGACGAGGTTGTTCACCAAATGGACACGCGCATCGACTATGGCCCGGTGAAGGCCGGCGACAGGCTGCTGGTGGCGCCGGTAAAAACCTTCATCACTACGGAGGTTGTACCCAACGGCGAATCCGGCGCGCGCATGTACTCCACTCGCCGCACGATGTTCATTTCCGAGTACAAGGACTATCGTCCGGCCGGAGCGAAGTAGCAGGCGTCTTGATGGAGCGCGCGTGGATTTGCGCCCGGCCGCCGCGTTGGGCGGCCGGGGAAAACGGGGAAGGTGAAACGGCTTGGCTGTTATGCTAACCCTACCGGACCATTCTTAGCGTTGTTTAACGGTGTAGATAGCGCGGAAAAGGGAGATGTAACGGCGCTTAACCTCGTCCGAGTGCTGCCCACGAGCCATTTCTTACTGGATGTGCAACGATCGCAACTGATAGCAGTATTTGGATTTAATCTGCATCAACCAAAGATGTAACCACCGCGGAACGGGCAGGTAGCAGGTATAGCGTTGTAGACGGCCCGTTTACGATCTCTACTGGGGTCGATGCAGGGGCCCGATCGCAGGAGACGGCAAGTCGAACCACCGCTTTCCACGAAATGCCCATGCGCAGGAGAGGTGACTCTATGAGAAAACTGATGACGATGATGGCGGTAAGCCTGCTGATTTGCGCGGCCCCGTACGGAAGAACCGACCCCCTCCCGGACGCGGCTAAGACGGACAAGCTGGAGCGCGCCAAGACGGCAGAGGTGAAAGGAGACGTGGCGCGCATTCACGCCAATTATGACTTGGCCGTCGCCTACTACAAGGATGCTCTGAGCGTCTCCCCTCAGAACGCCGCGCTTTATAACAAACTGGGCATTGCAGAGTTGCAACTGGGCGAGAGGGGGGCGGCGAGCAAAAACTTCGGCAAGGCGCTGAAGTACGACCCTCAGCTCATTTCTGCGCTGAACAACATTGGAGTAGTAGCGCTGCTGAACCGGAAGTACAATCCTGCCATCGGCTACTTCAAGCGGGCGTTGGCGATGGATGAATCGAGCGCGCCCACTCATATCAACCTTGCGGAAGCCTGGTTGGGCCTGGGCGAGACAGATCGCGCCATGACCGAATACTCCCGCGCTCTGGAGCTTGATGCCGACGTCCTGACCAGCTCTCAGGAGGGGGTTGTTGCCCAGGTGCTCACGGCGGAACAGCGCGCCCGCGTTTCGTACCTGATTGCGAAAGCGTATATGAAGCGCGGCAACATCGATGGAGCCCTGGAGTATTTGCGCAAAGCCAGGGATGACCGTTTCCCCGATCTGGCCATGGTGTATACCGACCCGGTTTTCTCCGCTCTCTGGCAGGACCCCCGCCTGGCCAAAATCATCAAGCGATAGACCTACCGTCTATCCGGCCAGTGCTGCGCGCCGCGTAGGAAGGTACCCCGGCGCGCAGCAACCCTCTTGCCGCGGCCGCGCCCTTTCAAAACAACCGGGGGGTTCTACGCGGCTCAAGCCGTGTCCTTTCAAGATAATCTTCTGAGGCGCTTCCTTTTCCCTGTTCTCCGCCGCTCAGATTCTTACCAGCTCCTGTTGAATTTTTCCCGTGACCCAGGCCTTGCCCGGAGCGGTGAGCATGTTCACCTCGCTGCGCACGCCGAACTCCGGCAGGTAGATGCCGGGCTCGACGGAGAAGCAGGTGTTGGGCAGCAGGAGGCGCTCGTCGTGGGTCTCCAGATTGTCAAGGTGCGCGCCGGAGCCGTGCAGCTCCTGGGCGATGTTGTGACCGGTGCGATGGGTAAAGAAATCGCCGAAACCGGCCGCGCGGATCACCGACCGCGCCGCATTGTCGGCCTCGTATCCGCGAATCGGCCGGCCTGCGGCAAAGGCCGTCTGCACGGCGGCGATGGCCGCGTCGCGGGCATTGCGCACCGTCTCGAAGACCAGTTGTTCCTTCTCCGTCGGCTCGCGCCCCACCACCCCGGTCCAAGTGATGTCGTAGAAGATGCTGCCTGGCTTTTCCAGGCGGCCCCAGATATCGATGAGTACAAAATCGCCATCGCAGATGGGCGCCGTGCGCTCCGGGGTCGGCTCATAGTGGGAGTTGGAGCTGTTCGCGTTGACGCTCACGTTGGGACCGTTTTCCCATACCAGTCCTTCGTTGCGCATGGCCGAGCTCAGCCATTCCACCATCTCGAACTCCGTCAGCTTGCCCGTCGTGCCGTCGCCGTTCCTGAGGCTGCGGCCAATCTTCTTCCAGCCCTCGGCCAGAACCGTGTCAATGGCCTTCTGCGCGGCGGCGTGGCTGGCCACCTGCTCCTGGTTCAGAACCGCCTCAAACTGGCTCACCAGGTCGGCCGAACTCACGATCTCCTTGCCCAGACTGCGCAAAAACTCCACCGTCCCGGCATCCACCATGGAGACGTACATGATGGCGTTATTGGGGGAGTACTGCATGGCCAGCCTGCGCGCGCCATAGAGCATCGCCTTCAGCCCCGCAGCCAGCTCCTGCCAGCTGGAGTACAGCCCCTTGCCGCCAGGCAGCGAATCCAGCCGCCCTTGCTCGATGCGATGCACCAGCTTGCGCGGCTCACCCTCCGCCGGCACAAAGTAGTACCAGCGCCGCGTGACGTGCGCCTTCCCGTCCAGACCCAGGATGCGCCCGGCGATGGGGTCGCGATGATGGTGGTCGTAGAACAGCCAGCCGTCAAAGCCGGCCTTGCGGATGGCCGCCTGCATCGCTTCGAGATTCATACCAGCCATGATACGCGCACAGAGTTGACGCGGAAATGTCGTCCTTACAGCGCCGCCAGCGCCCGCTGATTTATCCTTCCATCGATGCGTAAAACCCTGTCCGTAGCCATGATCGCCATGAACGAGGAGGCGAACCTGCTCCGCACCCTGGAGAGCGTTCGCTGGGCCGACGAGATCGTCGTTGTCGATTCGGGATCGAAGGACCGCACGCTGGAAATCGCCCAATCTTTCGGCGCCAAAACCTCTTTCCATGTCTTCGGCGGCCACGGCGAGCAAAAAAACGTCGCCCTCGACCTCTGCACTTCGGACTGGATTCTGCTGCTCGACGCCGACGAAGTCCTCACTCCCGGCCTCCAGGACGAAATCCGCCGACTGCTGGCCTGCGAGGATGGGCGCGAACCCAAATACGGCGCCTACTGGATTCCCCGCCTGAACCTGTACTTCGGCCGCTGGATGCGCCACGGCGGCTTCTATCCCGACCGCAAGCTGAGGCTTTTCCGCCGCGGGGCGGCGCGGCTCAGCGAGGGCGTCGGCCCCCACAGCACCCCCCAGTTCGAGGGCCCTCGCGGCAAGCTGAAGCACGACATGCTCCACTATGCCTATCCCAGCTTGAGCATCTATCTCGAGCACATGAACCGCTACAGCTCCGAGATCGCCCTGCTGCTCGCGCAGTCAGGCCGCGACAGCAAATCCCTGCCGGCTTTCCTCTGGAACGCAGTCCTGAATCC
>JBKQRH010000135.1:0-12324 GCA_052326045.1 Occallatibacter sp. | reverse complement strand
CGGCAGTTGCGCGGCGTCTATATACACCGCCGGAGCGTGCACACCGTTGAAGAAGCCGTATTCCGTCTCCTCGACGACGCCCACGATGGTCATCCACGGGCTCTGGTCGTTGCGCCCCGCTCCCATGCGGATGCGATGCCCCAGCGGGCTCTCGCCAGGGAAGTAGCGCACCGCAAATCCCCGGCTCACGATGGCCGCCGGCGGCGAGTGCAGATCGTCACTGGGGTTGAACAGGCGTCCGGAGGGCATTCCCGGGGCCAAGGGAATGTGGAACGCGGCAAAGTATCCGGGGCTGACCGTGATTCGCAGCGCGCTTTGAAACTTGCCTGGGACCAGCGGGCGATTCTCAATCTGGCAATCGTCCAGCATCTCGAAATCGCTCAACGGGGGAGTGGTGGTCAGCTCGGCGCCCTTCACCCCAGGCAGGGTGCGCAGTTTTTCCAGGCTGGCGTTCTGCCAGGCAGCCACCTTCTCCGGCGTATCGTAGCGCGCGGCGGGCAGGTGAACGGTGAAGAAGAGCATGTGGGCGGGGTCGTAGCGGTCGGCGGCATGCAACATGCCCGCCATGCCTCTGGCCATCATCGCCGCGCCAATCACCAGCACTACGGCCAGCGCAATCTGCGCCACCGCGAAGAGGTGCCTGAGCCAGCGGCTGCGGCCGGCGCCCGCGATGGCGTGCGAACCGGACTTCAGTTGATCCACCAGGTTGACGCGCAGGGCCGCCAGCGCCGGCGCAAAGCCGGAGATTGCGCCCGCTCCCACGGCCAGCAGCAAAGATAGGGCCATGGCGCGCTGGTTTAACGAAATGTTGGACCATCCGGTGATGAAGCGGCCCACCGCCGGCGGCAGCGAGAGGACGGAAACACGCATGTAGACCTGGCCAACCAGCAGGCCGCCAGCCGCGCCAACCAGCCCCAGCAAAATGTTTTCGGTGAGCAACTGCCTGGTGATGCGCCAGCGGCCGGCGCCCAGCGCGGTGCGCATGGCAAACTCCGGGCGGCGCGCAATGCCGCGCGCCAGTTGCAGATTGGCCACGTTGGCGCAGACCACCAGGAGGACAAAGAGCGTGGCGCCCAGCATCAGGCTGAAAAAGAACGGCACGTAAAAGCCGTTGAGGTCGTTCAGCAGAGGCACCAGCTTGATTTGCCATCCCTGGTTGGTGGCCGGGTAGTTCCGTGCCATGCGCTCGGCGAGGACGTTCATCTCCGCTTGCGCCTGGTCTGGCGTAACGCCCGTGCGCAGGCGGCCCAAAACCAGATAATCGTGCGCGCCGCGATTTCCAAGCTGCTCGGCGTCCGGCGCAAAGGGGATCAACAGATCGGTGGCGGGCGGATATTGCAGCGTCTGCGGCATGACGCCGACGATGGTGTAGGCATGCTGGTCCAGCTCGATCTTCCGGCCCAGAATGCCGGGGTCGGCGTCGAAATGGTGCTTCCAGAAGTAGCCGCTGAGCATGGCCACGCTGTTGCGGCCGGGTTCGGTCTCGTTCGTGTAGAAGACCCGGCCCAGGATCGGGTTGGCCCGCACCACGGAGAAGAAATTAGGCGAGACCTGCCCCGCCTGCACCTGCTCGGCATCGCCGGCCCCGGTCAACGCCATGGCCGTGGAGCGGTAAACGGCCAGCTCTTCGAAGGACCGGTTCTGGCGCTGCCAGTCCTCATAGTTGGCCAGCGCCGCCGGCTTCAACTCTCCGCGGCCCTGCTGCTCCTGGACGGTCAGCACGCGGTCCAGGTCCGGGATGGCCAGAGGGCGCAGGATCACGGCGTCCATGATGCTGAAACTCGCGGTGTTGGCGCCGATGCCGAGGGCTAGCGACAGCACCGCGGCCAGCGTGAAGCCCGGCGACTGGCGCAACTGGCGCAGCGCGAAACGCAGGTCCTGAAGCACGGTGTACATGGAATTCCCGCTTTCCTACCGGCCTTCGGTTGAGAACTCGTCCATGGAGAGTGCATTTGTCCCGCCAAACCTCCTGGTCGTTAAGCCATTGACTGTAAATGACTTAGATCGCCAGGATGCGGGCCGGACAGTTCCCGCATGTTCAGAATCGAAACCGACTGTCCATAAACGAACAGTCGCGCCGCCGGAGAGCCGGAGAAAACTGACCCCGCCTTGACATAAGCGGCTGCTCCCTTGATGCTTGACAGTTCCGGTATTTCAATTTTCTCGCCATAGGGGGAGCTCAGGTTTTGAGGGTTCGCGTCTTCTACCACGACAAATGCTTTGACGGAGCCTGCTCAGCCTCGCTCTTCACGCGCTTCCATCGCGATCGCATCGCCAGCGGAGCCAGCTATGAGTATCATGGCCTGATGCACAGCGCCGGCGCGCTCTTTGACGAGTGCGATTTTACCGGCGACGAAAACGCCATCGTCGACTTCAAATACTCGGCTTCGCCCAGGATCACGTGGTGGTTCGACCACCATCTTTCGGCGTTTCTCACCCCTGAGGACCAGCAGAACTTCCTCGACTGCCAGCGGGATCCGGCCTGCGGCTCGCGCAAATTCTACGACCCCGCTTACACCTCCTGTACCGGCTTTCTGGCGCACATCGCCTCGACCCGCTTCGGCTTCGACCCCGCGCCGGTGGCGGAGCTGATTCATTGGGCCGATATTGTGGACGGCGCGCGGTACGAGAGCCCCGAGGCGGCCGTGGCAATGGCCGCTCCGGCCATGAAGCTGACGCTGATCATCGAGTCCACCCAGGACCCGGCCTTCATTCCGCGGCTCATCCCGCTGCTGACTGACCTGCCGCTGGCCGAGGTGCTCAGCCAGCCCTTTGTGGCGGAATTGCTGCCGCCCCTGCTCGAGCGCCACCGGCAGGCGCTGGAACTGATCCGCGACCGCGCCGAAGAGCGCAACGGAACCATCTTCTTCGACATCACCGACCAGCAGCAAGAGGGCTATAACAAGTTCATCCCCTACTATCTGTATCCCCACGCCACGTACTCGATCGGACTGTCGAAGTCCAGCTTCCGCACCAAGGTTTCGGTAGGCTCGAACCCCTGGGCCAAGGCCAGCCCGGAGAAGATGGTGAACCTGGCGCAGATCTGCGAGCGCTACGGCGGCGGCGGCCATGCCCGCGTGGGCGCCATCAGCTTCTCGCCCGACCAGGCGGAGCAGGCGCGCGTGGCCGCGGCAGAGATTGTGGCCGAACTAAGGGCGAAAAACCCGCTGGGGTGAGGCCTCAGGAATACTAAACGACGTAAATATACTCGGCACACCATGAATGGTAAAATTCTGGCCTATGCTTAACGGAATTGAGTCTGCAAAGCTCAAAGTCAAACGGGCTGTGGAGCACATCGAAACTCTCCAGGGCCGAGCCAAGGAATACGCTAGCGACGACACGAACCTCGTCGTCGAAGAGAGTGACGGCGCAAAGAAGCTGCGTTTTCCTAACGAACCTCCCGCGGAGATTGCTATCTTGGCGGGAGAGATTGTTTATCATCTCCGGTCGGCGCTCGATCACTTGGCATTCGAACTAGTCAAGGCAAATCCCATGAGAGTCACCTTGCCTGCGAAGTGGCCGAATCGCTGTCAGTTTCCCCTGTGTATCGAGATTCCTAGAAAGGGGAATCCCCCGACTCCCGTTAGAGCGCCACTCCCGTTTAATTTCTTCGAAAAATCGTTGCCAGGGATTACCATACAGGCTTTTACATTCATCGAGGCATTGCAACCGTACAACGAAGGGAGCGGGCCTTTGCAATTGGGATGGCTGGAGCAGCTCGCAAACATTGACAAACACAGACATCTCCACATCGTCAATCCGCAGGCCTACCAGTTTGAACATATCCGGTCGCCCCGAATCGACAGTTACGACCTCTCCCCCTTGCATGATGGCACAGAAGTCAAGCCGACGCTCCACTCCACCGATGAGCTCTCCGATGCTGTGTATGTGGAACGAGGCATCGTCCATCCGTTTTTATCATTCGACGAATCGGCGCTGTCGGTAGAGGTTACCGACGTCCCGGTGGATAATGTTTTGCAGCTTTGCGCGGACACGATCACGAATCGCGTCATCCCGGGAATTGATAAGCTCATACAAAACCCATAGATAGTCGGGAGAAAGTGGAGTGCCCCTCTAAGGGCAATTCATCCTTTAATTTAGGTGTGCCAAGTATATTGATTCCTACTGAACGTATTGATTTTACAAATGTTGACGTATTGGGCTACGATGTAGCTCAGGAGACTCCTATGCCCGCCAATGCCGTAGTCCGCGCCAGAATTGACGCTCGTGTGAAGGAAGAGGCCACGGCCATCTATGCCGCAGCCGGTCTCACTCTTTCCGACGCCTTCCGCATGCTGCTTATGCGGACGGTCGCCGAGCGCGCCCTTCCCTTCGAACCTCTGATGCCCAATGCTGAAACCGTGGAGGCCATGAAGGCCGCGCGCCGCGGCGAACTGGTCACAGTGGGCAGCATCGACAACCTATTGGCTGATCTCCATGCGGACGATTAACCGAACTACCTATCGTAGCGCAAAATTCCCTCGAAAAGCCGGTGATTTCGGCCACATATAGCAACCGGGGAATCGTTGCCATCGCCATGCGGAACGAACTGCACTCTTACGTATCGGAGGGTGGGCCGTCAAGAGCCTGAACCGCATCGGGGCGCGGGTGGCGCGGAAGATCGACATTTGAGGCTCGAACCTTTGTCCCACCAGTCCGGACTCGGGCTGCGCTGAGTTACAGCCCCAACTCCCCAGCCCGCTTCTTCATCGCCTCAATGCAAAACGCGATGTGCGCGTCCAGCTCCACGCCCAGTTCCGCCGCGCCCTGAATGATGTCCGCCCGGTTCACGCCCCGCGCAAAGGCCTTGTCCTTCATCTTCCTGCGCACCCCAGACACTTCCACGTCGGCGATGGCTTTGGACGGCTTGACCAGCGCGCAGGCGACGAGAAAGCCGGCCAGTTCGTCGCAGGCAAACAGAGACTTATCCAGATGCGTGACGCGGGGCACGCCGGAGTATTGCGCGTGGCTCAGAATGGCGGTGCGCAGTTCGACGGGCCAACCCAGCCGCTCCAGTTCCCGGACGCCAACGAAGGGATGCTCCTCGGCCGTGGGGTGGCGCTCGTAGTCGAAGTCGTGGAGCAGGGCCGTGGTCGAGTAAAGCTCCACCATCGCCGCGTGCTCGGGGCCGGCCAATCCCAGCCGGCCGGCTTGCGCCTCGCCGCAGGCCGCCACGCAGGCCTCCACAGCCAGCGCGTGCTTGCGCAGGCTCTCGCTCTGGGTCCATTCGGTGAGCAGTTGCCAGGCCTGGGCGCGTCCGTAGCCTTCGCGCGCGAATTGTGAACTGCCGTCTGTGCTCATACTTTTCTCCACGGTTGATCAATATGGTTCGTGTTTTTTCCGGTTTTTCAGGGTATGATGGGTGAATCTTGGGTTTGACCCTAAGTTTGTACTTGACAATTATGGTTCACTTCCACGAAAGTAGCATACATCGCGGTGCAGAAATGCACCCCGGAGGACCAGCTCTGGCACTCCGCGCACAACCCATGGCTACCACCTTAGTGAGCGTGGAAGCACGCGAAGTAGTGCGCTGCGATTATTGCAGCCTGGTTCAGTTCAGAACCAGCAACTCCCTTTGCAGAAAATGCCATAAGCCCCTGGATGTGGAGGAGCCTGCGCCGCAGGTCCCGCAACTGGTGGCCAGCCCACCCGTTCCCGCTTCGGCCGAGGCGGGGTTGCAGGTGGCCGCGCAGGTGCGCGAGATTCGCAAGGCGCGCCACATGAGCCAGCGTCAACTGGCTGGGCGCATGATGGTGCCTCGCACCTATATTTCCAAAATTGAAAACCGCAAGGCGATTCCCACTCTGGGTTCGCTGGAGCGGCTGGCCGCGGCTCTCGATGTAGACGTGCGCCAACTGGTCCGGGACGCGCGCAGCCGTCGCGACGAGGAAGTATGCGCCATCTTTGCCGACCCTTTCCTGGCCGAGATTGCCGCTTTGCTGCCCCATCTGGACTCGCTGCGCCGGACGCTGGTCTATGGTGCCGTGCGCGATGCGGCCATAGGCCGCCGCCGCACCGCATAAGACCGGGAACGTTTCCTGCGGGCGGGAAGGTCTCGCTTCCGGTTTCTTGAGCGGGCTGACGGCAATTTCTCTTCTGCCGCGGCTTTGCCTCCCGGGCGCTTGTGGACAGGCTGCCGGGTGATTGCGGCCCGTGGGCGCTTGTGCTACGGTCGATTGTGGATACCTCGGTTCCCGCTGCCGGGAAGATCGTGTGCCGGGGTTCATTGTAGAGGCGAATCCTTTGCTTCCATCCGGCACGCTGCGCATCCATGAGCTGACCTCTGAGGAGCGCGCTGTTTATGCGACGCTGAAGCCCGAATGCCTGCCGGAACACGTGGCCATCATCATGGACGGCAACGGCCGCTGGGCCGGCCGCCGCTCGCTGAAGCGATTCATCGGCCACCAGCAGGGCGCGAGGAGCGTTCAACTGGTCATGGAAACCGCCTCGCGCATCGGCTTGCCCTGGCTGACCCTCTACGCCTTTTCCATCGAAAACGACCTGCGCCGTCCCCGCGCCGAGATCAACTTTCTCATGCGCCTGCTCAAGAGCTTTCTTGAAAGCAACGTGCAGCGCATGATGGACAACAACGTGCGCATCCGCTACATCGGGCGCATCCACGAGCTGCCCGCCGAGGTTCAGGAGAAGATGCGCTGGGCCGAGGAGACCACGGCGCGCAACACCGGCACCACCCTCACCCTGGCCCTGAAGTACGGCGGACGCTCGGAGCTGGTGGACGCCTTCCGCTCGCTCGCGGCCGAGATGAAGCTCAAGCACATCAGCCCGGAGCGCATCACCGAAGAGGACATTCACCGCCATCTCTACACGGCGCACATGCCCGACCCCGACCTGTTGATCCGCACCTCGGGCGAGATGCGGCTTTCAAATTACCTGTTGTGGCAGATTGCTTACACCGAGATCTTCGTCACCGAACGGCTCTGGCCGGACTTCCGTGGCATTCATCTGCTGGAAGCCATCGCCGACTTCCAGCTCCGGGAGCGCCGCTACGGCGGACTGAGCGAATCCGTCGGTGAGGTCGAAGAGAATCCCGAACGCATCAGGATCGCGGCGGGGTGAAGTATTCCGGTCTACTCGGTTTTTTCTTGGTTGCGTCTGCGGCGGTTTAGCCGCCGTAGACGCATGTATACATTTCGCAGGAATAAATCTAAAAGAGAGGGTTGTTGAAATCGGCAATGAACTGAATTCCTGGAACATCCAGCCTGACAAGCTGCTTGTCGCCCGTGAAGAACAGGTCAATGCCGACGGAGGCCGCGCAGGCCAGATGGATTGAATCAGCGATTTTCAATTTTTCTTTTGCCCGAAGCCTGCTGAACGGTGCGACAGCCCCATCGTCGAATGGCAAATAGGAAAAGCCCATCTCATCGAGAGTCTGGCGTACAGCCAGTGCCTTTTGCGGCTGTGTAGACTTCTCCGCACCTGCCATTATCTCGCCAAGGGCTAGGTAACTTGTATAAAGCGAGTCACCCCGCCGATAGGACCGATCGAGAAGATGCTGTGCTCGTGCAGAGAACGCCGGGTGGCCTTCGAGCACATAAATAAACAGCATACTGTCCCAATAGATACGGCTCATGCGGCGTCCTCATCTTCCGACCGTATCCACCGCAGAAAAGCTTCTCCGCCGCCGTACTCAGCAAACTCCTCTTTGAGCAACCCGCGCAATCTCTCTGTCAGCCGGAGCGCTCGGTCCGAGGGGTCTTCGTCCTGAGGTTCGGTTCCCCCGCCCTCCGGCGAATTCTTTGCGACGCCCGATTCCGTGCCGCGACTTGCCACACGATACCGGACGACCACCGTAGTGCTCTCCTTGGATGGTGGTCCATCGACGCTTTCAATTTCAAGCCCGTTTGTGCGAAGAAACTTCTCAGCCCGAAGTGCCGTGCAGACCTGAGGCCAGTTCCTGGCCGGAAAACCCTCGGCCTTCAGGTACTGCATAATATCCCGCACAGCAATAGAAAACTGCGCTCTCCCCGCGAGTATGGCTGGATGCACATACCTCTTCACGGCAACAGCGCGAACTTGATCACTTAATCCGTGGTTCATATGATGCCCTTTCCACCGCGCTCTTTCGGACAATTCACTCCTCAGCGGCAAACAATAGGATATAGAAAGACAAACAGTTTGTCAATACATTGTTTATGTATTTGAGGGGTTGTGCCTCACTGGCCGCACAGAGCCTTTGAAGACGAAGGAATCACATGCACCCCGCCCCGGCAGTGTATTCTCAACCCTGAATGAAACGCGTCCTTACCGCCCTCATCCTGATTCCGCTGGTTCTGGTCCTGGTGTTTCTGGGGCCGGGGTGGCAGTGGCTGTTTACCCTGGCGGTTGCCGCGGTCGCTGCGCTGGCCGGCTGGGAATATCTGGGCCTGGCGGAGCGAGGCGGCGCCAAACCGCCGCGCGTTGCGGTGCTCGTAGCCCTTCTGGCGCTCTTTGCCGGCAACTTTGAATACCCCGACCAAACCGCGCCCATCTTCGGCGGCCTAAGCCTGGGCCTGCTGGTTTACTGCACCTTCCGCTCGTCTCTTGAGCAGATGATGGCGGACGCAGCGGTCTCCATCTTCTGTCTGCTCTACGTCGGATTCACCCTGATCGCCCTGCCCGCCCTGCGCGAGATGAGCAACGGGCCGTCGCTGCTCGTCTTTTTGATGTGCGTGGTTTGGGCCGGAGACATTGCCGCTCTCTACGTAGGCAGCGCCTGGGGCCGGCACAAGATGGCGCCCACGCTGAGCCCCAACAAAACCTGGGAGGGCGCGCTGGGAGCGCTGGCCGCCAGCCTGCTGGTAACCGGCGGCCTGCTCGGCCTGGCCGCTCTGCTTGAAACCTGGAACTCGGCCAAGCTCTCCTATCCCGAGGACGTTTGGTACTGGCTGGGCCTGGCCGTGGTGGTGAACGTGTCCGCGCAGGTGGGGGATCTGGTCGAGTCGGCGCTGAAGCGCTCCGCCGGCGTCAAGGACTCGGGGAACCTGCTGCCCGGCCATGGCGGGGTCCTGGATCGCATCGACGCCCTGCTGCTGGCCGCTCCGGTGCTGTGGTACGCTCAGGTTATTCACCAGTGGTTCTAAGGTTTTTTCGAGCTCTTTTTCGGAACGGCTTGATTGAAATGGGCACCTTAGATGGGTTCGGCAGGATCGGTTCCGTATGGAACCGCGGAATTTCAAAAATCCCTTGAAGCGACTTGCCATTCTCGGTTCTACCGGCTCCATCGGGCAGAGCACCCTTTCCATCGTCGAGCAGTTTCCCGACCGCTATCAAGTGGCCGCGCTCGCCTGCGGGCGCAACCTCGAAGAGGCTTTTGCCCAGGCCGTTCGCTGGCGGCCGCGGGTGGTCTCACTGGCCACCGAAGAGCTGGCCGCGCAGCTTGCCGCTAAGCTCAAACAGGCCGGGGTCACCGGTATCGAGGTAGTCCACGGAACCGAAGGGACCGTCGCCTGCTCGACCCTGCCGGAAGCGAACTTTGTGGTTTCGGCCATCGTGGGCGTCGCCGGCCTGGAGGCCACGCACGCGGCGATTCTGGCCGGCAAGCCTGTGGGCCTGGCCAACAAGGAGTGCATGGTGGCCGCGGGCGAGATACTCACCCGCGCCGCGCGCCAGCGCAATGTGCCCATCCTGCCCATCGACAGCGAACACAATGCAGTTCACCAATGCCTGCGTGTCGGCGCTCATTCTGAAGTGAAGACCATCTGGCTGACGGCCTCCGGCGGACCCTTCCGCCAGCTTCCGCTCGACCAGTTCGCCGCCATTACGCCGGAGCGGGCGCTCAAGCACCCCACCTGGGTGATGGGCCGGCGCATCACCATCGACTCAGCCACCATGCTCAACAAGGGCCTGGAGGTCATCGAGGCCTGCCGGCTCTTCGACGTGACGGCGGCCCAGGTGCGGATCACGGTGCATCCGCAGTCCACAGTCCACTCGCTGGTGGAATATGTGGACGGGTCGATCCTGGCGCAGATTTCGGTTACTGATATGCGGCTGCCTATCCTCTACGCCCTGGCCTATCCGGAGCGGCCGGCCTCCACGCTCACATTCGACCTGGCCGCGCTCAGCCGCCTGGACTTCGAGCCGCCCGATTTCGAGCGCTTCCCATGTTTGAGATTGGCCTTTGCAGCGGCGGAGAAGGGCGGAGCCCATTGCATCGCCCTGAATGCCGCCGACGAGGTGGCCGTCGAGGCTTTCCTTGACCGCCGCATCCCCTTCACCGGAATCCCGCGTACAATTGAAAAGGTGCTCGCATCCACGCCTGAGGCGCACCCGGCCGCCATTGCCGAGGTGCTGGCCGCCGACCGGCAGGCGCGCGAAACGGCGCGTGCGCTGTTGGCGTAAGGTCGCGGATCGGGCTCCGCGCGCTTTATCGAGGGAAAAACCGCACATCTATGCATGAATTTCTGGTATCTGTCGCCGCCTTCATCGTGTTGCTCGGCATCATGGTGGTGGTCCACGAGTTCGGCCACTTTGCCGTCGCCAAGCTCTGCAAGGTCCGCGTCGAGCGGTTCTCCATCGGCTTTCCTCCGCGCCTGTTCGGCATCCAGATCGGCGAAACCGACTACTGCATCTCCGCCACTCCGCTGGGCGGATACGTCAAGATGACCGGAGAAAACTTCAGCGAACTCAGCGACGCCGCCACCGGCAAGGCCACCGTAGCCCCGGTGGACGACCCCGGCGCCCTTACCTCGCACCCCCGCTGGCAGCGCATGTTGATCGGCGCGGCTGGTCCCGTGGCCAATTTCGTTCTGGCCTTTGTGCTGATGTTCTTCTACTTCAGCGTGATCAACGAGGTTCCCGCGATCCATCCCATCGTCGTCGAGTGGGTCAGCGATGGCTCGCCGGCTGCACAGGCCGGCATTCTGCCCGGCGATGTTATCCAAAGCTTCAACAACTTGAACAATCCCTCTTGGTATCAGATTGAGACCATCGCCCGCCAAAGTGTCAACCGGAGCGTACCCGTCACTGTTGAGCGGGAGGGTAAAGACCTGCCGCTGACCTTTCGCCTCTCCGCCGATAGTAAAGACAAGAGAAGGATATTTGACCTGAGTCAGGCGGGCCTCTTCCTGCAGTTTGTAAAGAGCCCCATCAAAGTGGAGTCGGTTATTCCCAATTCGCCCGCCCAAAATGCAGGCATGCTCGGCGGCGATATGGTCCTTGCGGCGGATGGCCACGCCTTTCACACGTTGGAACCTATGATCGCATACCTGCAATCGGGGCACGGCAAGCCAGTGACGCTGAGCGTGAGCCGCAACGGTCAGATGATTGCCCCTATGCTGGTCCACCCATCGATGCAGGATGGGACATGGCGCATAGGCTTCAACTACTTTCCACCAACGGACATTCCTACGCACGACGAGCCGATGTTAATCTCACCTGCCATCGATGAAGCGAAGGATTTCTGCGTCGAGAACTCCACGCTCATAATCGATATGCTTGGTCGAATTTTGACGCACAAAGTCTCCGCTTCACAGCTCTCAGGGCCAGTGGGGATCGCCCAGATGGCCGGGCAAGCGGCGGAGGCAAAGAAATGGTCCCCCAAGTTCGGGTTGGCGGCGCTCATCAGCCTCAACCTGGGCATCCTCAACCTGCTCCCCTTCCCCATCCTGGACGGTGGCATGATTTTGTTCCTGCTGATCGAAGGCGTCCTGCGCCGCGAGATCAGCATCAGCGTCAAGGAGCGCATCTACCAGGCGGCGTTTGTGATGCTGATGGCCCTTGCCGTCGTTGTCATCTTCAACGACGTAACCAAGCTACCGGTCTTTACGCATTTGAAGCCGTGAGCACTGTCTCCCAGCTCTCCTCCGCCGCAGCCGGACGGGACCAGCGTTCGACTATAGCGGAACCAGGGAGGGTGTATTCCGAAACCGAGGCGTTCAAATCGACGCGACCATCAGGAAGCGGCGACCCTGCACAAAACTCAGCAGGACTCGGTAACCCTGGTTTCGCTCTACCCGCAGGGCCGGCTCTGCGGTATCGGGCCGAAAGTTCCTCCAAAGCCCATGTGCCCCATCCTTGCGGCTTTTTACTTGCGCAAGGGTGGGAAACCATGAACCTCAACCCGTCCTTTGTGAATTCGAGCGGTTAAAACCCGGAGAAACAAGGAAGAATGTGGAAAAGATCGTGTTCCACGTGGAAAACCGGGGACGTAATTCATTCATTCTCAGACACCGGGAGACCGCTTCATGCCTGTGACGACTGAAGTTCGAGTGCGCTACGCCGAAACCGACCAGATGGGCATCGTCTACTATGCCAACTACCTGGTCTGGTTTGAGATAGGCCGCGTGGAGCTGCTCCGCTCACTGGGCCTTGCCTATAGCCAGTTGG
>JBKQRH010000134.1:0-12381 GCA_052326045.1 Occallatibacter sp. | reverse complement strand
GTGGACCTCCCGGTCCACGCCGCACTCTACACCAATAGGTAAAATGCTCTAGCCCCGCGCTTCAGCGTGGGGAAAAGGGATTCCATTCAATCCGGAGGGAGCCGGGGGTTTCAACCCCCGCATAAAGCCGCAAAAACAACGCGGGCTTTAGCCCCGGAGGGACGCTTTCCGCCCATCTCACTCCAAATCCCGAGTCTTTCCGCAGCCTCTTCAACCCCGGCAGAATCCGCGTTCAGGCCCTCGTCACCAACCGAACCCTTCCGATATGCCGACTTGCCGTTAGAAGTCCGTTCTCAACGGGCGCATGGACCTGTTCTCGTCAACCCAGGAGCATGCCCAGGCAGATCGGCGAACGGTTTCCGATCAGATTATGATGCTTCTGCCAATTCCATAACGGCGCCAGGCAGGGGACGGATCCGAGCCTCGTCCTGAATTGTCGCGGAGCCATCTAGTCCGATTGTCAAGTCGAACCTCTTCCCTTCATCCCCGACGACGCTCCTGAGTCGGCGACATAAAAGATCAGCGAGAGCAGTGTCTTCAACGGCCACAATTACCTGGCGCCCAGTTCGACGGATCGATGCCAATACCTCAACGAGATTAAGCGCCCTGTAATCGTCGATGTGCTGAACCGGGTCATCGAGAAGTAGGGTCTCAAATCTGCACCACGGCCTCGAGAGATGAATCGCGAGCAAGAAGGCGATTCCTGCAGTGCGTCGCTGGCCGCTGCTGAAAAGAAACTGTGGGTTCTTTCCTTCCCCTACTGTGAAATTCAGTGACGCGCGAACATGGCCGCCGATGTCAGTCTCAATCTCCTGCCACTCGGAGTGCGGGCGCAGGCGAAGGTATAGCTCCTTCAAGAGGGGCAAGACCGTTTCAAACTGTTCGGTTAGAAGTTCATTGGCGACCACTTTATTGGCCTTGTCGATCTGCCTTGCAACTTCAAGTGCGCGAACCAGTGAATTCAGTCTCGCGGTCTCCGCTTCAATCGACTGGTGAAAGTTGCTGACGCGATTCTGCATCGCGAGCAATCGATCCGCAGCGGTGGAGCTCTGGGCCATGTTTAGAGCTTGCTCTAATGTCGCGGTCGCCTCCTTGCGGCGCAGAATGATGTCGCGCAGCACGGAGGGGCTGGTAATCGATGGGTCCTCTCCCCACCGACTTAGCACCGACACAATTCTCAGTTGTTCCTGCGAAATTCTGGACTGCTCGGAAGTCAAATCTGTGTAGGCCTCATTCGCTGCCTTGAGCTCTGAATCTAGCTCGGCGACTGCCCGACGAGCCGCGTCCACCGCGGAAGAGAGCTGCTGCGCCCGCGCTCCCCTCTCAGCGAGCCGCTGTCTCAGAGAAGCAAGCGCACCAAGAAACTCTTTCTGCGTGCGCCCGGATTCACACAGAGGGCAGTGTCCCTCGACAAGTCCGATTGCTTCGCCGTGCTCCAATAACGCCGCTAAGTGAAAGATCAACGTGTCCCGTCGTTGCTCCTCTGCATAGCGCGCCTCAGCCGCCGCGAGCTGTTCGCAGGCGACAGCGCGAGCCTCGGCGAGCTTGTCTCGCTCTCTCAACCGCCGATCGATCTCTGCCCTCCCATCAGCCGAGTTTAGGTAACTCAGGGAACCCTCGATACGTTCCAAGTCTGCGGCCGCGTCGATCAAGGGTTTTATCGAGCTTAGGCGTTCGGCAACGATTGCACGGAGCTCCCTTATCCCCTCGGCATTCATTTGGAGCGTGCGACCCAGAACCGATCTCACTAGGTTCTCAGCCTCGACGATCTCCGCACTATTCGCGACTATGCTTTGAATCTCCGTTAATGAGCCCAGAGCCCTCCCCAGATCGCTCTGGATTGCGATGACCTTCTGGTCCTGCTGGCTTAGGGCTGTCTCAGCGGCCTTGAGGATCGCCCTCGTTCGCTCGCCGTAGTCAGCGCTCTTTAGCCCTCCCATCGCGTCTTGTACTGCAGAGAACCGCTCTTGCTCGGTGAGGTCCAAGCTGAGCGCCGCGATCGTTTCGTCGCGTATCAGGCTGGTCCGCATGAGTGTCCCGGCCCACTCCTGAAAGCTCACGTTGCGTGTGCAAAGCCGGCGGGATATCTCCTCCTCCGATGACTCCAGACCCTGCTCCCTGCTGCGCCTAACTTCAAATTTTGAGCCGTCCGAATCGACGAAACCAACGCGAACGTATTCTGCGCTGGGTGCCCCGGCGCCAACCCACCAGATGTGGGTGTCGAGCCCGCCGCCTTTGGCCCCCTTCACACGGTATTTGTTGATCGTGCCGGTCAAGGCGAAGTCGACCGCGTCAAACACAGAGCTCTTGCCCACGCCGTTCCTTCCTGTGAGGACCGCGAAGCCCGAGTCGAACTCGAATGTCGTCTTCCCTTTGAAGCCTCTGAAGCCAGCGACCTCAACGAAATCTAATTTCATGGCTGACCCTCCAAAAGGCGAACAACTTCAATGGGTGGCACGTCATCTCTAAGGGCGACGCTGGCAGCAGATGGCGCGATTGTCGAGATTCTGCGTCGTAGGCGATCACCTAGACCTTCAGCTTGCAGGCTTGGGCGATACTGCAGCCGTAGCAGGGGTAACAGCGAGCGCTGCACGGCCTCCCTCGTCGAGGCACCGCAAGCGACGATCTTCCTGGTGCGTTCGAGGTTCTCCTCAATCTGTCGAGCCTTGCGCGTTTGAGTTTGGTCCGCGACCTCGCCGCAGAGAAGGACGGAGTAAATGTTCCAAGACTTCTCGCCCGCAGAACGAAACCGAACAACGTGATGATTTATGAGCTCGGTCTCCTTGGACCGCCACTTTGACAACAATGTGTTCACGTCAGCGAAGATGTAGCAGAATCCTAGAATTGATTCGTCCTCAAAAGACAGGATGGAGGTCTGCTCGAACGGAAAGAGCCGAGTCCAGTAGCCGCTTTCGCGCAAGACCGCTTGAGCCGTGCTAAAGATGTCGATCATATCCCAAGTTCTCCCTTCGCCTCTTCCCACGTGAGCCACCTTGAGCCCGCAGCCGGGGATGGCCGGACGATGCTCAATCCTTTTCCCCTTGTGATGATCGAGGCGGGTACGCCGGTTCTCATTGCTCCCGCACAAATCACCATTTTCGCGCTCGGCATCGAAGCGGGCTCAACGTATTCGCTCTGAACTAACTCAAGAAGCTGGCCTGCTCCGTTAACGATTCGAACGGTTGTGCCTTTGAACGATAGCCAGGATTTGACCTGAGTCGCTCCGCGGTCCAGAAGCGTTAAACGCGCAAACGAGGCCATCGAAGACTGGACGGGTGGCGCCTTTTGAGTGGCTGCCCTTGAATAGGGTGTCCCCTCGGCGTCTCGTCGCAGGTCGTACAAGGCCTCCACATCGAGACCGTCCGGGTTGTGCGAAGCTACAGTCGCCGCAACAGGGGTCGGCGGGCCTGCCCCTGCTGCTCCTGTGGGTGCATTTTGGATGGCTTCCCCCAGCGCATAGAAACGCCGAGTCCAAGTTTTCGAGTATTCCAACCTTAGCTCGTTGAGTAAAGAGGCACCTGACTCCTGCAGGTGTTCAAATTTATCGCTTAAGCCGGTTAACTTCGCCCAGAGCTCGGGTGCCTTCGCTTCGAGTTGCGCCGACGGACTTGGATCGACCACGGTGACTCCGCTGGCTGTGTTGATGGTGAACGCATCGGACAGAACTCGGTTCAGGTATTTCCAATCGCTCCAGAACCCAACCACGACGAGGTGCTTACCAGGTAAATGTAAATTCATCCACTGCGAACAGCTCTCAAGCCTCGTCCTAATCTCTGACTCGGAGAGCTGGCCCTGCGTCCATAGCGTGCGATCCCTGCCTCTGTCGATACACCCATGGAATTTGAGCAAGGGGCTAACAAAGGCAGAAAAATTGGTAGCTTCTTGTCCGTCAAGGGCACCGCGCAGGTCGACCTTGAAGTTCTGAGCCCACGATTCGATCATCCGGTCGAAGTTTGTTGACATGGCTGCATGGGCGGCCCGGCATATCAGGAAGTCGGACACGGCAGCGTGACCAACATTCGGCATGCCCAACATTTCATTCCACGGAACCAGCGAGATGAAAACCCGCTTGAAGTCGCCACGGGCGTGGAAAAACCCGGCTAAACCATCGATATCGTCTCGGAGTGCGGCATCCAGGGGTTCAATCGCTCTCCGACAGTCATAACAAATGTTAGCTACTCTCACAGCCGAGGGAAGATTGCTCGGCGATGGTATCGATAGGCCGGCACCGCACAGAAACACAAGTGCATTCGTTTCGATCGCGTCAAGAAGCCGGATGCGCTGGTCATTGCTAAGCGGCATAGAATCGTTGCGTTACGCGGAACGCCCACCGTCCTGTTGTGCCTTCATTCTACATGTTCACTTTGCCAAAGAAGGCTTGAAAATGCGGGCGGCTGGTCGTCTGCGCCGGGGTTCAACGGCGGGTGCCTTTTGGATACCACCGACGATGGGCTTGACCGCGGCTGCGCCGCGTACTTGAGTATTGAAGAAATGGCTGTGATGGGGTCCCCAGGTTTACGCCTGGGGCTATTGTCTGACGCCCGCCCTGCAGTCATGAATGTGTCGACCAGACCCCAGGCGCAAAGACAGATGCGCCGAGGATTGAGAACTCGGCTAGGGATCACTCCGGCAAACGCCTTCTGGCTTCCGCTATGCTCACGTCCATACTTAAATCCTGGACTGAAACCATGGATTAATCGGCAATTGTGTACATGAATTATGTACAAATTCGCCGCAAAACACATGCAAAAAAGCGCGCAAAAAGGGCGCAAAAAACGCCTATTTTCGACCTAATTCGCCGACTTTTGCTCTTGTTTGCGGACTTGCAGGCGTCCTTTGTTCATTGTTCTGCCCGTCCGCAGGCCGACTTTTTCTCGAATTGGTAGGCAATCGGGCTCTTTGTCCTCCTCCGCGCCGACACATGAGTACGCCTCCAGGCCGACTTTCCAACTTCCGCTTACTCCCTACTCCCTCAGTCCCTAGTCCCTATTCCCTAGTCCCCAGTCCCTAACCCCTGTCCCCTGAACACTATCGAGTGTCATTTTGGTATCCCCTTGCCCTGGCCAGCGCGACACCCCCCGTGACATGCTGCATTGAATCGCGATACCCTATAAACTACCCGTGCAAGTCGCGGATCAAGGAGTATTTGTACCCCTATGCCCATACAAACCACCTCGAAGATCTGGCACAACGGCAACCTCATTCCCTGGGAGAACGCCACCCTCCACGTGATGAGCCACGTCATCCATTACGGCTCAAGTGTTTTCGAGGGAATCCGCTGCTACGGCCAGCCCCACGGCTCGGCCGTCTTCCGGCTACCGGAGCACATGCAGCGGCTGCTGGACTCGGCCAAGATCTACCGCATGGAGCTGCTCTTCACCCTGGAAGAGCTCTGCGCCGGCGTGGTTGATGTGATTGAAGCCAATGGTGTTTCGCCCTGTTACATTCGCCCCATCGCGCTGCGCGGCTACGGCGAAATCGGCGTCAGCCCAAAGGGTTCGCCCGTCGAGGTCTACATCGCCAACTTCCCCTGGGGCAAGTACATCCCAGGCCACGGCGGCGCGGATATCTGCATCTCCAGTTGGAACCGCCTGGCCCCCAACACCATGCCTTCCCTCGCCAAGGCTGGCGCCAACTATATGAATTCACAGCTCATGCACATGGAAGCCGAGATCAACGGCTACCAGGAAAGCATCGCCCTGGACGTGAACGGCCTGGTCAGCGAAGGCTCCGGCGAGAACGTGTTCATCGTCCGCAACGGCGTGCTCTACACCCCGCCCCTGGCCAACTCCGCCCTCTCCGGCATTACCCGCGACAGCGTGCTCACCATCGCCCGCCATCTGGGCCTTGCGGTAACCGAGCAGTCGCTCCCCCGCGAGCTCCTCTACATCGCCGACGAAGTCTTCTTCACCGGCACCGCCGCCGAGGTCTCCCCCATCCGCTCTATTGACCGGATAGTCATCGGCGACGGCAAGCCCGGCGAAATCACGAAAAAAATCGCCGACGAATTCTTCGGCATCGCCAACGGCCTCAAACCCGACCGCTTCGGCTGGCTAACCCCCGTAAAAGTCACCGCCAGCGAGCCGGTGACGGCATAGAGGGCAGTGGCCAGTTTTCAGTTTTCAGTAGTCAGATAAGAGTTGACAGCGGGTACCCCATCCTTGGCACGTTTTTTGCGCTAAGGGTGGGAGGCCACGATGCCCGCGCTAACTTGTCCCGTGCCCCATCCTTTTCGCGTTCTTTGCGAAAAGGGTGGGAAACCTCGAATCCCGACGGCCGCGTTCCAACACTCCAAACTACTCGTGCCGCAACGCCTCCACGGGCTGCACCCCCGCCGCCCTCCGCGCCGGAATCCAGCTTGCCGCCAGCGCCACGCCCAGCAGCAGCAACGCGCCCGCCGCCAGCGTGGCCGGATCGGAGGGCTGAATGCCATAGAGCATCGACCTTACCAGCCGCGTCAGCACCAGCGTCGTAGCCACACCCACAACAATCCCGGCTACCGTCAGCCAGGCGCTCTCCTGCAGAATCATCCCCCGCACCTGCCCCGGCTGCGCCCCCAGCGCCAGCCGAATGCCGATTTCGTTGGTGCGATTGGCCACGGAATAGGCCATAACGCCGTAGATTCCCACTGCAGCCAATGCCAGCGCCAGCAATCCGAATCCCGAGGTGAGCGCGGCGAAGGTGCACTCCATCTGCATGTTTGCGTCAATCTGCTCCCGCTGCGTGCGCATGTCGATCATGGGTAAGTCGGGATCGATAGCTTGCACCACCTGCCGCAGCGCCGGAGCCAGCGCAGCCGGTTCAAGACGAGTGCGGACCGCGTACGTCATGCGGCCCTCCCCGGGCCGCTGCGCATACAACAGAAAGAACTGAGGCGGCGGGTCGTCGCGCAGTTTGGCAAAATGAGTATCGCCGCAGATGCCCACAATCTGGATCCAGTCATTCTTCTCGACATTGCCGAATCTGAATCGCTTCCCGACAGGATTGACGCCGGCAAAGCGCTCACGCGCAAGGCTCTGGTTGATCACGGCGACCAGCGTCGAGCTCGCCGTATCCCGCGGTCCGAACGCGCGCCCGGCGACGATCGGGATACCCATTGTCTGAAAAAAGTTGTTCCCCACCTCGTTCTTGTCGGCGGACTGCCATTTCCCTGGATCGTAGGCTTCTCCCTCGGGAACAAAGGGAGCATTCGACATGGTGCCTGCCAGCAGAGGGTCCGACATGGAAGTCGCGGTGTCCACGCCCGGTACGGCAGTCAGAGCCCGTTCGAGGCGCTCATGCAACTGCACGCTTTTTGTGTCCGGGTACCGCTTGCCCGGCGGGTTCACTTCAAAGACGAGCAGATGATCCGTCCGGAAGCCCACATTGATCCTGTTGAGCGCAAACAGCGTACGCAGAAACAGCCCTGTGCCGAGCACCAACAATGTGGAAAGCGCAATCTGGAATCCGACCAGCGTTTTGCCGCTCAGACCCTTGCGCCGGCGTGTTGCGGTGTGTGCGGTCTCTTTCAAGCTGGAACCAACCTCCGTCCGCGCAGCCAGCCATGCAGGAGCCAGCCCAAACAGAATGCCGGTCAGGATCGTAGCTGCGCCAGCAAAGCCGAAAACGCCCCAGTCGAAGGGAATGACGACGCTGCTTCGATCCCACGCGTAGGTCATCAGCTTGGGAATAGCGTTGCGCCCCAGATAACCCATCGCCAGGCCGCCAACGCCGCCCGTTCCTGCCAGAAGTAGGCTCTCGGTCAGCAGTTGCCGCAAAATGCGCCCCTGCCCCGCGCCCAGGGCCATCCGCACGCTCATCTCCCGCTGCCGCTGCGCGCCCCGCGCCAGCAACAGGTTGGCGATATTGGCGCAGGCCAGGAGCAGTGCCAGCCCGGTCAGCGTCAGCAGCACACACACCGGCTTGCTGTATCTCCAGTCCGAGCTGAAGTGCAACCCACGGCCACCGGCGTCGAGCACCAAACTCGGCAAGGTCTCGCTGGCGCCAACGGTCATGGTCCCGCGAATCGCGGCCTTCAGTTGCACGTCGAGCGCGGTGCGCGCCTCGGAATCTTGAACGCCCGGCTTCACGCGGCCCATGACGTCGAGCCACCACATGTCCGCATCGCCCAGCAGATCCAGACTGCTCTCCCGCTCGCCCTTCATCGTCATAGGATGGATCAGCGGCTGCATGGCCAGCGGCACCATCACGTCCGCGGGCTCCTGCACGCTCCATGCGCCTCCGAAACCGCGCGGATTCACGCCTACAATCGTCAGCACGGCATCGTTCAGCTTCATCGTCTGGCCAACTGCTTCGGGCGAGCGGGCAAATTCCCGCTCCCACAGGCTGTCGCTGATCACCGCCACCGCGCCGGAGCCGGGCACGGCGTCGTCGGTCTCCTGAATCGGCCGCCCCAACTGTGGTTGCACACTCAACTGCTCGTAATAGTCGCCCGAAATCATCTCCACCTGCACCCGCTGCGCATTTCCGCGAACGGTCGCATTCATCCAGTCCTCTTTGAATGCGAACAGGTCTTGCATCGCCTGGTTGTGGGCGTGCAACTCCCGGTACACTGGATAGGAGAAGACCGAACTCGTCGTGCCCCAGCCGGGTGCCGAGTAGAAGTCGCCGTCCCACGTGTCTTTCACGACATTCCTCTCGCCCGCCTGCCAGCGCAGCAGCCGCAATTGTTCCGCGTTGGGCACGTTCAGCCGATCGTACAGCACGTTCTTGGCGATCGAAAAGATGGCCGTATTCGCCCCAATCGCCAGCGCCAGCGATCCCGCCGACACAGCCGTAAATCCTGGACTCTTGCTTAGCAGCCGCACCGCGTAGCGCGCATCCTGAACCACTGTCCCCAGCCACCACCCCGGCCGCTGCTCGTGGCATTGCTCGCGCGTGCGTTCGATGCCGCCGAACTCGATCAGCGCCTGCCTTCGCGCTTCGTCAGCCGCCATTCCTCCAGCAATCTTCTCCTCCGTCGCCCGCTCCAGGTGAAAGCGCATCTCCTCGTCCGTCTCGCTCGGTGGCCGGCGCAGCGCCAGGAACCGCAATCGCGACCACCATTCCTTCACCATGACGCCTCCTCCAACCGCCCCGCCACTGCTCAAATCCCCGCCATCTCTACTCGGAACGAAGCACGGAAACCAGATCGGTTCGCGCTGCATTGGCCGCAGGTATCGTGCTTGCGAGCAGCGCCACCGCCGTCATCAGCGCCCATGCGAGCGAGAAAGAAAGCGGATCGTGAGGTGTCACGCCAACCAGCAAACTCGAAAGCAGCCTGCTCAGAGCAAGCGCGGCGCCAACTCCCAGAATGCCTCCCACTACAACCAGCCGCGCTGCCTCCGTCACGACCAGCCGCAGCAATCCGCTACGCGAGGCGCCGAGAGCCAGGCGGATGCCCATCTCCCGCATGCACTGCGTAACCGAGTAGGAAAAGACTCCGTAGACGCCTACCGTGCACAGAACCATGGCGAGCACTGCAAAACAGGCGACCAATATCATGATCAATCGCCGCTGCGCAACAGCCTCCGACACCCGCTGATCCATGGTTTCGATATAGAAGACAGGCTGCTCGGGGTCAACTGCGGCTACAGCTTCGCGCAGGGCATTGGTAAGCGCCGCGGGACTGCCTTCGGTGCGCGCCGCGATGCTGACTGAAGTTTGCGGCAATTGCGCCATGGGAACGAGCATCTCAGGCTGCACCTCCTGCTCCAGCCCGCCGTGCCGGACGTCTTCGGCGACACCGACGATCGTGACTGCCGCGTGCCCGGGTCCCCATGCCATCGAGTAGAATCGTTTGCCCAACGCGTCTCCCGCGAAGAAGCGATTGGCGAATGTGCGATTCACCACAGCCACTGGAGCAGACTGGGTCGTGTCTGAAAGATTGAATGGGCGCCCTTGGAAGATTGGCGTGCCCACGGCGCGGAAGTAATCCGTTGTGACGCTGACAACGGAGATCACTGGCCGCATTCCCATGGGTGGAGCTGGAACGCCTTCAAACGTGACGGCGCTGCCCAGATCATACGGTTGAATGGGAAGCACGCTGGCGGCGGCCACGACGGTGACGCCAGGGAGTGCTGACAGTCTCGGCAACAACCGATCGACGAAGGTCTCCCTGCGTTCGGCCGTCGAATAGCGGGATGAGTTCAGGAGCGTAACCGCGGTGAGCGTGTTGCGCGGGTCGAAGCCGGAATCATAATGGAGAACGTTGACGAAGCTGCGGACCAGAAGGCCGGCGGATGCGAGAAGCACAACCGCCAGTGCGACCTCCGCCAGCAGCAACGAATGACGCAATAACCGCTGCTCGCGTCCTGATGTAACGCGAAGGGCGGCTGACTGCAACGTACTCCTCAGATCGGTGCGAGTTCCGCCGATTGCAGGCACGAGTCCAGATAATACAGTCGTCAGGAACGCAACGCCCGCCGTAAAGGCAAGCACCCAGCCATCGACTTCAATCGCAGCGGTAAGTTTGCCAAAGGGCAAGCGCAGCATCTGAGCAACTTCCGAGTAGAGTGCTGCTTGAGGCGTTTCAGGTATCTGAAGGCGCCGGATCAGGGACGTGAGCACACAGGCTATCAGGAGCCCCAAAGCCGCGGAGAAGAGCGAGAGGATCAGGCTCTCGATAAGGAACTGCCTAACCAGGCGCATGCGGGATGCGCCCAGAGCGCCTCGCACTGCGGTCTCGTGCTGCCTTTGCGCCGCGCGCGCCAGCTGCAAATTTGCGACATTGGCACAGGCGATCAGGAGCACCAGCCCTACCGAGGCAAGCAGATGAGGAGCGGCTTGCGATTGTCGCCTACAATATGACGCTGCAGCGGTTCGACAGCCGCCTCTTGCCCTTGCGCCATATGCGCAAAGCCCGCGGGATAGTTCTGTGTGCGAGCCATAAAAAACGACAGCATCTCCGACTGCGCCTGTTGCGCGCTCACTCCGGGGCGCAGTCGGCCAATCACGGATAGGAGAAAAACGCGTCTGTCGGTCACGCTCGCCGTAGCCTCCAAGCCAAGTGGCGTATAGACATCAGGCTCCAGCTGGAGGTCGGGAAAGCGAAAGCGCGGAGGCAACACACCAATCACCGTCTGTTCCACGCCATCCAGAACGATCGCTCTGCCCGCAATACGGGGATCTGCGTGAAACTGGCCGCGCCACAGCCGGTTGCTCAATACCACTACATTCGATCCACCCGCCTTGTCCTCGTCGTCGGAAAACGTCCGGCCAATCTGCGCCGCCGCGCCCAACATAGGCAAAAAGTTAGCCGTCACGTTCGCGCGGATAATCCGCGCAGGCTCCCCAGCACCGGTCAGGTTGCCGTCGAGGTAGGTGTACGCGGCGAGTTGCGCAAAGGATTTGCTCTCGGCCCGCGCGGCAACAAAGTTAGGGGACATCACTCGGTCCATATGAATCTTGGGCCAATTATTCGACACCCACACCAGGGTGTTTGCATCCGAATATGGCAGCGGCCTGAGCAGTAGCGAGTTCACCGCGGAGAAGATGGTCGAGGTCGCCCCGATGCCCAGCGCCAGCGTGGCAATCGCCGTGACGGTAAAGACCGGATTGCGCCGGAAGCCGCGCACCGCATAGCGCACGTCCTGCATCACGGTCCCCAGCCACCACCCGGGCTGCTGTTCGTGGCACTGCTCCCGCGTCCGCTCAACGCCGCCGAACTCGATCAGCGCCTGCCTTCGCGCTTCGTCAACCGCCATCCCTCCAGCAATCTTCTCCTCCGTCGCCCGCTCCAGGTGAAAGCGCAGCTCCTCGTCCAGCTCGTCCCGAGGCTGGCGCGGCCACAACGCATGGCGCACGAAAAAGCGCAGGCGGCTCAGCAGTTCCCGCATCATGACGCTGCCTCCGGAATCCGTCCCAAGACAAGCCCGATGGCCGCCGACAGCCGCTCCCAGCTCTCCAACTCCGTCTCCAACCGCCTTCGGCCCGTCGCGGTCAGCGAGTAGAACTTTGCCCGCCGGTTGTTTTCGCTGATTCCCCAATCGGAGCGAATCCACCCCTTGTACTCCAACCGGTAGAGCGCCGGGTAAAGCGATCCCTGGCCGATCTGCAACGCATTCTTAGACACTTGCTGGATGCGCTGCGCCACGCCCCAGCCGTGCCTCGGCCCCAGCGTAAGCGTTTGCAGAATCAGCAGATCCAGCGTTCCCTGCAATAGGTCAGTAGATGGAGGCATGCTTCCCCTCGTTATTCGACAATAGGTTGACCCAGGCTCCTGTCGGATGTCGAGGGAAAAACGCTGTGCAAAACGGCAGTTCGGAGATAAGCGCTCTAAGGTTTGGCTTCGCAGGCGTCGCGGCCTCCGGCAACACAAGCACACGATTAACACTTTATTGACACGTACCCCAATCCCGCCGTTGCATCATCCCATCATGAAACCACGGCCGCGCTTTCCGA
>JBKQRH010000133.1:0-26276 GCA_052326045.1 Occallatibacter sp. | reverse complement strand
CGGGGGTTCGAATCCCTCCCTCTCCGCCAGCACCTGCGGTGCGGCCAACTGCTCGCTAATCGCTTACAAGAGATTCATGTTTGAGCATGGAGAGACAGGTTCTCTTGAGACTGAGTCCTCCGCCGCTGAGCCTTCCAAGAAGATCCAAAGACATCCAAAGAATCGCAGAAATCTCCGGTAATTAGGCCCTGGGTGTGGATGTGGCCTCCGGGGTCGAGTCTGCGCCGGGCCGCAAAGAGCCTGAAAAGGTGCGGGCGTTTGTGGCTCGGGCCAGGGCGGCAGAGCGCGGATGAACGAAATGCTTGCTTAAAGAGTCGGAGCAACCCAGCCGCGCATCTCCAACCTGATGCGTGGCAAGATCGAGTTGTTTGGGCTGGACATGCTGGTTAACATGCTCTCCGCCGCCGGGCTGCGCGTGACCTTGCAGGTGAAGAAGGCGGCGTAAGGCGGTTCGATCCCATATCTCCTCAGCAACTTCCTGTAAGTTGTTTAGAATCTTCACCGGCCAAAGCCGGTTGATTGCTCAAAATCGAGATGTGACGCCCGACTCAGTGATGTAGAATTCACTGCATGTCTCCGAGTTTGGAAAAGCTAAATGGCTGGCAGCGTATCGGAGTTGTGCTGTCTGTTGTGTGGGCGATTGCTGGAGGGTTTTGGGGATACAACATCGGCTACTATGAAGGCGGTGACGTTCGCCGTGATTTTGAGCAATGTCGAGCAGGTGCACAGTATTGGTATCAGAATCAGTATCAGGGAGCGCCGCGATATACCACGAGCGACTTGATTAGGGACTTGGGAAAGTGCCAACTGGAATACACAAGGGCAAATAAAGAGGCAACCTCTACTGGTTCGCTTTACGCTGTTTTGCTTGCGCTTCTGCCAATTCCCTTAGGCTGGCTTGCGGTGTACAAATCCATCGCGCTGCTGCGCTGGATACGCGAAGGCTTCGGAACATAATCGTTCCAGGTGCATAAAGTCGGAACTCACAACGAACCAAAAGCGGCGTATACTTCATTCAAGGCCCTATGAGGGTCGCCCTTCTAGGGGCTAATTCTACAAAGGAGTACAAAATAATGACCAAAGAAATTACATTTGACGAAGTACCGGCATTCGCTCTTGTCAAAGAGCGGATACATGCAAATAACCCTAACGTTGAATTCATAAAAGCAGGATGCGACAGCGATCACGATTCTTACCTTTTACCAATTCAACTCACGAAGCGTACCACCTTGCGCCTATCAAAAGAACTCCTAGACGATTTAAACGGCAAAAACAACGATCACCGCAAGGCTGAACTCGACAAAACAATCCGCGATGCAATTCACCGCATGAAGTAGTCGGAGTGCCCCGCCAATCCACCGGCGGGGCATTTCATTCGGCACGAACAAAAGCCCTTCAACTGCCGGAAGAGTTTTTATTCACTGTAGGCAACAGCGTTCATTGAACCCTGCCAATCGTGGCCGCGGTTTGTTCTGGAAGACGCGATAAAGATGCGTAAACAGAGCGTAGAGGGCCATATTGCCTGATTTCTCATTTTTCGTGGAGCTTGCACGTCGCCTAGTACACTAAATGGTTCCCTACTTTTCGCGCTGACCCGCAGGAGGCGCTTATGGCATCGATCATTCTTCCAGCAGTTCCGTCCGAGTCGCGGGCGGGGCGGTTTGGCGTGTATGGCGGGCGGTATGTGCCGGAGACGCTGATGGCGGCGTTGGTGGAGTTGGAGCGCGAGTACGACCTGGCCAAGGCGGACGCGGCGTTTCAGGCGGAGCTGGCCGATCTGCTGAAGGATTATGCCGGGCGGCCCACGCCGCTCTACTTCTGCAAGAGGCTCACGGAGCAGTTGGGCGGGGCGAAGATTTATCTCAAGCGCGAAGACCTGCTGCACACCGGGGCGCACAAGATCAACAATGCGCTGGGCCAGGGATTGCTGGCCAAGCGGATGGGCAAGAAGCGCGTCATCGCCGAGACGGGCGCAGGGCAGCACGGCGTGGCCACCGCTACGGTGTGCGCTCTGCTGGGCATGGAGTGCGTGGTCTACATGGGCGACGTGGACATGGCCCGTCAGGAGTTGAACGTGCTGCGCATGCGGCTGCTGGGCGCGGAGGTGCGCGGAGTTTCGTCGGGATCGAAGACGCTGAAGGACGCCATCAGCGAGGCGATGCGGGACTGGGTCACCAATGTTCGGACGACTTACTACCTGCTGGGCAGCGCGCTGGGGGCGCATCCTTACCCGACCATGGTGCGCGACTTCCAGCGCTGCATCAGCCGCGAGATGAAGGAGCAGATTCTGGAAAAAGAGGGGCGGCTGCCAACGGCGGTGATTGCCTGCGTGGGCGGTGGGTCGAATGCGATCGGCGCGTTTTATGAGTTTCTTGGCGACCGCGAAGTGCGGCTGATCGGCGTGGAGGCGGGCGGGCGCGGCACGGCGCTGGGCGATCACGCGATGCGGTTCAGCGGCGGGTCGCCGGGGGTGTTGCAGGGGACTTATTCCTATGTGCTGCAGGATGAGAACGGCCAGATCGCGCTGACGCACTCGGTTTCGGCCGGCCTCGACTATGCGTCGATCGGGCCGGAGCACGCGGCGCTGCACGACTCGGGACGGGCGGAGTACGTCTCGCGGGACGATGCGGCGGCTCTGGACGCGGTGGTGAAGCTGGCGCGGACGGAGGGAATTTTGCCGGCCCTGGAAAGCGCGCATGCGGTGGCCGAGGCCCTGCGGATTGCTCCCGCGATGCATTCACGTGACATACTGGTAGTCAACCTCTCCGGACGCGGCGATAAGGATATGGGGATACTGGCGCGCGAGTTGAGTATCCAGGGGGCGTGATGGACGATGCCGATGAAAAGAGGGGAAGATGAGTAAAAGTGCTTTTTGGGAACTCATACCTGAAATCACCAGCCGAGAATCAGCGATTCAGGTTACACGTCAAGGAGTTCTGGCCGCAGCTTTGTCTTGCGCCATCACTGCGGTCTTCAGTGTTCTTTCCGCTGGAGGATTCAACCCACATAATCTCCTGGATGCGGTCGTTTTTTTGGTTGTGGCATGGAGAATTTACCGCTTGTCCTTGTCGTGGTCGATATTTGGTCTTATTTGGTTTTTGATCGAAAAAATCGATCAGCTCTTCGACAATACCAGGATCGGACCAAATGTTTTCGGCTGGATTATCGCCGCCGCCTTTGTAATGTGCTATGTGAACTCTATCCGTGCAACTTGGTTTCTACGGAAGAACAAGGAACCAATAGTCGGACCATCAGATCAGATCAACATTTCAAATTAGGATATTACGAAGAGTTCGATGGCGATACGATTCGATCACAAACCCGGATTGGTGGTTTACCTGACGGCCGGAGACCCAAGCCTTGCTGCCACGCGTGAGATTACCATTGCGGCGATTGATGCAGGCGCGGATGTGATCGAGCTGGGTGTGCCCTTCAGCGATCCGCTGGCGGATGGACCGGTGATTCAAAGGGCCATGGAGCGGGCATTAGCGCGTGGGGCCGGACTCAAAGGAATCAGGCTCAAAGACGTACTGGGCTTGGCCGCTCAGATTCGCGCGGCGCGGCCTCAGGCGGGGCTGGTGATCTTCACCTATCTGAATCCGGTTTTGCGTTACGGCCTGCACAGGTTTGCCGACGAGGCAGCGGCGGCCGGGGTGGACGGCGTGCTGGTGACGGACCTGATCGTGGAAGAGGCGGGCGAGTATCTGGCCGAAATGGAGCGGGTGAGTCTCGCGCCGGTCTTTCTGGCCGCGCCCACCAGTCCCGACGAAAGGCTTGAGGCGATCGCGACGCACTCCAAGGGATTTGTTTACGCCATCTCCCGTGTGGGCATTACCGGCACGCAGCAGAGCCTGGCAGCCGATGCGGCGGCTTTGGTAACCCGCATCCGGCGATGGACCCGGCTGCCGGTTGCCGTGGGGTTCGGCATCTCCAACGCGGAACACGTCGCCCAGGTGGGCCAGTTCGCGGATGCCGTGGTGATCGGTAGCGCGATTGTGGAGTTGATCGAACGGTCAACCCCGGAGACGGCGCCGGGAGCAGTGGCTCGATTTATCAAGGGCCTGCATCTGTCCGCCGCGGCGGACGGCGCCGGCCCGGTAAAATAGACCCCGCATGCGGTCTGCCGAGGCAGACGCCGCACGGACTGATTCAACTCTTGCTCCCATGCACCCGGTGAGGGTCTTCAATGGAAGAAGCCCAGCATCCGGGAGGCAAGACATGGGGGGCGCAACACGAGGATGAAATGACGCTGGAAGAATTGCGAGAACAAATCGATGTTCTGGACCGGCAGTTGGTGGAGTTGCTGAGCGAGCGGGCACGCGCCGCACAGATGATCGGTCACCTGAAGGTTGCCACCTCGCTGCCGGTGTACGAGCCGGCGCGCGAAAAGGTGATCTACGCGAATGTGCGGGCGGCCAATAAAGGTCCCTTGCCGGACATCGAACTGACGCATATTTACGAGCGCATCATCGACGTGATGCGGGCCCTGCAGAGGGACGAGTTGGCATCGGAGAGAAAAGCCCAGGCGGATGCAACGGGGTCCCCGGCGACAGGTCTTGGTCACCGGGGTGGTTCGCCGGGCCACGGCACTGGCGCAGAGACGCCCGAGACAGGGAAAAAGCAATGATCGTATCCATGCAGGAGAAAGCCACAGAGGAACAGATAGATGCCGTCATCGAAGTGATGGAGGAGTCGGGGGTCGATGTACACCGGACAACGGGCGCGACCCAGACCATTCTGGCCGCCGTTGGGCCTACCGCCGGACTGGACCTGGGCAAATTCGAGGTGCTGCCGGGTGTACTCAACGTGATTCGCATCAGTTCCCCCTACAAGTTGGCTGGGCGCGCATTTCGTCCGCAAGGCACGGTGGTGGAGTTTCCCAACGGGGCCAAGATAGGCGGCGAGCAGGTTGCTGTCATCGCCGGTCCGTGCGCCATCGAGAATCGCGAGCAGATCTTCGAGACCGCCGCGCGCGTGAAGGCGGCGGGCGCCAGCTTTCTGCGCGGAGGCGCCTTCAAGCCGCGCAGCTCGCCTTATGCCTTCCAGGGGCTGGGAATTCCGGGACTCGAACTGATGCGCGAGGCCGCCCAGAAAAACGGCTTGCTCACGGTGACCGAGGTCATGGAGATCGCGCAGATCGAGCCCATGCTGCCTTACACCGATTGCTACCAGGTGGGGGCGCGCAATATGCAGAACTTCAACCTGCTGCGCGAGCTGGGCCAGATTCGCAAGCCGGTTTTGCTCAAGCGCGGCATAGCCGCCACTGTCGAGGAGTTGCTGCTGTCGGCCGAGTACGTCATGTCCGGCGGCAACTATGACGTGATTCTGTGCGAGCGCGGCATCCGCACCTATGAGACATCCACGCGCAACACCATGGACATCGCGGCCATTCCGGTGATTCACAAGCTCTCCCACCTGCCCATTGTGGGCGACCCCTCGCACGGCACGGGGCGGCGCGATATGGTTCCGGCGATGGCCAAAGCCGCCGTGGCCGCGGGCGCGGACGGGATTCTGGTGGAGGTTCATCCCAACGCCGACAAGGCTGTCTCAGACGCTGCGCAGACGCTGTACCTCGACCAGTTCGAGAAGCTGATGGGCGAACTGCGGGTAATTGCCGCGGCGGTGGGGCGCGCCATGTGAGAACCCACACGATATACTGCAACGTGTGAACGGGCAGGCTTGAATTTGGAGCGAACTTATTCGTTGTCGACTGACTTTCGCGACGAAGGCTCGGTTCTCAGCGGCTTGCGTCCCACATCTGCGGAACCTGAATGGTGGGTGTCCTAAATGTCTTCAGGAGCGAAGATGAAAACCATCGGGCTAATCGGCGGCATGAGCTGGGAGTCAACGGTTCCATATTATCGGATCATCAATGAGACAGTCAGAGACCGCCTTGGTGGACTGCATTCCGCCAAGCTGGTTCTTTTGAGCGTTGACTTTTACGAAGTGGAACGCCTCCAAAGCACTGGCGATTGGGCCGGGGCCGGGCGGATGCTTGCTCAAGCCGGTCGCTCTCTCGAATTGGCCGGGGCTGATTTCCTTGTCCTGTGTACAAATACGATGCACAAAGTCGCATCGACAATAGAAAGGGCAGTGGCAATTCCACTCTTCCACATTACCGATCCGACAGCCGCTGAGATCAAGCGCTCCGGCTTCAAAAAGGTTGGCCTACTAGGTACTCGCTTCACAATGGAAGAGGATTTCTACCGTTCCCGTCTGCAATCGCACCACGGAATCAGCGTCTTGGTGCCGAAAGAGGCAGATCGAGAAATCGTTCATCGTGTCATTTATGAAGAACTCTGTTTGGGGAAAGTAGTCGATGCATCGCGTACCCAGTTTCGACGGATCATCGAAGATCTCGTTGATTCTGGCGCTGAAGCGATCGTTCTCGGCTGCACTGAAATCTCTACGCTTGTTCAACGGAGCGACTCTTCGGTCCCTCTCTTTGACACCACAAGTATTCATGCATGCAAAGCGGCTGAGTGGGCATTGGCGCCAGGGTGAAGCCTAGCCGGTAGCGATGGTCAAACCGCGTCTTTTCAAAACCGAGGGAGCGAAAGGTTCGCATGATCGAGCGCATCGCCATTCTGGGCACGGGCCTGCTAGGCACATCGGCGGGGCTGGCGCTGCGCGCGGCGGGCTTTCACGGCGCGATTGTGGGTTGGAACCGGAGCCCGGAGGGGACGCAGGTTGCGCTGGCCGCAGGCGCCATCGATTCGATCTCAAAGGACCCCTTGCAGGCGGCGCGGCAGAGCCAGGTGGCGCTGCTGGCCATGCCCATCTACGCGACGCTCGATTTCATGGAAAAGTTGGCCCCCGTGCTCGGCTCCGAGCACCTGGTCACCGACGTGGGCAGCACCAAGAGACAGATCAGCGAGGCAGCCGGCCGGCTCTTCAACACACCGGAGCGCGCGGCCTTTTTGCCGGGGCATCCCATGGCGGGCAAGGAGCGGGGGGGCGCGGCCCTGGCCGATGCGGAGCTGTTTCGCGGGACGGTGTGGCTGTTTACCGACGATACGGCGGCGCAGCGTTCACCACACTCGGCTGAGTTGGTCAAAGGCTGGCGGGAGTGGGTTGGCGCCATGGGCTCAAAGATTATTGATCTCGACCCCGCGCGGCACGATGAGCTGGTGGCGTGGGTGAGCCACCTGCCGCAGTTCGTGGCCACGGCCCTGAGCGCGCTGCTGGAGGAAGAAGTGGGCGACGCGCCGGAGTTGAAGGACGTGGGCGGACGCGCCCTGCGCGAGATGACGCGACTGGGTGCAAGCCCCTGGTCCATGTGGCGCGACATCGCTTATACCAATACCGAGGCCGTGCAGGCGGCGCTGCACGCGCTGGAGCAAAGGCTGGCTCACCTGCGCGAAAACCTGCGCACGCCGGAGCTGCGGGATGAATTTGAGAAGGCGAACCAGTTTCGGAGGGAGTAATTGCCGCCGCTCAAATGCTGTGCTCGAGAAGCTGGCAGGCCTTCTCTTCCAGGCCGGCGATTTCGCCAAAGAGTTGAGAGGCGGAATGCACCTTCTCCTCGATGTCTTTCATCTTCGCGGCATCCTTGAACAACAGCGCGATCCCGGTAAACTTACTGCCGGACTCATGGAAGATTTTGGCGGCGCTCGCCAGCGCTGGTTTGCCGGCGATCCTTGCGCCCTGTTCCAGAAAGCGGGCATACATGGGACGGAAGCAACCGCCGCCCGTTCCGCCAATCTCGATAAAGACATATAAGTTGAACAGGTTCATTCGCAGCTCTTTGTCCTTGAACATCGCGGGCCATTTCAATAATTGGTTTGCCGTATGCCTCAGCCCCGCAACGCCGAAGTTCTTGATCGGCGGGTGGAGGTTGGCATCGACGGTTTGTGCGATGGACGCGGCGATCTCCTTGCTCCCTGGATTGCGAAACCCGGTAAAGTCGAATTCCAGCCGCAAATTCTTCGGGGGAAATGGCTTGAAAGGCGAGCTTCTTGCCCTGGCGAGTTGTTCCAGGGTGACCGGCGCGTAGAATCCTTTCTTCAGTCCGGCCATCCGCGGGTCCATGTCGGAAGCCAGAACCGTCTTGGCGCCGTCGTAGCCGCAGACCACAAAGGCGTGGCCGCCGAAGTGGTAGTCCTCCGGCAGATGAAACCAGGGCAGAAAACCCATATCGCCGCCGAGCATCACGGGCTTCTTTTGCGCCATCTCCCGCAGCAGGCCGGCTTCGGCCGTTTTGGCACTGGAGGTGCGGATCTCTCGAATCCCGACGCCGGTTCTTGCGCCGAGATCCTTATAAAAGTTCTTGCCGTTTCCCCTGCCGCCAACAAAGATATACGTGCCCGCTCCCATCTTCATCTGCCAATAAATAAACCCCATTCCAGCCCCAAGACCGAGAAGCATGTCTTCCGACAGCGGATGGCCAGAATGATGAAATATCTTTGCCAGTGAATTGGTGACGCAGTGATAGCCGTCGAGGGCGGGGCAGTTTGGGAAGGGTTCAAGGGCGGGACGGATGTTCGGGGCTTTCATGGTGAGCCGTGACTCCTCCTGTATCCTCTGAGACTGCTCGCACGATACTCCCGCCGGAGCGCGGGCGGGGGCGGCGAGTCAAGACCTGAACGGCATGAACGACTTCAATCTTCGCTTGCCGGTTCGGCAGCTTCCTTGGCCGGGTCGAGGGCGTGGAACCCCTCTGCCTTGGCGGCTTCGAGCAACTGCGGCGAGGCGGAGACGAAGATGATTTCCGTGCCCTGGAACATATCACGGGCGACGAGAGCGGAGCCCAGTTGCAGGGCGTCGGGCCAGCGCAAGATGGTGCGGTCGAGGAGCTGGCGGGTGGCTTCGAGCACGGCTGGATTGAGCGGCTGCTGCACCATGCGTGCGGCTTCAAGGCGGAGAATATCGAGCGCGGCTGTGGCGTCTTCCGCCGAGATGCCGCCGGCCCGCTCGCGCCGGCGGATGGCCGCGTAGACCTCCAACGGCGTGGAGGCCGAGATCAGCTTGCGGTTGTCCTCGACGGCCTCCATCAGGCGGATCAGGGCGCCGGTGCCCTGATCCTGCACAAAGAGCCTTGCGAAAGCCGTGGACTCAAGGAAGTAGCAGCTCACAGGTTCCCCCGTTCTTCTTCAATGGCCTCGGCGATGGAGTCGCCATGGACCGCGACAGGATGGAAGCGCTGGGCTTCCTCGGGAATGCCTGCCTCGGCGCGGTTGAGGCGGATGGTGGTGGTGGGATAGGCGGGGGTCTTGGGGTTGGCGATCTTGCTGGTGAGCACGACGCCGCGCTGGATGGCCTCAGCCAGGACCGCCTGGCGCGATTCGGGATGCTGATTCCAGCGGAAGGCCTTGCGGGGCAAAAATGAGTCGCGGAACCATTTCAGCGCGATGAAGGCGTGCCCGCCCCGCTCGGCTTCGGCCAGCGCGGCGCACAGCTCTTTGACGCGGGCGTCCAGGTCGGCGGGGATCACCGCCTCCTGGCTGTCGTCGTCCTCGTCGTCGAAGACAGGCTCGGCAACGGCGCGCGGCGCGCGGGCAGCACGCGGAACAGGCTCGCCATCGCCGATGCGCTCGAAGTAGATGCGCACCTCGTCGTCCTCCGGCGACCAGGTTTCAGCCGACGCATTGCGGCGCTTGCTGCGGCCGTTCTCGCTGCACAGCTCGACGATCGCCTGGTAGCCCGGAGGGGCCAGAAAGTGCAAGGCCCGCGCCAGGCCGGGATCGGCGGAATCTCCCAGATCGTTCAATGCTTCTTCAATGATCTCTTCCGCGTCGGGAATGCTCAGGGTGCTGAGTTCTACGCTGCTTTGGGCAGCTCTTGTCGATTTCATGATTTTCTTCTCCGTATGCCGCGCCTCTCGCCCGCGGGCGAAAGAGAGCGGTCTTGGGTCTAAACCGCGCCATCGGCTTGGGTAAACTAGGTTCCATTGCGGCGATGGTCAGGGCGTTTGTCGACTTCTTGCCTTTATTCTGCAAGTGAATTCGGGGCCGGCGGCATCTCTCGAATCAATGTAAGGCAATCCAAGGTATGAAAACGGCTCAACCCTACTGAAAGCCATCTTCTTTTTCTACCACACATGGGCTCGGGAGATACTTTAGCCAATCCCTCGGTTCGAAGCTATACAGATTTCAGTGTACCCGATAATGCGGCCACACGGGTTGTGGCGAAAAAAAGTTGCTGGCGGCTGGTTCCATCCTCCAGCCCCGGGACCGGGGGAGGATGGAGCTTCGCCCAATTCTATCCGGGAGGTTTATGCCGTGCAATAGTCCACTCCACTCTTTGCCCGGCCTCAGAGTGAAGCCTCCAACCGGGAATCAGCGCATCATAGTGCAGCAGGGAGCTGAGAGCCACGTGAAAGAGCGCGTAGATGACCCAGGTGGATGCATAGGCCACAGCTATCTTCCGCGGCTTCCTCAAAACATACCAGCATAGGAAGATGTCGAGCGGAATCAGCAAGGGAACGACGGCCCAGACGGGCGCGTTCAGGCTGAATACACTGTACCCGGCCAGGCACCCAAAACAGCCGATTGCCAGGGACGCGAAGATGTATACACGTCTGTCGGCTATGAGGAATCCGAGGCTCCACGCCAGCGCTGTGAAGAAGATGAAAATGTCGAGCAGAATGGGAGCGGGCAGCGAGTTGAACATGGTTCTTCCTCCGCGACGCACACTCCCGCGCGAGAACCACGCCAAGAACCGCTGACAAACGTCAGAGTGAACTGTCTATTGTTCAATATGAAGGAAATTGGGTCCTGGTTCCTCCGCAGACGAGATTTCCGGCAATCTGCGCAAGTTCAGTTCAAAGCCTAATGCCGCAATCTATCGACGGCCGGCTCCCCCGGCCGACAAGCAGCCCGCGGGGACCGATCGAGTTGCTCATTGTCCTGCGCATTCTCCAGCAACCGGCACGACTACGTATCAGTTGAAATATGCCTTGTTCATTTGGGCAAAGTGCGCTTTTTCCGGTGGCAGATCGTCGGCTGGGAAGATTGCGTTCTGGGCGCAGATGCTGGCGCAGTTTCCGCAGTCGATGCACTCATCGGGGTTAATGAAGACCTGGGATACGGTCCCGGCGGCGGGATCCCCTTCTGTGGGCGCAATGGCGGCGGTGGCACATTCCGCTGCGCAGACAAAATCCTTGATACAGGCATCGGTTACGACGTAAGCCATAATGAAAAGCTCCTTGCTTGATTCCGAGGCTTGTTGCCGGGCACTCACCCTGCGACGTACCCCATCAGTTCGAGGCTACCGGGCCTTCAGCCGGGGCACTGTGACCCGAATCACACCGACTGGGGCACCAGATGGTACCGTTTGGCCGACGAATCGTCCGGATCGGGGCTGCCGCGGATCCCAGCTGCCCGTTCGGAGCGGGAATGGACGGTCCCAGGGGGCGCTTCAGGTGGCTGCAAGGCGGGATGCAAGGACTGAGCCAAATTGCTCAGACTATCGCCGGTGGGCGGTGCGAGGCTGTGTCAGTGCGCGGATTGTTGCACGCTGTGGAACGGAATCACGGGCCATCTCCGGCGGAGGAATCGTTCATGCAAACGAACGGCTGCCGGAACGTCTTCAGGAGGAGGTCTCCAGATGGATGGAGTCGCGAAGAAGCACTTTGATCCGGCCGTTTATCTAGCGAGCGAAGGGCCGGGACGGAAAATTGCCCGTTTCAGGGCCAAGCAGGTTTTCTTTTCCCAGGGAAGCCGGGCCGACTCCGTATTTTATCTCCAGACTGGCCGGGCCAGGCTCACCGTCATTTCGAAGAAGGGCAAAGAAGCCACGGTTACGCTTCTCGCCGCCGGGGACTTTTTCGGCGAGGAATCGATGGTCGGAATGGACCCGGTTCGAACCACCACAGCCACGGCCATGACCGTCTGTTCTGTGCTTGAAATCACGAAGGAGCGGATGCTTCGCGTTCTGCACGAGGAACACGCCTTCTCCGACTTTTTCATGCAGTTCACCCTCAGCCGGGGCATGAGAACCCAGGCGGATCTGGTCGATCAGCTCTTCAACTCCAGCGAAAGGCGTTTGGCGCGGATACTCCTGTTAATGGCGCAATTCGATAAGCCGGGTGAGCCGGAGACGGAGATTCCATCGATTACCCAGGAGACGCTTGCGGAGATGATCGGCACGACCCGGTCACGCGTCAGCTTCTTCATGAACCGCTTCAGGAAGCTCGGCTACATCGATTACAACGGCCGCATCCAGGTTCACAAGTTGTTACTCGACACGGTTCTGCACGATCAATTGCCGGAGGAGAACGCATCCCGGCCCAAGCTGCTCGATCCCCCACCCAGCAAGGCACGAGCCGCCAGGCGCGCGATGCTGGCGTGAGCGGCGGGCAGCAGCATCGAATTCACTCGCCCGCAAAGCCGGATGCTAACCGCGATTGGCTCCAGAGGAGATAGTATGTCGTTCGGAATATACGCTGCCGGGTTCGCAATCGTGATCGGCGGACTAGTTTACGCAGCGCACCTGATGCATATGCCCACGCACTGGATTGCCGCGGGCGCGATTGTACTCATCGGCATTGGGATTCTATCGGCCGTGAAAGCCACACGCCAGAAAGACCCTGCCAAATAGGGATTTTGCCGTATCCGGGTTTCCCGCGGATGGCTTGAACCACAAGGCGCAGGCGCCTCCGAGTCGAGCGGCGGCGGGGTGCGGGAGATCAACCCAGCATTGAGATGGCCTGTGTTCTCCATGGGGTCGAGGTTGTTTAAGGAATTGGAGGCGCGGGCCGGGATCGAACCGGCGCATAAAGGTTTTGCAGACCTCTCCCTTACCACTTGGGTACCGCGCCCTGGCAGGGCTGCCCTGAAAATATGACCTGCTCCAAACCACCGTAGCCAACCCGGCTTGTACCGGAGGGCGGAATGGAGCGGGAGACGAGATTTGAACTCGCGACCCTCGCCTTGGCAAGGCGATGCTCTACCACTGAGCTACTCCCGCTTGTTGCAGAATTGAGTATACCGGGCAGCCGAAATGAGGTCAAACCGCACCCGAGGCCGTATTTGCGGTAGCCAGCGCCGCGTCTGGGCCGGGCAAGACCGCGCCTGAGGCTGGAAAAGCAACCCCGGGCCGCGAACCTGTCTCTTCATGCACAATCTCTCCATCGCGCATGTGCAGAATGCGGCTGGCAATCTGCGCCGCCTCGGGATTATGGGTGATCATCAGAGTGGTCTGGCCCAGCTCCCGGTTCGACCGCAGCAGCATGTGCAGTACGGCATCGGAGTTCTTGGTATCCAGGTTGCCGGTGGGTTCGTCGGCCAGCACGATGGCCGGCCGCGTAATCAGCGCGCGCGCAATAGCCACCCGCTGCTGCTCGCCGCCGCTCAGCTCCGATGGCCGGTGCGGGAGCCGCCCCTGAATCGACAGCATATCGCTCAGATGGTCGAGATACGCGACGTCCAGCGGCTCCTTACTGCCGCTCACCGAGTGCGCGATCTCGATATTTCCCATGGCCGAAAGAGTGGGCAGCAGGTTGAACTTCTGGAAGACGAAGCCGATGCGGTGCTTGCGCAGCCGGGTGCGTTCGGCGTCCGAGAGCGAGGCGAAGTCCACCCCGTCGATCACCACGCGGCCCGCTGTGGCTTGCGTCAGCCCGCCCAGCAGGTAAAACAGCGTGGACTTGCCCGAACCCGAGGGGCCGACAATGGCCACAAACTCGCCGCGCTCGACGGCAAGCGAGAGCCCACGCACCGCGGTGACCTGGATTCGGCCTGTGGAATAAACCTTGGTCAGGTTTTCGGCGAGAATGATGGGCGAAGACGATTCGGGCTGCACAGTTGCTATTGTAAATGCGGCGCTTGCCCGGCTGTTCCCTTAGAATAACTATGCACAGATTCCCCGACGCAGGATTCCCCGCTGATGACCGTCGATCGGAAATCCACTCTCGTGACTTCTCTAGAAGCTGCCGCTGCGCAGGCGGGACTAACTCTGCTCTCCGCCGCCACGGGCAGCGACTTCCACGGCCAGCCCACGGCGGTCTTCCAATTGGGCCTGGCTGGCGTGGGCCTGACTGACGCGGAGCTTGCCGGCCGGAGGCTTCAACTTCAACTGAGCGAGGCATTTGAATTCGACAAGCCTCACCTGCTTCCCGCGATGACGGCTTACCTGGCCGTCCAGGGCAAGCGGCTGCGTAACCCACGCCCCGAGTGTTCCGTCACGCTGGGAGGCCTGCCGGTGGCCTTCGGCCAGTTCCAATGGCCATTCCACCAATCCACCTCCGGCGCGGACACTTACATCGTCCACGGCGAAGTGCGCCTGGCCGACGGCGGGGCGCACAACTTGCACGCCAAGGTTGCGGCCTCGGTGACTCAGACCTTCGCTGAGATTCTGCCCTCGATGGAGCAGCCCTATGCGGAGAGCTTCGTCTACAACGCGGTGCGCAAGACGGTGGATATGGGCCAGCTTGAGTTCATCAAGAGCGGCAACCGCCAGCCGGTGCCGGTGACCACCCGCTACTACAGCCGCTGGCAAAAGAAGTTTCTGTTCACCGAGACCAACGACGCGGAGCGTCTGGAGTACCTGCTGCGCAAGGTCTACTGGCTCAGTGGCGTGCTGGGCTCGGGGCAGCCGGTCTGGATCGCCGACCCGAGGGACGCGCAATACCTGAATACGACGGAGGCCGATCTGCTGCGCATGGCCAGTCACAAGGCCGGCAAGGGGCTGCTCAAGCTGGAGGGCGAGTTTGCCGCGGCCACGCCGCAACTGCTGTCTCGCGCGCCGGAGTACCAGGCCACGCTGGAAGCCGCGCTGAACTTTACCAAGCCGCAGTTCAACGAATCGATGCGCTCGGGCCACGCGAACATGTAGCCCGGCGTATTTACGCCCATTGGGAGCAAACAATTCCGTGCAAAGCGTCCTGTCGCGTTTCTGCATTTTCGGATACAGTTGAGGGGACTCGACTAGAATGGGCGGTCGAGGAGTTTGCCCTATGATGAAAACATCTGCGGAGTCTCTTGCCGCCGGATTCCTTCTTCCCTTGATCCTGCTGCTGCCTGCCGGCGCGCAAACGCAGGCTCAGCCTTCGCAATCCGGCATCGTGCTGCACGAAGAGACCCGGCGGGTTATCGAAGACATTACTGTAACCGACGGCAAGGGGCAGCCGATTCAGGGCCTGACGCAAAGCGATTTTCGCATTTTTGAAGATGGCACCGAGCAGAAGATCGTTTCTTTCGAGGAGCACCGGCAGGCGCCTCCCTCGTCTGAGCAAATGCCTGCCCTGCCGGTCAACACGTTTTCCAATCTTCCCGATCCGAAGGCGTCCGGCCCGCTCAACGTGATCCTCTACGATCTTCTGAGCACAGCGCCGGAGTACCAGCACTACGCCCACGATCAACTGGTCTCCTTCCTCAAGACCAGGCCGCCGGGGCGATACGCCATCTTTGTCCTGGGCAACCGGCTGGTGCTATTGCAGGGCTTTACCGCCAACCAGGAGGCCCTGATGGCCGCAGCCAACGGGAGCAACGCAACCACCCAAGCCAGCTATGTGGATACCCCGGACAAGGATATTCACGAGCAGAGCGGCAAAGCGGCCGCTGCCCTGGACTCCAGGGACACCACCGGCGCCCAGGCCGTGGAACTGCTTACCCAGATGGAGAACAACGAGCGCGATTTCCGCCAGGATCAGCAGGTGCAGATCACGGAAGACGCCTTCACCGCGATTGCCCAGTTCCTGATGCCGCTCCCCGGGCGCAAAAACCTCCTCTGGCTCTCCGGGTCATTTCCGATGTCGGTTTTGCCGGAAACGAGCGATTCCCATGCCTACCAAAGCCTGCGCAACTACACCGAAAGCCAGAAGAAGGTCGCCGATCTGCTCAACCTGAGCCATACGGCGGTATATGCCGTGGACGTACGCGGGCTGATGAACAACTCTGTGTTTTCGGCCTCTAGCCGGATTAATCTTCAACAACACGGCTCTGGCGGCGGAATTACCAATACACCGGGATCTGTAAACCCGGCCGTCCGCCAACAGCAGCAGTTCGCCGCATCGCAGGCCGCCGAGCACGACACACTGTCCAACATCGCGGCCGAGACCGGCGGTACCGCCTTCTTCAACACCAACGGGCTGAAGGAAGCTTTTGGCAAGGCCGTGGATGAGGGCAGCGATTACTACACGCTGACCTATGATCCTTCCAACAAGAAATTCGACGGTCAGTTGAGGAAGATTCGCGTGGAACTCAGCCGGCACGGTTACGAGGTCTCCTACCGGCGCAGTTATTTCTCAGACGACCTGGCCGGCGTGGCTCACGATGTGGATTCACTCGGCGTGGCGCTCATGCTGGGAACTCCCAACATCGAAGATCTGCCCTTCCTCACCCATTTGACTGCCAGCCAGTCAGCTCCCGGAACGGCAGAGCAATTGGCTGCGTTGGCCAAGTTTCAGGGCGTGCCGGAGGTGAAGCCAATCGATGTGGAGAGATATGCGGTGGATTTTGCGGTGCCTGCCAGCCGCGTGACCACGACCTCCGGCGAGAATGGAGGCCAACATCTCTTTATGGAGTTTGCGGCGCTCGCCTACGGACCGGGCGGGCAGCGCCTCAACGGCACGCGCATGCAACTTCGCAGCACGCTCACCCCGGAGAAGCTGACCGCGGCGCAAAAAAGCGGCTACCGCTATCGGCTGGTGGTGGATATTCCGGTGACTGCGCGGTATCTCCGCGTGGGCGTGCGCGACAATCTGAGCAACCGGCTTGGCGTGGTCGAATTGCCGCTACCGCTGGCTGCGCAACCCGGCAGCGCAGAGTAATCTACGCCAACGCCGCGCCGCAACCGGAGCAGAACCGCGCACCCGGCGGGTTGGTCTGCTGACAGCGTCCGCAGGCGACCAGCGTTCCCGGCTGTGTAGCGGGCGGCATGTTGACGGTCACGTTCAGCGGCTGGCCCCATCCCGGCATCATGATGCCCAGCGCAGCCGCAATCCCCGCCGCCTGAATGGCGTTGAACTCGCGCACCCGGCCGGGCATGAAAAAGCACTCGATAAAGCCCAGCACCCACGGAATCGGCGTCCAACAGAAGCAGCAGTAAAGAATGCCCAGGCCGGTGTTCCTCAAATAGAAGTGGTGAATACCGAAGCCCCCCAGAAACAGGGCCAGCAGAATGCCTACGACCTCGTCGCGGCGCACCGCCTCATACTGCTGGTAAAAGATGGCTTGCGGGTTGGGATACGGTTGGCTGCTCATGGCTGGTTCTCCTTGCTTCTGTCGCCAATATACGCAATTGCGGCCTTGGGGGTTCCCGACGGCGAAGGTGTCCGTGTTTTAGCTTAGCTGCTTCCTGGTATCGCAAAGGTGGGAAACCACGGTCTTCGTCGACCGCCTGACATCACGGACGTGGGCGTTGATCGGAGTCTCGGGTTTGGGCTCCTTCTTGGCGGCGCGCCCAGAGTGCGGAAGGTCTCGAGAATCTGGAGCCTACGTGGCGGATGCAGGAATCCTCCGCCCCGTTTCTGGAATCAAACCAACGTAGCCGATTCGCCCTCGATCTTCCTTCAAGGAACCCCCGCTATGACCCTATCTGCCAGTGAAGTCAACAATTTGAAACAGGCTCCCGCTGTCGATGGCGTGTTGACCGTGATCCACCACCGCTGGAGCCCGCGCTCCTTTTCCGGCCGCGATGTAGTCCCCGCCGAACTGGCTAAACTCTTTGAAGCCGCTCGCTGGGCGCCTTCCTCCTATAACGAGCAGCCCTGGCGTTTCCTCGTCGGCGCACGCAACTCATTGACTTATAAGAAGATATTCTCGACGCTTATGCCTTTCAACCAGACCTGGGCGGCTCATGCCCCGGTCCTGATCCTGGGCGCGGCCAAGACGAAGTTTTCCCACAACGACACCCCCAACGGCTTTGCTGTCTTTGATTTAGGAGCAGCCTCCGGTTACCTTGTCCTGCAGGCCGCCGCGCTTGGCCTCTCCACCCACCAGATGGCCGGCTACGACCAGGCCGCCGCTCGCCAAGCCTTTGAAATTCCAGATACATACGCCCTTGGCTCCGTCATCGCCCTCGGCTATCAAGGCGAGCCATCCGCCCTGAGCAACGAGCACATGCTGGCCCAGGAGACCGCTCCCCGCCAGCGTAAACCATTGAAAGATTTCGTCTTCTCCGCCTGGGACTCTCCAGCAGACCTGGGCTGATTCCGCCTTCGAGTCTCCACCCTCCAGCCCTCGCGCTATATTTAAAGGCTGGAGGGAATTCCCTTTGACCCACACCCCACCGCCCGGGAGACTTCTGCGTCCAGCCCACGCGCACAAATCCCGCCACCGGCCCACCCGTCAGCACCCACATAACTGGTTGATACATTGGGTGTTAGCCGCAGTTGGACTGGCGGGGGCGTTGCTAGCCTGGGCGGCCATCGCTCGCCAGCTTGCGCCTGCCTCCAACACTTCGCTCACCCGCTTTGACGCCATCGTCGTGCTGGGCTCCGCAGCCGACGCCGACGGCAACCCGACCCCTACGATGCTGGCCCGCGTCACCGAGGGTGTGCATGAGTACCAACGCGGAGCGGCCCCGCGGCTCATCCTTACCGGGGGGGTAGACCGCCACGGGTTTGTGAGTGCCCGCGTCATGGCGCGAACCGCACATGCACAAGGGATCCCGAAATCCGCAATCCTGGTTGAACCGGAGGCCAGAGACACCATCCAGAACGCCTGCTACGCGGTACGAATCATGAACGCCCACGGCTGGCATTCCGCAGAGGTGGTGTCAAGCGCCAGCCACCTGCCCCGCGCAGGGCTTATCTTCAGCCGCCTGCCGCTGGAGTGGCGCGCGCACGCCGCTCCCCCACTTTCGCCGGAATCAGCGGCTTACTTTAGCGTAGCCGCATCCGTCGAAACTTTGAAAACTATGCGCTACCTGATGTGGGCGCGCTGGGCCGAGCGTTGCGAGCCGTAGCCGAAACAAATTCCGCCCGGTTTGCGTTGTCCCCCATCGGCGTGGTCCTGTAAGCTGGATGGTGATGCGTCTCTTAGTAAGATTTTCTGCTTCTTTCGCAGCCTTTGCCGCCTTGGCTCTCTGTGCAGGAACCTGTGCCCAGGCCCAGAGCACCGCCGCCCCGACGGCCGGCAACGGTACCTACATTGTTGTCGATCCACTGGCCAATGTGCGCTATGACAACCGTTTCGACGCCTCGCTGGGCGCGGCCTACGGCCACATCATGGCTGGGCCGACCCTGGATCAGGGGGCCAATCTCGGCGGGCTCGATCTGACCGGCTCCTACTGGTTCAGCAAGCACTTTGCCGTGGAAGGTACGGGGCGCTCGTATCTGGGTTCCAGCGGCGCCGGGGCCACAGCCCCGCCCATCAAGGGACCATTTGTCAGTCAGTATTTGTTTGCCGCCGGTCCTGAGTGGCTGGGGCCGCACAATAAGCACGGCGCGCTGATTGCCCATGTGCTGGTGGGTGGTGCGATCCTCGACTCGCATCTGGGGTCACACACGCCGCAGGAGGTGGACTTCTATCCCAACCAGGTCGCACCGGCGGCCATCTTCGGCGGCCACTTCGACCTGAACCGCTCGCCGCGCTGGGTTTTCCGCGTCACGCCCGACGCGCTTTATACCCGATATAGCTTCAATTACGCCACCGTTCCCGCGGCGGGAAGCCCGCGCAGCAACTGGAACTTCGGCATCTCGGTCGGGGTGGAGTACAAGTTCAAGAAGAAGCGATAGAAGGGCGCCCTCCGAGGGCGGCTTCCAGTGGGCGGGTTCCGTAATCGCTTCGCCCAACTGTGTTTTTCTCAAGCCGAGCCAGCAGGGACGAACCCGTTGCAGGGACCAGGGCTCTCCACCCGGCCCGGCCAACCCCGCGCTTGCCGGGGGACCCTGGTGCTTGTGTTTGGGCCAACCATCCTCGATGCAATAACATCGATATAAAATGGATGGGCTGCCAATTTCATCTGCGTGTGGTATTCTCCACCGTTCGGTTACGCTGATCGATCAGTGTCGCCGGAAAATATGCCGCGCCGGATAGCGGCACCGATTTGCGTGGGGGAGTTCCAGGCAAGCAAAGGAACGAAGGCAGGGTCAAACGGCTATGAGAGACACACTTGGAGTATTGCTTGCGGGGGGACAAGGAGAACGGCTCTTTCCCCTTACCCGCGATCGCGCCAAACCGGCCGTGCCTTTTGGCGGGCACTACCGCATCATCGACATCACCCTCTCCAACTGCATCAACTCCGGCCTGCGCAGGGTCTTCATCATGACCCAGTACAAGGCGTTGTCGCTCAACCGGCACATCCGCGAGGGGTGGACGGGGATTGTGGCTCAGGAGCTGGGCGAGTTCTTCGAACTGATGCCGCCCATGCAGCGCACCGGTTCCAACTGGTACATGGGCACAGCCGACGCCGTTTACCAGAACATCTATTCGATCGGCAGCGAACAGCCGGAGTACGTGATGATCCTATACGGCGACCATATCTACAAAATGGACTATAGCCGCATGTTGAAGCAGCACAAGGAGACTAAGGCCGAGCTAACGCTGGCCACCCTGCCGGTTTCTCCGGACGAGGCGAAGCAGCTTGGGGTGGTCGAGGTGGACAAGAACGGAGAGGTTCTGGGTTTCCTGGAAAAGCCGGCCTCGACCACATTCCGCTCGCCCACCAATCCCAACGCCGTGGATGCGTCGATGGGCATTTATATCTTCAACACCGAGGTGCTGCTGAAGGCGCTGATCGCCGACGCCGAGGATCCCAACTCGAAGCACGATTTCGGCCACAATATTCTGCCTAACCTGCTGGGCAAGAAGAAGATGATGGCATACAGTTTCGTGGACGAAAACAAGCAGCAGGCGCTTTACTGGCGCGATGTGGGCACGCTGGACGCGTACTACGACGCCAACATGGACCTGTGCTCGGTTTCGCCGATCTTCAACCTGTATGACAAGAGCTGGCCCATCCGCACGCGCGTGCGCCAGTATCCGCCGGCCAAGTTCGTTTTCGGCGAGCCGGGCCGCTCCGGCATGGCGGTCAACTCGGTCATCACGGCCGGCGTCATCATCTCCGGCGCCTCGGTCTCGAACTCCGTGCTCTCGCAGGATGTGCGCGTCAACTCTTACTCCGACGTGGACGCAAGCATCATCTTCTCCCACGTGAACATCGGCCGCCACTGCCGCATTCGCCGCGCCATCATCGACCGCGACGTGCACATTCCCGAAGGCACGGTCATCGGCTACGATCCTGTGGAGGACAAACGCCGCTACTTTGTAACTCCATCCGGGCTCACGATCGTCACTCGCGACGCGTCGCTGTTTGAAAACCCCGTCGATCCGGAGTTCCTGCAAAGGTATTAGGGCAGCGCTCTAACCCCGCTTAGGAAAAACCACTTTGGATCGGTGGTTTTGGTGGGCACTCATCCGGACCCGGCCGGTTTGACCCCGAGGCCGAGTCACTTCAATAATTTGTAGCTTTTGAGGGCCCTTTGGCGTCTCATCGTGTGCATGGGTCATTCTCATTCCGTGCCTCGACGGAAGAGAGACCGGTACAGGACTGAAGGAGACATTGGGCTTGATATTCTTGCTTTTCCTCGCCTATCTCGGCGGCATTCTCACCATTCTCAGCCCGTGCATTCTCCCCGTCCTGCCTTTTGTCTTTGTGCGTTCCGATCAGCCATTCCTCAAGAGCGGGCTTCCCCTGCTGGCCGGCATGGCGGCCACGTTCACACTGGTTGCCAGCCTGGCGACCGTGGGAGGCGCGTGGGCAGTTCGCGCCAATCAATCTGGCCGGCTTGCCGCTCTTATCCTTCTTGGGTTGTTCGGTCTCACGCTGCTGTTCTCTTCGCTTGCCGAGCGTCTCTCACGCCCGCTGGTGCAACTGGGCGGCAAGCTATCGGGGGACCACGATTCCAGCCCCGGCATCGTCCGGTCATTTGTCCTCGGCATTGCGACGGGGTTGCTCTGGACGCCCTGCGCCGGTCCCATCCTGGGGCTGATTCTCACGGGAGCCGCGCTGAGCGGCGCCAGCGCGCACGCGGCGATCCTGCTGCTCGTCTACGCCGCCGGAGCCGCCACTTCGCTCGCTCTTGCCGTGCTTGCCGGAGGGCGCGTCTTTGCGGCTATGAAGCGTTCTCTCGGCGCGGAAGAGTGGATTCGCCGCATCCTGGGAGTCGCCGTCCTGGCTGGCGTGGCGGCTGCCGCATTGGGGTTGGACCGCGGCGTACTGACGCGGCTCTCCCTGGCCGGCACGTCGCATCTTGAGCAGCGCCTCGTTGCTCTCGTTGCTCCATCCAATGCGCAAGCGCAGCCGGTGAAGACCGACGCCAATCCGGCCATGATGATGTCCGCCGGCGGCAACTCCGCCGGTGTGCCCAGCACGCTGCCCGATCTTTCCGGAGCCAGCGCCTGGATCAACTCGCCGCCGCTCACCGCGGAATCGCTGCGCGGCAAGGTGGTTGTCGTGGATTTCTGGACCTACTCCTGCATTAACTGCCTGCGCACCTTGCCCTACGTCAACGCCTGGTACGGCAAGTACAAGGACAGCGGCCTGGTCGTCCTTGGCGTCCATACGCCTGAGTTTCCATTTGAAAAGGAGGAGTCGAACGTTCGCAAGGCAGTCAGGGATCTGGGGATTGACTACCCGGTCGCGATGGACAACGACTATCGCATCTGGCGTGCCTTCAATAACGAGTATTGGCCCGCGCATTACTTCATCGATGCCGCCGGTCGCGTGCGCTATCACCACTTCGGCGAAGGCGACTATGAAGAATCCGAGGCGTGGATTCGCGGCCTGCTTGAGGAGAGGAACCACCAGCCGACTCCCAATCGCGCAACGCAGATCGCCGCCCTTGGCGCGGAGGCCGCGTCGGACCTTCAGGCTGTGCAGTCGCCTGAAACCTATATCGGATACATCCGCGCAACGAATTTTGCCTCGCCGGGCGGATTCAGCGAGGACGCCGCGCAGCTCTATCGAGCCCCTGCACAGCTCAAGCTGAATGAATGGGCGTTGACCGGCAGATGGAAGGACGAGGGTCAGATCGCGACACTGCTCTCTGCAACGGGCGGCATTGTCTACCGCTTTCATGCCCGCGACCTTCATCTCGTTCTGGGACCGGCGAACGATGGAAAGCCGGTTCGCTTTCGCGTGACGCTGGATGGGAAACCGCCCGGCGCGGACCACGGCGAAGACTGCGACGCGAACGGTTACGGCACGGTGACAGAAAGCCGCCTCTACCAACTGATCCGGCAAAAGAGCGGCGCGCGCGATCGCGTGTTTCGCATTGAATTTCTCGCTCCGGGCGCGCAGGCATTTGCATTCACGTTCGGATGACCATCTGCGGTGGGGGGACTTGCCATCCAGGCGGACGCCTTCGGCCTGCCGAATCGAGGTTCGTGGTTTCCCACCCTTTCGCCAGAAAATAGCGAAAGGATGGGGCACCCTGATTTCGTGAATGGATGAAGTGATTCCTCACTACGGAAAGGAAGGCTCTCATGAAGAATCCTCTGCAAGAGAAGTCACCGTCCCCTGGCGAAACCGGGGTGGCAAATCTGGGCAGGCGCGCATTCATCGTTTCGGCAGCATGCGCGGCGAGCGGAGCGGCCTTCTGGGCCTTGCGCCGCGCGACTCTTCTCCAACCGCAGCCTGTCTCCGCCGCGGATGCTCCGGCGAACGTGACGATCGTGGAGTTCGCGGCCAACGGCAAGAAGACCGGCAAGGTGACCGTTGCCCGCATCGTCAAGTCCGACGCCGAGTGGAGGCGCCAGCTCTCGCCGATCTCGTATGAGGTGACCCGCCGCGCCGGCACCGAGCGCGCCTACTCCGGCGACACCTGGAACCTGCACGACCGGGGCATCTTCCGCTGCATCTGCTGCGACACGGCCCTGTTCAGCTCGGAGACCAAGTTTGATTCCGGCACTGGCTGGCCCAGCTTCTGGCAGCCGATTGCGCGCGAGAACGTGGTGGAAACCAGCGACTCAAGCCTGGGGATGGATCGCACCGCAGTCTCCTGCCGCCGCTGCGACGCGCACTTGGGCCATGTATTCAACGACGGACCACCCCCGACCGGCCTGCGCTACTGCATGAATTCTGCGGCCATGCACTTCGTGAAGCTGACCTGAGCGGGCTGCAAAAAAGCCTTTGGTTTTGAAAGGGCACGGCTTCAGATGCTGCGTAAAAACTCAATTTTCGACTCACAATCGTGGCAGGGCACGACTTTAGTGCCACATGGTCACTGCTGACCCTCTGACGTTTGAGAATCTGACGGCATAGATTCCTGCTCAGCGCGTTTTTTCCTCCCGTTCTCCAGGACCATTTCTTTCACTTGCATCCAACCGCTTATTTGTGTGCGATGGCGGTCCCTAGCTGCCGCCAGAAGTATCCTCAAATGTTCAACTAAACCCTTGTATTTGTCTTCCGAGAGATCTAGGTTCACCGTGGCAAAAAGTACGTTTGCGGCCTCTTTGTCAATGCTCTTAAGATGACTAACGATTCCGTCTAGCGTTATAGGGTCAACGACTTCGCTCTGTCCGGTGTTCCTCAATACTGCGATATGTTGCTCTCCCCCACATCCGTCAAGGTACTCGACTGCTTGAACCAAAACGTATGCTGCCAACACAATCGTTTGAGAGATAGTCAGGTTTGGGTGATACATCCGGCTGCAAAAGAAATTGGAAAGATAGAGCCCGGTTCCACCATTTGCGAAGCCCGATTTTTCATTGACGACTGCGCCATTCGCGAGGAAGAGTTTGCTTTGCCCGTCCATTTTAACCCCATAGATCAGTTCCGCAGATGGGCAGTAACCAGTCTGGAAGATTTGGCCGTATTCCTTGTATGTGAGCTTGATGCTCTTTTCGGCTTCGTAACATGCCTCATCAAAGTTTGAGGCAACCTGCATGTCTTCCCACGTTCTTTCAACCAATTTATCGACAAACGGCCCCTCTCCGGCCCCCGCAAAAACTGCCATCAGTTCAGCAGGACCGTCGTAGCTGTCCATATCGCGCGGCTCAAAGCGCAATTTTGGGGTTTTAATCTTAGTGTGCTCTATAGTCTCCTGAGTGTCTGCGCACAACACCACGCCATCCGTGCATTTGAAGCCAGCTACGATTGTCACGGCTCGCCTTTCTGAGGGCCGCACAGATTTAGGAAACGTGAAATCCGAGGCGGCTTAGGTATTATTATTGAATACATTTGACACTCCCTTAGTCAAGTGAACAATCTTGACTTTAGTCGTGCCGTAGAAACTGCAACCGAAATGCGGCTTTAGCCGCTGCGGAATTGTAACTTGTTGAAAAATACATTCCCTCAGGGGCTAAAGCCCAAAAGTATGATTTCTTCATCAAGCGGCACAACTAAAGTCGTGCCCTGACACAGCCGACAAAACCCCTCACCGCAGCGAGTTTTCCGTCGCAAGTTCAGGTATTTCTCCCATTCACTTGCCCTTGTACTCCTGAAATAGTTCTGGGAACTGCTGCTTGAGGGCCTCGATCTTGGGACGATCGCAGACCTGGATGTAGGGATTGTCCGGATTGTGCAGCGCGTAGTCCTGATGGTAGGACTCGGCGTCGTAGAAGCCTTGCAAGGGCACGACCTGGGTCACAATCGGCTTGGGGAAGACATGAGCAGCGTCCAACTGCGCGATGTAGGCTTGGCTGATGCGGCGCTGCTCTTCGCTGGTATAGAAGATGGCGGAGCGGTAGGATGTGCCCACGTCCGGCCCCTGGCGGTTGAGCTGAGTCGGATCGTGGGCCACGGAGAAGAAGACCCGCAGCAGTTGGCCGTAGGTGATCTTCGACGGGTCGTAGACCACGCGCACCGATTCGGCGTGGCCGGTGGTCTCGGTGGTCACCAGGGCATAGGTGGCGGTACTGGCCGAGCCGCCGGCATAACCGGCCGTGGTCGCCAGTACTCCCTTGACGCGCTCGAAGACCGATTGCGTGCCCCAGAAGCAGCCCCCGGCAAAGACCGCCGTCTGCTTTCCCGGCGCTTGCGCCAGCGGGGCATCGCTGACGGCGGCGGGAATGGGAGCTTTCGCCGCCGCGCGGCATCCGGCAGACGAGAGAGTGACAATCAGAAGGGGAATGATGGCGCCGCGCAGGGCAATTGTGCTGGGCATGGGGATCTCCTGGGCCGCATCTATTCGGACCGGCAGTTGTGAGATGCATTCCAGCGGAAAAGGATACCGTCGAAGCGCGCGGCCTGGCCTTTTCCAGACGCCGCCGGAGATCCTCGCGGCAAGGAACAGAAATTTCCAGCCGGGGAACTATTTTCCCAGACCCCGCGTATTAGCAAAATATGCAATGCGTGGGTACATTAAGCTGGAACGGGATGGGGCTGGCGTTGCCGGCCAAGACGTTCCGGCGCACTTTGGAGGCTCCGGCCCAGAACATCGGCGTTCA
>JBKQRH010000132.1:0-37179 GCA_052326045.1 Occallatibacter sp. | reverse complement strand
TCCGAATCCCTCCGCCTCTACACCTCTACTGACGTCATCGGCGTCGAACTCGGCGGCGCGCTCAAAAACGTCATCGCCATCGCCGCCGGCATCGCCGCCGGAGTCGGCCTCGGCTACAACTCAGCCGCCGCCCTCATGACCCGCGGCATCGCCGAAATCACGCGCCTTGCCGTAGCCTGCGGAGGCCGCCGCGAAACCCTCGCCGGCCTCTCCGGCGCGGGCGACCTGGTCCTCACCTGCACCGGCTCGCTCAGCCGCAACCGCACCGTAGGCCAGGAACTGGGCCAGGGCCGCAAACTTCCCGAAATCCTGGCCGGCCTGGGCGGCAAGGTCGCTGAAGGCGTCCTCACCACCCGCGCCGCCCTCGGCCTGGCCCGCCAGCACAACATCGAGATGCCCATCACCGAGCAAATGGAACTCATCCTCAACCAAGGCAAAGACCCTCGCGAAGCCATCAAATCCCTCATGCTCCGCCCCGGCAAAGAGGAACGCTAGGGACTGGCCGTCCAGGCGGGATCGGCCGTCAGCCTCGTTTCAAACCATGATGATGTGTGCCCGAACTCTCCATTCTGAGACCTGTTTCCACATATTTGTCTTTCGCCACAAACCCCGTACGATGCTCTAAACTCGAATCTGGAACCCTCAATGATGAAGCTTTTCGGCGGCAGCAAAGACCCGGAAATCCCTCCCGCTGCGGAGCCCGAAACCGCGCTCGGTTCCGGCCCGGCCGAGGCCCCCAAATCCGGCCTCTTCAACCGCATGAAGCAGGCCGTCAGCCGCACCCGCGAGTCCCTTTCCTCCAAGATCGAAGGCCTCGTCGCCCTCACCCGAGAGGTCGACGAATCCACCCTCGAAGATCTTGAAACCGCGCTGCTTACCAGTGATCTGGGCGTGCAGACCACCACCGAAATCCTGGCCGCTTTGCGCGACCGCGCCCGCCGCCAGGCCATCGCAGGCGGCGACGAGTTGCGCGCCCTCCTCAAGCAGCAACTCCGCGCTATCCTGGAAGCCCCGCAACACCCGATTCCCACCCCCGAAACCCCTCCTAAAGTCACCTTCCTGGTCGGCGTCAACGGCACCGGTAAAACCACCTCCGCGGGCAAACTGGCTGCCTGGTACCGCGCCCAAAACCGCACCGTGCTCCTCTGCGCCGCCGACACCTTCCGCGCCGCCGCCATCGAGCAGCTTGAAATCTGGGCCTCCCGCTCCGGCGTGGAGATGATCAAGACCCGCCGGGGCGGCGACCCGGCAGCCGTCCTCTACGACGCGGCAACCGCCGCCAAAACCCGCCATATAAATGAGTTGATTGTCGACACTGCCGGCCGCCTGCACACCAAAACCGGCCTCATGGACGAGCTGGACAAGATGCGCCGCACCGCCGCCAAACTGATTCCCGGCGCGCCCCATGAGGTCCTTTTGGTCATGGACGCCACCACCGGCCAGAACGGCCTCCAGCAGGCCCGCCAATTCACTCAATCCGCGGGGGTTACCGGAATCGTGCTCACTAAGCTCGACGGCACGGCCAAGGGCGGCATCGCCGTAGCCATCGCCCGCGAACTCAAACTCCCGGTCCGCTTCGCCGGCGTAGGCGAGCAGATGACCGACCTGCTGGAATTTTCACCCGCCGAGTTTGTCGATTCGTTACTGGAATAGAATGAGAGCAACTGGTATAGAATGAGCGATTTAGACCAAGACCACTACTGGATGCAGCGAGCCCTCGAGCTGGCCCGCCGCGGCATCGCCGTCACCTCGCCCAACCCCGCCGTGGGCTGCGTGATCCTTGATCGCGCCGGGCAGGTAGCAGGCGAGGGCTGGCACGAGTACGACCTCGTGGACCACGCCGAAGTCGTTGCCCTCAAAATCGCAGCCCAGCACGCGGGCAACCGCCTCCTCGGTGGTACAGCTTACGTGAACCTCGAGCCCTGCAACCACACCGGCCGCACCGGCCCCTGCACCGACGCAATCATCGCCTCCGGTCTGCGCCGCGTGGTAGCCGCCACCGCCGACCCCAACCCTGCCGTCGCCGGACACGGCATGGACCGGCTGCGCGAAGCAGGCATTGAAGTTACGCTGGGCGTCTGCCAGGCCGAAGCGCGTCGGCTCAACGAAGGCTTCGCCCGCTGGAGCCAGCACCGGCGGCCCCTGGTGTTGATGAAGGTGGCCATGACCCTTGACGGCCGCATCGCGCCGCCGCCGGGCGAGCACCAACTGCGCGAGCCTTACTGGATCACCAGCGAGGCCGCGCGGGCCGCCGTGCAGCCGCTACGCTGGCAGGCCGACGCGGCTCTGACTGGCGTGGATACCGTGCTGGCGGACGACCCCCTGCTCACCGACCGCAGCGGGCTGCGGCGACGCAGGCCCCTGCTGCGCATTGTGCTGGACTCGGCGCTGCGCATGCCGCTCGACTCCAAGATGGTGGCAACGGCCCACAATGATCTCGTGATCTTCACTGTTTCGAATGACATGCACCGCATCGACGAGTTGCGGACACGCGGCGCGCACGTGGAAGTCCTTCCCGCCGAGGCTGGTCGTGTTCCGCTCGGCAAAGTTCTGGACAAGCTGGGCGAGGAGGGCATTCTGACCCTGCTCACCGAGACCGGCACGCGGCTGAACACGGCGCTGCTGGCCGGCGGACTGGTGGACCGCATTCACCTCTTCGTCTCCCCGCAGATCATGGGCTCCGACGCCGTCCCGGCCTTCCGCGGCATGGCCCATCCTATTCATATGGCAGAGGTTGAGGTCGAGCGGTATGGGAATGATCTGGGGCTGTGCTCGCTTCTCAAAGACCCGTGGCCGGAAAAGCAGTGATCGGTTGTCAGTTTTCAGTGATCGCGGTGAGTCGATACCCGACCGGCCGCCGCCTGTTCCCTGACTTCTGATCCCTAATCTCTGATTTCTGTAAAATAAAACCATGTTTACCGGCATCATCGAACAGACAGGCACGCTGGTTGGTCTGGAGAGCCGGGGCGGTGTTCGGCGCATTACGGTCGAGGTTCCGGGCCTTGCCGGACGGCTGCGCGAGGGCGACTCGCTGGGCGTCTCCGGCGTCTGCCTGACGGCGCTCGACGTACACCCCACGCTCTTTCACGCCGATCTGGCCCAGGAGACGCTGGACTGCACCTCGCTCGGCTCTCTCGCACCGGGCGCCAAGGTCAACCTGGAATTGCCCACGGCGGCAGGCAGTCCGCTGGGCGGTCACATTGTGCAGGGCCACGTGGACGGCTGCGGCACGATGACCGCTCTGGACCCGGTGGTGCCGGAGTCGAGCCCGAACTTCGACAAGCAGACCACCGACTGGACCCTCAAGGTTCGTGTTCCGGAAAATGTGCGCCCGTGGATGGTGCACAAAGGCTCGGTGGCCGTCGAGGGCATCAGCCTGACCATCGCCGATTTCGACGGCGAGACGATCACCATTGCGATTCTGCCGCTGACCTATTGGCGGACGAACCTGCACACGCTGGCCGCCGGCGCTCCGGTCAACGTGGAGGCCGATGTGCTGGTGAAGCTGGCCCACGCGCAGATGCAGGCCCAGAAGAAGCCCGAACTGGACCTTACCGAGGCTTGGCTGGTGGCTAACGGCTATTGACGCCTGCTGCGACGGAGGCCAGACTGATTGCGGATAGGATCATGGACTGCGCCAAGTGCGGTGAACCGATGCGGATGACGGAGAAGGACACTTCCTCCGGACGCGATATCCGCGAGTATAAGTGCGACCAGTGCGGACACTCGGACTGGGAGGTCCGTGGTCCGGCGCTATGGCAGATTCTGCACGACGACCGGGAGGAATACGAAGCCGCGAAGGCTGCTCAGGCCGCCGCTCAAACTCACCCCCCGGAAGGCAGGCAAGACTCGGCCAACTCCCTTTGGAGCCGGTTCCTCACCTGGCTGGGCGATTGTCCCAGGAAGAAATAGGAACCGCTCCAAGGCCCCGGCCTGCCGCTCTGCGCGAATGCCTCGGCGCGTATCAGGGCTTCGCCGCCAGCTTCGGCGGATCGGTCACATACTCATCGCCGACCCGGGCCAGGATCAGGTTGCGGCGATCGGTGAGCAGTTTCAGCCGGTTCGTTACGTCTATGAACTCCTGCTTCTGCTCGGCGGTCAAGGGCGTCGCAGAGCCGCTCAGCTTGTTCAACTCGTCGAGCCGGGCCTGCAGTCGCGGCATCTCGCGGTCAATCAACACGGGGCGAATGACGGTGGTTTTGGCGTGGCCGCTGACCAGCTCGTTGCGGTTGTTCTTGCCCCACACGGGGAGAATTCCCACGTGGCCCAACTCGACGCGCACTCCGGCCGGGCCGTAGTCTTTGCGGACGGCGGAAAACAGCCCGATCATCTCGTCGCGGGGGTCGCCGTTCTTGTCCGGCATCAGGCCATCCACATACGTACGCGACTGGTTGGAGAGAAAATTTCCCAGCGAATAAAAGATGACCGTATCGCGCCCGTCCTGGGTGCGATAGGTCTCCACCGGCTGCAGGACGTGCGGGTGGTGGCCCACGATCACCGAGGCTCCGGCCTCCAGCATCTTGTGCGCCGTCTCCATGTCTTCCGGCCGGGGCGCGGGCGAGTACTCGATGCCCCAGTGAATGGAAACCACCAGCAGGTCGCACTGGGCGCGCGCCTTCTTGATCGCTTCCAGCACTCCGGCTTCGTCCATCCCCGGCGCGCCGCCGGACTCGCCCGGATAGGGGAAAAAGTTCACGTGCGGCTGATCGTCCTTGTCGGGGTTGCGGTTGCCGTTGAGCCAGCGCGTCATGCCCAGCCAGCCCACCTTGATGCCGTTGGCCTCGACGATCACCGGCTGCCAGGTTTGCGCGGCGGAATCCCCGGAGCCGGCGAAGAGCAGGCCCGTTTCCTTCAGGTGCTCGCGGGTCTCGGCAAAGCCTGCCCAACCCTGGTCCATGACGTGGTTGTTGGCTAGTGAGACGATCTTGATGCCGTTGGCCTTCAGGCCTTCGAGCAGGGCAACGGGCGCGTCGAACAGGAAGGGCTTCGATCCGTGCGAATGAGCCGGGGCCACCGGAGTCTCCAGGTTGACGAAGCCGAAGTCGGCCCCCTGGAAGACGTCGCTCACGTCGCTGAAGAGCGCGCCCCAGCCCTGGGCGTTTGTGGGGTCTGCGCCGGCTGCTGCGGCTGCGGCGGCGCGGACCGGCTGGTGCGGAATCACGTCGCCGGCCACGGCAAAACTGACCTCGGCAATCTCGTGCGGATAGGGAAGTTGAGCCGCTGCCAACCGCTGGCCGTGGGAACCAGCGAGCCAGACCGCACCAATCGCAGCCGCGGCAAACAGCAGAGCGCCGCTACTCGCCAGACGCCAATGCTTGCGCAGGCTGGGCACGAGCTTGGCCCCGAATCCCGAGCCGAACCGCCTTCCCTGTATCGTCCAATCCAATGCTTGCATCATCCGCACCTCTTCCTGGCTGCAAGATGGAACGCAATCAGAATACAGGTTTTCCACATGGCAAAGCGGTGCCGGGGCATTTCGAACCGAGGCGCCGAGCTATTTTGCCGGGAGCGTCGCAACCGCAGCAGCGGAGTTTTGCGCAGGGACAGCCTTCAATTTGGGCCAGGCGATAGGGATAGGTTTGATCGACAGATTGGGCCAATGGATGGGAATCTCCAAGCGGGCGGTGCTGGTCTGTCCAATGAACTGCAGTTGCAGATCGGGATACAGATTGCGCGCCACGGGAATTCCGGGCGGCAAAATGCCTATGCTCGATTGCGGAGGATGAACGATCATCTTGGCGTCAAACTGATCCGCCTGGATAGGGCGATGAATCATCGCGTCGCGCGAGGCCTGCGGGGTAAAGAGCAGCGTCTGGCTGGGCTTGTAGGAAGTCGCGGGCGACGGGGTGGCTGTTTGGCAGAAGGCCGCGGTCGAAGCGCATAGACAAAGAACGAGGATCGCGAATCGCATCGGAAACACCTCCTGGCGCCGATGAAGATCGTTGCAGAAAAGAATACGCCCGTGGCTCCGGGGATGTAAAAGCTGAACCGTCCCCGAACCAGCCCCGTCCGAGCGCTGCATCTTGCTTTCGCGTCTATCCGTTACGAGAACAGCGGGCGGAAGCTGGTACCCTGAAAGTTGAGAAAAATACCAAGAAAAGGCCGGCTGACCCCATCCGGCGACCGGAGCCATGGCGGAGTTCATTATTAAGTTGGCCGATGAGCGTGGACGCGTGCAGGAGCAGGTGCATACGGCGGCGACCACCGAGGAGCTGCGCGCCCGCTTTGCCCACGCCGGCTACCACGTTTTCAGCGTCCGCGCCCGCTCCGGTTTTGCCGGGCTCAAGCGCGCCAAGGTCAAGCTGGAGCCGTTTCTCATCTTCAACCAGCAATTCCTCACCCTGATCCGCGCCGGGCTTCCCATTCTCGGCTCCCTGCGGATGCTGGCCAAGAACCAGAAGAATGCGCACTTTTCAGCGCAGTTGGACGACGTCTGCAACCGTGTGAAAACCGGCGAAGCGCTCTCCGCGGCATTCGAGGCGCAAAGCGGTTTTCCGGTCATGTATACCACCACCCTGCTGGCCGGCGAGCGCTCCGGCAACCTGCAGGAGGTGCTGGAGCGCTACGTCAGCTTCCAGAGAGTCTCGCTCACCTTCCGTAAGAAGCTCATCGCCTCGCTGATCTATCCTTGCGTGCTGCTGACGCTGGTTTCCGGGCTGATGATGTTCATGTTCGCCGTGGTCGTGCCCCAGTTCGCTCAGCTTTACGAGCAGATGGGCTCGCAGCTGCCGGCGATGACCGTCTATCTGCTCCATTTCGGCCTGGCTCTCCAGCACAACTTCCTCTGGATCGGCCTGATAGTGCTGGGCGCGGCCGCCGGCCTCTACCGTTTCGCCGTCACCGAGCGGGGCAAGGATTTTGTCGACGGCTTCCGCATCCGGCTGCCCATCTTCGGCAAGATCTGGCTCAAGTACCAGGTGGCGCTGTTTGCGCGCACGCTTTCCACTCTGCTCACCGGCGGGCTGCCGCTGGTGCCGTCGCTGGAGACGGCGGCCCGCTCCATCTCCTCGCGGCGGGTGTCGAAGGCGGTCCTCTCGTCGATCGGAACCGTGCGCGAGGGCAAGAGCCTGGCCGAGGCGCTTACCCAGACCGGCATCTTTCCCGACCTGGCCTCCGAAATGATCACCGTGGGCGAACAGACCGGCGCCTTGCCGCAGATGCTCAATTCCGTGGCCGAGTTTTTCGAGGAGGATGTGGCCACCGCGCTCACCGCCTCGCTGGCGCTCATCGAGCCGGCCATCCTCATCGTCATGGGCGTGGTGGTGGTCTTCATTCTCATCTCGCTTTACCTGCCCATCTTCTCGCTGGGGCAGGCGGGCGGGGGTCAGGGGGTTTAATCCGGCATGGCTGACGCAAATCTCATTACGCTTCCGCTTCCCACGGGTCAAGACGAGCGCGCACAGGCTGAAGCGCTGGCGAAGCGCTATCACGCCGAGTTCGTGGATCTGAAAAACTTCAAGATTCAGCACGACCTGCTGCGCACCGTCCCGGTGGAGCTGATGTTCCGCTACAACTTTGTGCCCATCGAACAGCGCCAGGAGGCGCTGGTCATCGCGGTCTCCGATCCCTCGCGGCTGATGGTGCTGGATGAAATTGCCGGCCTGCTTGGCCACCGCATTATTGCGTGCGTGGCGACGCTGTCGCAGATCGCCGACCTGCTGAAGAAAACGGAGCAGTCGCAGCGCGTGCTCGACGAAGCCAGCGAGGGGCTGACCTTTGACGTGCTCACCGGCGACGAGAACTCCGACGAGAACATCTCCATCGAGAAGCTGACCAGCGAAGAGGACATCAGCCCCATCATCCGGCTGGTGGACACCACCATCTTCACCGCTCTCGAACGCCGCGCCTCCGACATCCACATCGAGACCAATGATGACTCGGTGGTGGTCAAGTACCGCATCGACGGCGTGCTCCAGCCGGCCATGGCTCCCATCGCCCGCGAGCACCACACCACCATCCTCAGCCGCATCAAGATCATGAGCGAACTGGACATCGCCGAGCGCCGCGTGCCTCAGGACGGCCGCTTCCGGGTTCGCTACAAGAACCGGCTGATCGACTTCCGCGTCTCCATCATGCCCACCATCCACGGAGAAAACGCCGTGCTGCGCGTGCTGGACAAGGAGTCGATGAGCGAGAAGTTCAAGAAGCTGACGCTGGATGTGGTCGGCTTTGCCGATGAGGACCTGAAGCGCTTCCGCCGCTATATCCGCGAGCCCTACGGCATGGTGCTGGTCACCGGCCCCACCGGCTCCGGCAAAACCACCACCCTCTACGCCGCCCTGAACGAGATCAAGAGCGACGAGGACAAGATCATCACCATCGAGGACCCGGTCGAGTACCAGATTCGCGGCATCACCCAGATTCCGGTGAACGAGAAGAAGGGCCTCACCTTTGCCCGCGGCCTGCGCTCCATCCTGCGCCACGACCCCGACAAGATACTGGTGGGCGAAATCCGCGACCAGGAGACGGCGCAGATCGCCATCAACTCCGCCCTCACCGGCCACCTGGTCTTTACCACCGTCCACGCCAACAACGTGGTGGACGTGCTGGGCCGCTTTCTGAACATGGGGGTGGAGGCTTACAACTTCGTCTCCGCGCTCAACTGCATCCTGGCCCAGCGGCTGGTGCGCACCAACTGCGAGTATTGCGCGCGCACGGTCTACTATGACGACGACGCGCTGAGAGCCAACGGCATGGACCCCAAGGAGTGGCACGGCTTCGGCTTTCGCGAGAGTCCGGGGTGCATGGAGTGCGGCGGCACCGGCTACCGCGGCCGCACCGCCATCCATGAGCTGCTGGACTTGACCGACCCCATCCGCGAAATCATTCTGGAAAAGAAACCTACCTCCGAAATTCGCAAACTGGCCCAGAAGGAGGGCATGAGCTTTCTGCGCGAGTCGGCGCTGGAGCGTGTCCGCCGCGGCATTACGACGATCAAGGAGATCAACAAGGTTACGTTCATCGAGGCTTCGCGATAGGGACTAAGGGACTGGAAGTTGGGGATTGGAAAATGATGAATTCAATACTTAATAAAGCAAAACTCGGTTCCCAGCCCGGAGCGCGACCGCCGGCGGCCGTGGAGCTTTCGCCCGAGGGAGTGCTGGCCGCAGTCCGCCACGGCGGACCGGGACCGGGCCAGCCCGGCCACGGCGGCCAGCCGCCGGTGTATGCCTTTGAGCCCTTGCCACCCGGTTTTCTTGTGCCTGGAATCGGCGAGCCTAACCTGCGCGCGCCGGAGGCCATAGCGGCCGCAATTCGCTCCGCGCTTGGCCAGGTTTCGCCGCGCACTCGCGCCGTCACCGTGGTGCTGCCCGACACGGTGGTCCGCGTTTTTGTGCTGGACTTCGACTCCCTGCCCGGCCGGGCTGCCGAAGCCTACTCCGTGCTGCGCTTCCGTCTGCGTAAGATGATCCCATTCGACGTGGAACATGCAGGGCTCAGCTACCAGATACTGGCGGCGGACAAGACCGGATGCAAGGTGCTGGCAGCCGTGATTCCCGGCCCCATCCTGGCCGAATATGAGGCCGCGGTGCGCGCCGCCGACTACGAGCCCGGCGCGGTGCTGCCTTCCAGCCTGGCGGCATTGGAAGCGATCGATTCCCTGGAGGCCGTGCTGGGGGCCAATCTGAGCGGCCTTGCTCTCACCACCTTCATCACCAACGGCCAGGACCTGTTGCTCTATCGCACTCTCGACCTGCCCGAGGACCCGGACCTGCGGCTGCAGGAGGTCCAACGCGGCATTGCCGTGGCCGTGGCTTACTTTGAAGACAAACTGGGTGCCCGCCCGAGCCGGTTGCACTTCTCCGGCAACTCCAAGGCTGGGGAATTCGCCGGCTGGATCGACGACTCCGCGCTGACCGTGGTCGATCTGGCGCCAAGCCCCGCAACCGGAGCGGCGACAAACTTGGGACCCACAAGCATTGCCGGCGTCGTTGGCGCATTGGCGGGTGTGAGGTAAGCCGATGCGCATTACTCTCAATCTTGCCACCCGCCCCTTCGCTGACCTGGGACCGGCCATCAAGCGCCTGCGCATCGCCATGGCAGTGCTGGCTGTCATCGCCGTCGGCCTGGGGCTGGGTCTGCGCGCCTTCCACCAGAAGGCCGATGAGGCGCGCGCCCGCGACCATTCGCTCGACGGCCAGATCGCCCGCATCACCAGGGAACGGCAGGGATACCAGGAGATGATGCGCCAGCCGGCCAACGTGCTGGTGGTGACGCAGGCAGAGGCGCTCAACCGGCTCTTCGATGAGAAGACTTTCTCCTGGACGCTGGCCATGGAAGACCTGGAGACGGTGCTGCCCGGCAGGGTGCAGGCCTCCACCCTGGAGCCGGTCCGCGCCAAAGACGGCCACATCACTCTTCATCTGCGCGTCATTGGCCCCCGCGACCTGGCTGTCGAACTGGTCCGGAACCTGGAGCACTCCAAACGCTTTCTTTTGCCCCGCATCGTGGGCGAAAACGCCGAGTCCACCGAGGGGCCCGGCAAGCATTTGGAGCCGGTGAGCGCCTCGGACCGGGTCGACTTCGATCTTCTGGCCGACTACAATCCGGCCTCACCCGGAGAACACAAAACAGCCAAAAAGCCAACTCCCACGCGTGAAGATTCCGGCAGCCGGACTGCGCCTCACACGATTCCAACCCCGGCGACACCGAGCCATCGACCACTTGCGCCCTATGTCGGCCCGGATCAGCGCGCGGCTCCTGCAACCATGAACAATCGTTTCAAGCCCAATCCTTCGCATTCTCCAGCGCCCGGAGGCCCAAAATGAGCAACCGCCCAGCCTCCCTCTGGCGCGAGCGCCTTGCCTCCCCGCTCACCTGGCACTTTGCCGGGTTCGTCGTGCTGCTTGTGCTGGTCATCGGTTTGGCCGTCCGGTTTGGCCTCGATTGGGCCGCCACCAACGAACGCTCGACCGGCGCCCTGGAGAGCAAGCAGTTTGAGCTGAAGGCTCTCGACCTTCAAACAGCTCCCCTGCGCGGCCTGGACAAGCGCGTGGAAGAGTCGCGTTCCCAGATCAAGACCTTCTATGACAAGCGCATTCCTCCCAACTACTCCTCCATCGCAAACCGCGTGGGTGAGCTGCAGGTGAAGTCGGGTGTGCGGCTTTCCAGGGTCAGTTACACCCAGGCCCCCCCGGGCTCCGATCTCACTGAAATCTCCATGGACGCCGGCATCAGCGGCGGATATCCCGAGATCATGCGCTTTGTGAACAGCCTGGAGCGCGACCAGACCTTCTTCGTCATCCGGGCCATGGCTCTGACCGGGCAGCAGGGAGGCCTGGTGAACCTGCGGCTGCGGGTCTCCACCTGGCTGCGGCCGGCCGATGCGGCGGCCAGCGGATTGCCGCCCACTCCGGAGCCGGGCGAAAAAGGCGCCGCGCCCTCCAACGCCGGAAGGGAGGGCGAGTAGCATGGCCCTTCGTCTGGGTACGGAAAACAAGCGCCAGGTCTATCTGGTCGTCGCGCTGTTTGTGTTGATCGCCGTGGTCGGGGGCTGGGAACTCTACGACTCGTTCGGAGGCCCTTCCACGCCGCACCCCACCCCGGCGCAACCAGTCGCGGCCAGCGGCCATCCGGCGGCGGGAACTGCGTCCGCGCCGGGCCAGAACGCGCCAGGGCCGGATGCCCAGAAGCTGACCAACGCCGGCCTCGACCCCTCGCTGCACTTCGACAGGCTGGCGCAGAGCGAAGATGTGGAATACGCCGGCACGGGCAGGAACATCTTCTCCGCCGAATCCGCGCCCGCGCATATCGAGAATCTGGCGGCAGGCCCCCGGCCTAACCAGCCAAACGTTTTCACGCCCCCGGCTCCCTCCGGGCCGCCCCCGCCGCCCAAGCCGCCGGCCATCGATCTGAAATACTTCGGCTACTCCCAGGCCGGAGACAAGTCGCTCAAAGCCTTCCTCGTCCATGGGGACGACATCTTCATGGCCAGGACCGGCGAGATTGTCGACCATCGGTATAAGGTGGGGGCCATCCTGCCGGCCAGCGTCCAGGTGACCGACCTGGGCTATAACAACACCCAAACCCTGCAGTTGCAGGCAAACTGAACCGGCCCGCTGCGATGAAGTTGCCCACCCCAATCCGCCGCCGCCCCTCCGAGGAGGGCTACATTCTGATTGCGGTCATGTTTTTGCTGGCGCTGCTCGTGATCTCCCTGGCTATTGCCGCGCCCATTGTCAGGAAAGATTTCCAGCGCGACCGCGAGATCGAGACCATGCACCGCGGCAAGCAATACGTCCGCGCCGTCAAGATGTACTACAAGAAGTTCGGCGCCTATCCGCCCAGCATCGACGCGCTGGTCAACACCAACCAGATTCGCTTCCTGCGCAAGAAGTACATCGACCCCACCACCGGCAAAGACGAATGGAAGATTATCCGCTTTGGCCAGAACAAGACCCCGACGATAGGCTTCTTCGGCCAGCCGATTGGAAACATCCCTGGATGCATGGGAACCGGGCTCAACAACCCCTTGACGGCCGGCAGCGGGGCTAGCTCGTCCAGCGGCAGCAGTTCGTTCTCAGGATCGTCGGGCTCCACGAGCGACGTTCCCACTGGCGCGGCCGGCTGTTCCACCGATACCTCCGGCACTACCGGCGGTTCCACCGATTCCTCCAGCGGATCGGGCAACACGGGCGCCACAGGCAGCACGGACTCGAATGCCCCCAACGGCAGTTCCTCTACCGGATCGGGGACGGGGCTGACCGGACAGACCTTCGGCGGGGGTGGCATCATCGGCGTCTCGCCCGGCAGCCCCAAGCAATCCATCCTGGTTTACAAGAAGAAGAATCACTATAACGAGTGGGAGTTCTTCTACGACCCGCTTGCCGAGCAGATGATGATGCAGGGCGGGGGAAATCTGGGGACCATCGGCCAGCCGGCCAGCGCCACTACCACCCCTATCGGTGGCACAACGCCCCCCGCGCCCATCCCACCCCCTGCACCGGCGCCTCCCACTCCGCAGCAGTAGCGCGCACCGGTCTTTCCCGGTCGAACTGACCTGAAAAAAGCAAAAGGCCCGCACCCCAGAAAGGGTACGGGCCGCATGCCGGAGAGAACCGGGTGCAATGCGGGAGTTACACGCTGAACGAGGAGCCGCAGCCGCAGGTGCTCTTCACCTGGGGGTTGTCGAACTTGAAACCGGCAGCTTCCAGCGTCTCCACGTAGTCGACGGTGCAGCCGTTCAGGTACATCAGCGAGGTGGCGTCCACGAAGACCTTGAGGTCGTCGAATTTGAAGACCTTGTCCATCATGCCGCTCTGGTTCTCGAAAGCCATCGAGTACTGGAAGCCGGAGCAGCCGCCGCCCATCACGCCGATGCGCAGCCCCGCGGGAAGCGGATCCTGGGTAGCCATCATCTCACGCACCTTGGCAATGGCCTGTGGGGTCAAGTGAAGGGGCGCCTTATTTTCGGTTTCCTGCGCGGGTGCGGTGGTTACGGTGGCCATGGTTTCTCCCGGGTGGTGAAATGCTTGCGGTTATCTCTGACTGTACTGCTCAGGGGGCTGGGATACAAGCCCCATTCGCGCCCTTATCCCATTGGATGCAACCGGAAGCTGGAAAGTCGCACGCTTGCCTGCCCCGCGCGGTCCTCTATCGGGCGCCGTAGGCCGGATGCGGATCGAGGGAAAAAGCCGATTCATCCCGCAATCCATGGCTGTGTTTTTTGTCACCACACATTTTCTCATTCGGGGTATGATGGTCTGGCGTACGGTCCTCTGCTCACGAGACCGCGATTCCTACACGGACCCGCCGGTACCAGGGGCCAGAAAGTTTTTTGGAGGTGGAGTATGACGGGATTTGTTCCGGTGATGTGGATGGTTTGGGGCGTGTTGGTGCTGTTTCTGCTCGCCCTCTACTTGTATCAATCGAGACTGACCCGCGACGAGGATGACCAGATCATCCTGGACGACTCGTTCGATCGCGTGAAGACCGAACAGGCTGCCATCGTTGAAAAAGTCAAAAAGATCGAGCCGCTGGTGCGGCTGGCCATGTGGCTGGCGGGAGCGGCGACGCTGGTCGTGATCGGGTATTACATTATGGACTTCATCAAGCAGTTCAAATAGACCGCGGTTCCGCCGGTCGATCGACCCCGGCTCCCACCCCGGCGCACGAACACTGCGTGCCGGGGACCGATGGCCGGGTGCGGCTCTCAGGCAGTTCTCGCCTGCGGAGCTTTGCAGCCCCCGTTACTCCACTTCCTGTTTGGCCCGGTAGCCGTCGCGGGCAATGATGTCGTATTTGAGCGGCTTGTGCTTCTCGTCCTGGATGCGCAACGGCTGGCCTTCCTCGTCCACCAACTCCACGCGCAGCTTGCGATAGCTGCCGTCTTGCTTGGCGTTGGTGGGGTGGTAGATCAGCAGGTATTTTGAGCGGATATTCTGGTTGATCTCCTGAAAGATGTCCGGATATTCTCCCGTGAAGCGCGGATAGTAGCTGGCGCCGCCCGTCAAGCTGGCAAAGGTTCTCATCTGATTGTCGGCCTGCAGATAATCCATATCGCGCATGGAACCCCTCATGCCGCCGCGGCCTTCGGTAATTGCTCGCAATAATCCACCGGTTGAGACAGTGTAGATGGTTACGTCCTGCGCGGCCTTGACCTTCTTCAGGATCTTATCCAGGGTAAGCTTGGAGAACGTATCGCGCCCGGAAGCGATGAGAATGATGTACTTGCGCCCCTCGATGCGCTCCAGCCGGTCGAGGCCCTCGTAGAGCGCGTCAAACACATTCGTTTCGCTGAAGCCGGGGACGCGGAGGGAGTTGATGGCCTCAGCAAACTGGCGCTTGTCCTGGGTAAAGTCGAGCTGGATCTGGGTGCGCATGTCGAAGGTCATCAAGGCCACGTAGTCCTGGGGCCGCAACTGCTGCGCGAAGGCGAAGGCTGCGTTGCGCATGTCGTAGATAAAACTGTAGTTGTTGGCGGCAAACTCGCAGATCATCAGGACCGTAATGGGTGCCTCGACGCGCTTGAAACCAGTGATTTTCTGCTCCACTCCATCCTCGTAGACGCGGAAGTTGGCGGGTTTGAGGCCGGGCACGAACTGGTGGGTCTTTTCCAGCAGCACGCCCACGTCCACGGTGACTTCGGGGACCTCAATGCGCAATGAGAAGTTGCTCATCCCTTCTGGATTCTTGACCTTGGGCGCGACCGGGGCTGGCGGCGGCACATCTCCCGTCGTGTCCTTCTTCTTGGGCAGGGCAATGACCCCGGTGTCGCCGCTGGGACCGCCTGCGTCCGGCGCGGCCTGGTCGGGTTGCTGAGGCTGTTGGGGCTGGGATTGAGGCTGGGGTTGCGGTTGAGGCTGGGTTTGGGCCCGGCTCAGCGGTGTGGCCGCCATGACCACAAGAAAAACCAACAACCCTGCAAGCGGTAAACGGCGAACAGCGTGAATGGACCGGCGCATCGTGGACATGACGACCTCCGTGCTCCATAGCATACGGTAAGACAGCTTCAGGCTCCAGCCCAAAGAACTCCAGTTACCACTGTAACCGCCGGCGCCTGGATGCATTCAGCTAGCAACTGAAGGAGAGAGGCTGGGGGCTGCTGCAAAGCTGTACTCTTATAGACGTGAAAACTCGCCTGAAGGAAACCCGGATTCGCCCCGCTACCCTGGTCATCGCGTTGGGCATGGCGCCGTTTCTTCGAATTGTCCTGATTGCTCTGCTGTGCCCCTGCCTGCTGCCCGCGCAACGCATGCCCGTTGCCGCCGGTCCTCCACCCCACGGACAAGGACCTGTCCCCGGGGATTCCGGTCCTCCGCCTTCGAGCGGCGGATTCTTCCCGCTTAGCCAGGTGCGCCGCGGCATGACCGCCACTGCCTGGACGGTCTTTACAGGGAGCAAGCCCGAGCCGATGGAGGTGGATATCCTGGGCGTGCTGCGCGGCGTACGCGGCCCCGGCCACGACATGATCCTGGTCCAACTGCAAGGCGCCAAGCCCGAATACACCGGGGTGGTGGCCGGCATGAGCGGCAGCCCGGTATACATCGGCAACCGGCTGCTGGGCTCGCTCTCCTTCCGCATCGGCGAGTTCAGCAAGGACCCCATCGCCGGCGTCACACCCATCGAGCAGATGCTGGAGGTGCGCGACCTGCCCATCGACGCCGCCCAGACGGCCTCGGCCGCAATGACGGCCTCCGCCAGCCGGAACCCGGCCTCCTTTTCGAGTTCATCCGCAAGCGCCGATAGCAGCCAATCCGCAGGCGGCTTGAACTATCAGGCGCCCATTCAGGCGATGGAGACGCCGCTGGTGATGAGCGGATTCCGCCCCGAGGCAATTCGCCTTTGGCAACAGCAGATGGCCGGCACGGGCCTGGAAATGGTTGCGGCCGGGGGGATGGGAGGCTCGTCCGAATCTGGCGCGGGGCCGTCCATGGAGCCTTCTGCCGCGGCGCTGGCTACGGTTGTGCCAGGGTCGGCGGTGAGCGCGCAACTGGTGCGCGGCGACCTGGAGATTGCAGTCTCCTGCACGGTTACCTACGTCGATGCGAAGCAACTGCTGGCCTGCGGCCATCCCATCCTGCAGGCCGGGCCGGTTTCGCTGCCCATGACCACGGCCGAGGTGGTTGCCACCCTGGCCTCGCCGTTCAACGGCTTCAAAATCGTCAACACCGGCGACATGATCGGCGCCTTTACCGAGGACCGCGATTCCGCCATTCGCGGCGTCCTGGGCGTTAAGCCGCGCATGATTCCAGTGCACATCGCCGTTCACGAGCCGAGAGGCGAACGGAAGGTCAACGTCGAAATTCTGGATCTGCCCTCGCTCACCCCCCAGGCAGTGATAGTGACGCTGTATCAAGCGCTGCTGGAGAGCAACGAAAGCACCTTTGAAACCAGCTACCACCTGACCGGAAGCATCTTTTTGGACGGATACCCGCCGTCATCGCTCGACCTGTGGGCCTCGGCCGGCGATCCAACGCCCGCGCCCATGACGGCCGCACTCCAGACTGGCGAGCGTTTTGCGCGGCTCTACTCCAATGGAGCCCGGCAGGGCGCCGTGCGCGGAATCGATCTGCGGGTAGAGGCCATTCCGCGGCGCGTGCAGGTGGAACTGGAGACGGCGCGGCTGGTTTCAAACGATCTTGTCCATGCCGGCGATACCGTAGTGGTGGAGGCAACCATCCGTCCCTGGCAGCAGCCGGCGCGCAATGTTCGCATTCCCGTCACGCTGCCGGCCAGGCTGGGCGCGGGGAACCTGCGCCTTCTGATCTCAGATTCCGGCACGCTGGACCGGACTCTGGACCAGCCCCGGCTTTCCGCCCGCCCCGCCGGGCTGGAGACGGTGTTGGCGCAGGCCCGCCGGCAGCACCCGGCAGACCGCATCTATGTGAGTCTGCTGGTGCCTGAATCCCAGGCAGGCATGGCCGGCCAGACGCTTTCCAGCCTCCCGCTTTCAGTGGCCAATGCACTGGAGCCGCTGCGCACGGCGCAGGATGTGAACCTGAATGGAGAATCGGCGGAGGTGGCGGGCGAGGCGTCTGCCGGGGGGGTGCTAAGCGGATTCCAGATTTTGAATCTGCACATAGAGCCGGGCGGCGGGTTAAACTAGGTTTGACGGGAATTCACTCCCGCCAACGTACGCGTCGGCGTCTTCTTGAATTCTGCCGGCATCTTTCCCACCCCCCAAGCGAGGACTCTCAAACGACCATGGCTCAAATTCAAGGACTGGCAGCTCACGCGGCAGGAGCGGAACTGTTGCCGTTTCGCTATGACCCAGGCGAATTGGGTCCCCAGGAAGTGGAGATCGCCATCACCCACTGCGGCATCTGCCACAGCGATCTTCACCTGATCTCGAACGACTGGGGCATCAGCCAGTATCCATTCATTCCCGGCCATGAGATTATCGGCGCCGTTGCGGCGGTGGGTGACGCTGTGCGCTCACTCGCGGTGGGCCAGCGCGTGGGCCTGGGCTGGCAATCGAACTCCTGCGGCGAATGCGAGTGGTGCACCCGTGGATTGGAGAATTTGTGCCCGGCGGCCGAAGGCACCTGCGTGCACCGCAATGGCGGCTACGCGGACCGCGTCCGCGCCAATGTCCGCTTCGTGATTCCCATCCCCGAGGCCCTGGGCAGCGAGCAGGCGGCGCCGCTTCTGTGCGGCGGCATTACGGTCTTTAACCCGATGCGCACCAACGGCGTCAACCCCTCTTCGCGGGTTGGCATCGTGGGCATCGGCGGGCTGGGGCACATCGCCATCCAGTTCGCGCGGATCTTCGGCGCCGAGGTAACGGCCTTTTCCACATCGCCCGGGAAGGAAGAAGAGGCTCGGGCGCTGGGCGCGCACAACTTTGTCAACAGCCGCGAATCCAAGGCCCTGAAAGAAGTGGCCGGGACTCAGGACTTCATCTTGAGCACCGTCAACGCCGACCAGGACTGGGGGATCTACGTACAGGCCCTTCGGCCCACCGGGACGCTGTGCTTTGTGGGCGTTCCGCCCTCGCCGGTCGCCGTGCACGCGTTTCCGCTCATCTCCGGTCTCCGCTCCATCAGCGGCAACCCCACCGGCAGCCCTTACCGGTTGAGGGAGATGCTGGACGTGGCCGCGCGCCACGGCGTGAAAGCGCAGACCGAGTCCTTCCCCATGGCCAAGGTGAACGAAGCCATCGAAAAGGTGAAGAAGAACAAGGTCCGCTACCGGGCTGTGCTGGCGAATTAGGATTTTTTCGAATCCCAAGCAGGTTGCAATCGGGATACCGGGGGCCTTGGTATCCCGATTTCTTTTCGTGGCCCGAGAACCGGTTCCTCTACTCCCAGTGTCCGATCAGCGACAGGCTGGCGGTTCCCGGCGTTTCAGAGATCGAGCTGTTGGTGTTGACGTAGTAGTTATGCATGATCAGAGTGACGCGCGTGCCGCCTGTCGCCGCCAGATGCACCGCCTGCGAAAGTACGTAATGGGGATTGGGCGTTGCGGAGCCAACCCTGTTGGCCGCAAATCCGGTCATCTGCTCGTAACTTCCAACCGTCATGTCCAAATACCACTCGGCGGGCGCCGGCAGCACCTGGTCGTAATCGGCCTCGGCAAAGAGATGGTCGATTACAAACGTCTTGCCGGCGGGAATGTTGATACACAGATAGCCCTTGCTGGCCGGCTGGACAAAGGTATCGAATTGCTCGAATTGGTCGTAGCCGCTGAGGCTGCTCTCCGGCGTGAAACAGGATTGCGCCTGGTCGGAGGGGATCTGCAACTGGGGGTCGTTCGAGGGCGAGTTGGGATAGCGGGAATGACGCGGGTGATGAACCTGCCCGGGCAGTGGAATGGCAAGGAACAGAATGCCTGAAGAAACCAGGCGCAATGTGCGAGAGTTCATTTTCATTCGATCTGAAAGTGATTTGTTACCGGCAATTGCATTTACAAGACGCAGCATATGCTGTTTCCGTTTGCGAAACCTCAACGGCGCGGCTCTTGTACGAGAATACAGATATGGCCTCCGTGCGCATCGACAAATGGCTCTGGGCCGCGCGCTTCTTCAGGACGCGGGCGCTGGCTCAAAAGGCCTGTGATCTGGGCCGCATTCACTCCAACGGAATTCAGGCCAAGCCCGCGCGCGAGGTCCGCGTTGGCGACCTGCTGACGGTCAGGAACGAGGGCGGCGAATTTCTTGTCGAGGTGCTGTTGCTGAGCGAGATGCGCGGGCCGGCGGCGGTGGCACAGACCCTCTACCGCGAGACAGAAGCCAGCAAGGCGGCGCGGCTCAAGGCAGCGGAAGAGCGCAAGGCAATGCAGGAATTTGCGCCCCTGCCCGAGCGCCGGCCCTCGAAGCGCGACCGGCGGCGGATTATTCAGTTCCGCGGCGGAAGGTAGTCCCGGAGCGCGAATGTTCTCAAGGTTGAGGTGTGGCCGCTGCATCGCTGTCTGCCCAATAGCCGCTTCTGGCGGTGACGCGAAGGCCGGGATGATCCTTCAGCCGCAGTTCGACGAAATGAAACCCGGGATGCGGCGATTGGGGTTGAAAACTCAGCATGTAGCGGTTGGGCACGTGGTTGGAGATGGTCAGCAGGCCGCGCACCAGGCTGCGATTGTCTTCAAACCGGAAGTATTCGCCGCCTGTGAGTTGAGCCACGGTTTCGGGAACATTCCCCTGCAGGCTATCCGCAGCGCGAATGGCCGCCAGTTTCGCCAGCGCCAGTGGCGGCGCAAGCAGGCCAAGGCAGTCAAATGCCTGCTCGGCCTTATTCTGCGTGGCGTCGGGGTCGGGATCCTTGCCCATGCATCCATGCGGCGGGCCGGGGTGGGCATTCTCAAAAGAAATGCCGCCTGCGCTGCCGCCGGAGTGGATGGGCAATTCCCTGTCCGCATAGTGCGCGGCATCGGCCTTGCCGCTCGAAAAGGCAACGCTGTAGATGGCCGTGTTGGTATCGCCGATGGCGCGCAGCGCATCTTCCATCGTTGTCTGGCTGCCGTGGTCCACGGTCTCCGAAATGAGCAGAATGGCGCGGCGCCAGGGCGGTAGCTGGCTGCGCAGCAGATCCACCGAAAACTTGAGGCCATCGAGGATGGCCGCGCCCTTGTCTCCCGTCTCCAGGTCGCGGAGCGCGGCTCCGGCTGCCTCCACGTCGGGGTTGAAGTCCAGAACCAGCCTTGGCGCGCTGTCGAAGGCCACCACCGCCATCCGATGCGGGACGCCGCCCACCACGGCGGCAATCACCGCGTTGAGGTTCCGGTAGGCGTCGAGCTTGCGGGCGCCGGCGCGGCCCGTTTCAACCGCAACTACCAGCGCCAGCGGCTCGCTGCCGGTATCCTCATCCAGCGTGAGCTGCTGTTCGACGCCGTCGTCGGTGACTCGAAAATCGCCGGCCTTGAGCGTAAAGACCGGTTCCCCCTGGGCGTTCCGCACCAGGGCGGGAACCAGCACCACGGTGGATTGCGCGCGCAGTTGCGGCGGCTGCGGCGCAGGAGTTGCCGGGGCCTGGGCCAACGCAACCGATGCACCCAGCAACGCAATTAGGACAACCAGCTTCATCTCCACGCTCCCTGGGGCTCAGTGTAGCTTTCCGTGTGCTGCCGGATTCTCAGTAACCCTGGCACCGTCGAATCGCTCCGTCGCCGCCGGTAGCATGCCCGGCCGCCCCAAACTTTAGTAGACTCAACGGCAGCATGTTTGTCTCAACAAAGTCTTGAACAGGTTTCTTTATGAGGTCGGGGGGGAGTTTGTTCGATGATTGGGGTTCAAAATGGCCGGGAAGGTGCTTAATTTTTACGATGCGCTCGCCGATTCCTATCACCTGATCTTCGAGGATTGGGAGAGCGCCATCGCGCGCCAGGCTAAGATTCTCGGCAATCTGATGGCCTTGGAGAACGCTGGGAACCCGCTGAAGATTCTGGATTGCTCATGCGGCATTGGCACCCAGGCTATCGGTCTTGCCAGGATGGGCCATCAGGTCGTCGCATCGGACCTGAGCGGGGCAGCGGTCCGCCGCGCGCAGCGGGAGGCTCGGCAGCGAGGCCTGACGATCCAGTTTTGCGTCTCCGACATGACCTCGCTCAAGGAGATCGCGGAGAGCGGCTTTGATGTCGTGATATCCATGGACAATGCATTGCCGCATCTGAGCGCCGGGCAAGTTGTGCAAGCGGCGGCGGCCATTCGGCGGAAGCTCAAGCCAAATGGGCTCTTCATGGCCAGCATCCGCGATTATGACGCGCTCATCGTGGAAAGGCCCACGATCCAGAAGCCGGCTTTCTTCGGTGCACCAGGGAACCGGCGCATTGTTCACCAGGTGTGGGACTGGACCCAGAACACGGGCAGGGATGCGGGATATACGCTCCACCTTTACATTACGATCGAGTCGGAGCGCGGATGGAAGGCGCACCACTTTGTGTCGGAATACCGGTGCCTGCTGCGAGACGAGCTCTCCGCCGCATTGAACGAAGCGGGATTCGAAGATGTTCGCTGGATCATGCCCCCGGAGACCGGCTCCTATCAGCCCATCGTTGTGGCAAGATCGTCAGACTAGGGCGAGCGTGCAAGGCTAGGCATCAAGAAGCTTCGCGTTCATCGAACAGCCCGCTTCACTCGTCCGGCCCGCTGCATCCACGCGTAACCTGCCCGGCCGCCCCCAACTTTAGTAGACTCAAATCCAGCATGTTTGTCTCGATTCGCACAATTTGCCGCTTCCGCTCCGCATGGAGTCTTCCCGCGCTCACGGCCTTGCTGGCCATTGCCGCATTGCAACCGGTCCTGGCCCAGGGGACCCACCTGTGGACTCAGTCGCGGATCGAGGAGTTTGAAAAGGGCACGCCGCAGGGGGTTGCGCTCTTGAGCGACGGCCACCTGCGTCAAGCGCCGGGATTGACTGAGGAGCTGATCACACCCTCGACCTACGTTTGGTCAATAGTTGTGGAAAAGTTCGGCACACACTACCTAGGAACCGCTTCGCCGGCGACAGTGCTGCGTCCGGGAAGCAGGCAGGGCGACAAGCCCTTCACGCTCTTCGAGACCAAAGACCTCAGTGTGCAGGTGCTACGGTTTGGGCCGGATGGCGCGCTCTATGCAGCCACCATCCCCAGCGGCAAAGTCTACCGGCTGAAGACCGACGCCACAGCCAAGCAGGACGAGAGCAGCGCTACAATGGTCTTCGATGCCGCCAAGCTGGACGCAGCCACGATGGGCCAGGACGCGGCAAAAGCGAGCGATGCAAAGCCCGAAACCAAATCGCATTACATCTGGGACTTGGCCTTCGACGAGGCCGGTCGGCTCTACATCGCCACCGGCGGGCCGGGAGCGGTGTACCGCGTCGATCCCGCCAAGCCCGGCAACAAGCCGGAGGAGTTTTTCAAGAGCGACGAAGCGCATATTCGCTGCCTGGCCTGGGACGCGAAGGGCAACCTGATCGCTGGCACGGACGGATCGGGCTTGGTTTATCGGATCAGCCCGCAAGGCAAGGGCTACGTGCTGTTCGAGGCACCCAAGCGCGAGATCACTGCGGTGGCCGTGGGCGCGAACGGGACCATCTACGCAGCAGGTGTGGGCGACAAGAGCCACAATCCGCTTCCTCCGCTGCCTGTGCAGGGAATCGGCACGGCAACCCTCACCATCGTCCAGCCGGGGTCGCTGCAGGCGGCCAACACCAGCGTCTCCGTGCCCGAGGGAAGCGAGATTTACACCCTGGCCCCCGGCCTCGGAGACTCGGCTCAGGCGCCGCGCAAGCTCTGGTCAGGAAAGGATGAGGTTGTCTACGCACTGGCCGCGCGCCCGGACGGCCTGCTGGCGCTGACCGGAAACCGGGGGCGAGTGTTCAGGATCGCGGACGATGGCAGCTACGCTGACGTGGCCCATCTGGATGCGCAACAGGGCTTGAGCATGGCGGCCACAGAGAACGGCCTGTTCATCGGCAGCGGCAATACCGGCAAGCTCTTCCGCTTTGGCGCAGCCGCCGAAAAGCATGAGTACGCGAGCGACGTGCTGGATGCGGGCGCGCTGGCCCGCTTTGGCCGCGTAGAGGTTGAGCCGGGCTCGGCCGGCTATGAGCTCCTGACCCGCTCCGGCAACGTGGAGCAGCCGGTGCGCGGCCGCAGCGACTGGGGATGGTCCGACTGGCAGCCGCTCAAGGACGGCGCGGTGGCCTCTCCGGCGGGACGCTTTTTGCAATGGAAGGCCGTGCTGAACGCTGGTGGAACCTTAGGCAGCCTGGGCGTAAATTATCTGCCTGTGAATTCGGCGCCAGTGGTGGACGAGTTGATGGTGGTGCCGGGGGCGCGCGTCAATCCTCAAAGCCTGGCCCAGAACCAGCCCGGCAATCAGCCGCCGCCGATCAACATTGTTTTACCCTCGTCCAGCCAGAATGCGAGCTATGACGCGGGATCGAGCGCGCCCTTGCAGGCCTTCAAGGACCGCGCCGCGATCACCGTGCGCTGGGCGGCGCACGACGACAACGGCGACGACCTGACCTTCGCCCTTTATCTACGCGGAGACGGCGAAACCGTGTGGCGGCTGCTCAAGGATGGAGTCACCGAGAAGTTCTACACCTTTGACGCGACGCAGATTCCCGACGGCGGCTACCAGATCAAGGTCGTCGCTTCCGACGCGCCCTCGCACACTCCCGGCGACGCCCTCACCGGCGCCAGGGTGAGCGAGCGCTTCGAGGTGGATACCACCCCGCCGGTGATCAGCGGACTGAAGGCGGTTGAAGGAGAAGCCGATTGCACGCACACGCCCTGCGCGAAGCCGTTTCGCGTGACGTTTGACGCTGAGGATGCCTTCTCGCCCATCGCTCACGCCGAGTACTCGCTCGACGCCGGACCCTGGCAGTACATCGAGCCGGTGGGCAAGCTCTCCGACTCCCGGCGCGAGCACTATGAGTTGCGCATCTCTCTCGACGCGCCCGGTGGCAAACTCGTCGAGCACCTGATCGCCGTCCGCGTCTACGACCGGCACGACAACATGGGCGTGGCCAAGACGGTGATCGCCGCCCAGGCGAAATAGGCGTGCAAGCAGGGCAGATTTGATGCGATTCGAACTTTTTCTGGCGGCGCGGTATCTGAAGGCCAAACGGCGGCAGGCCGTGGTTGGGGTGGTCACCGTCATCTCCATCGCGGGCGTGGCCGCTGGAGTGGCCGCGCTGGTCATCGCGCTGGCCATCACCAACGGCATGAAACGCGACCTGCAGGACCGGCTGCTGGGATCCAGCGCGCATGTGCAACTGATGCGCGTGAAGGATGACGGCATTCGCGACTGGCGGCCGCTGCTCGACCGGCTGCGCAAGCTGCCTCACGTCACCGCGGCTTCGCCCGGGCTCTACGAGCAGGTGCTGGTTGCGCGCGGAGCCCGCGATGGAGGCGCGCTGCTGGAAGGCATTCTGCCCGCCGAGGAACAGACGGTAAGCGGCCTGCTGGCCACGGCCACGCCGGGCTCGGCGCGCGCGCTGGAACCGCGGCCGGAGCCGGCCTCCGCGGTAAACGCGGAACTTCCGCCGGTCGTCCTGGGCAAGGACCTGGCAGAGACCGTCGGCGCATCCGTTGGCGATTCCGTGATGATCATCAGCCCGCAGGGAGAGATGACCCCGTACGGCATCATCCCCAAATACGTGCCCTTTCGCCTCGCGGGCACATTCCATTCCGGCCTTTACCAGTACGACGCGCAGATGGGCTTCTTGCGCCTGGCTGACGCACAGCGCCTCTTCAGCGAGCCGGACCTGCTGTCGGTCATCAGCTTCAAGGTGAACGATCTGGACCGCGCTCCGGCTATTGGCCGCGCCATCGAGCAGGCAGCCGGCAAGGGCTTCATGACCACCAACTGGATGGAGCAGAACCGCGAGCTCTTCCGCGCCCTCAAGCTCGAACAGGTGGTCACCTTCATCGTCATCGCGCTCATCGTGATCGTGGCCGCGCTCAATATTCTCATCGCGCTCACCATGATGGTGATGGAAAAGACGCGCGACATCGCCGTGATGATGAGCTTTGGCGTCGAGCCCGCGCAGGTGCGGCGCATCTTCCTGCTGCAAGGCTTCCTCATCAGCCTCATCGGCACCGTTCTTGGGCTGGCGCTCGGCTACCTTGCCGCCTGGGCCGGCGGCCACTACCACTTCATCCACTTATCCGCCGAGGTTTATTCGATTGACACGCTGCCCTTCGCGCCGCGCCCGCTGGATGGAGTCATCGTCTCCGCAGTCTCCATCGGCATCTCCCTGCTGGCTACGCTCTATCCGTCGTCGGCCGCTTCGCGGATTCTGCCGGCTGAGGCGCTGCGGTACGAATGATGTGTTGAGCAAACAGGCGACGGGATAATTTCCGCATTGGCGGTGATACGATAGCTAAGCGGAGTTTCCGGCACAATGCAGTACCTTGACTTCGAGACCCTCTTAATAAAACCGTCCGGAGAGACAGTGGTGGCCTACCCTCCGGGGACTAAGACACCGCAGCCGTTTGCCTTCGTCTTGAACGTTTCAGGATTGGTGGACTGCGATTCGTTGGAAATCATTCCAGGTCAAATCTTGAGACGCGCCAACGAGGAGGAGATTAAATTCACAAAAGAGACCATCGCATCGCTGTTTCCCAAGCACTCCAGTGGTAGCCTCTGGGAGACTCGTGGACCGAAATCGGGCCTAAGCAGGTTTGTGAAGCTTCCCAAAAAGTGGTGGCGCTATTTCGTGATTGAATTCAGTGGCGGAAACCAAGACTTTGAGGTCCTCGAGAGGGCGCTCAGCGTTGCCCCGTGCGGTCTTGAAGTTGGTTTCATCCTCTCAGTCGCTTCTTTCAGAGGCAGCAAATTGCCGGTCTGCTTGTATCGCATGCCCCGTCTGTTTCAGTCTTTGTCGGCGATGAGTTATGCGGCTGGATTCGCCAGCGGGCTCAGCAAGGCCGTCACCAAATCTGATGCGGAAGAGGTGCGCAAGATTTATTCGAAGCTGGCAAAACATGACAACCGCATTCTGGACTTGGACAGGGTCTTTAAGCTTGTATTTGAACTGATGGACCTGCCACGCTTTTCCCCGCTTCAGGTGCTTGGGTACTTCGCGGTTCTTGAGTCGATTTTGACTCATGCTCCGAATCCGGATGATCGATACGACTCCATTACCCGGCAAATCAAACAGAAATTGGCCTTGCTGAACAAGAGGTGGAAACCTCCGCTAGATTACTCCGCGTTCTCTGGACAATCGCACGATAAGGTTTGGTCGAAAATGTATGCGTATCGAAGCGCCATCGCACATGGGTCAGAGCCGAACTTCGTTGGCGAGCTGTCGGCGCTTGGGAACGCAGAAAACGCGGACCTTCTCATCTGCGAGGCGGTAAGGAAGACTATTTGTCAGGCGCTTGAGGAACCCCAACTGCTCGCCGACCTCCAGAACTGCTGATTAGGCGTACCGGGTGCCCCAGGTCCGGATTTTCGGACCTGGGATTCTCTCCGATACCCATTAGCATATCGTCAAATCGGGAATAGGCCAACTACAGACGGCAGAAAACCTATTGCTGCACAACCCGTTCTGTGTCAAAGTACAGCCATGCCCTCGATCACTCTCAGCCAGTTACGCAACACCCGCCTGATATGGGCTTTGCTCAAGGCTGGAGAGACGATTGAACTGCGTGAACGCAAACGCGTTATTGCGCACATTATTCCTGTCCGTCCATGGCCGTTTCCCGACGAGGATTACGAGCCGAAGAAGAAAGGCAAAGAATAGCCTGTCTAGCGATGGCACATCCTCACTGCGGCGTAATAATTCCTCCCACCGCATGACGTCGGGGCAGAACGATGCCGCGATGATCGACCACCTGCGGTGGGACCAAAGTTTGAGAGTCCTCGACAGGGAGAGTGGCCCGCTCAATCAGCGCCCCGCCGCACGCAGGACACCAGTCGGCAACGGTCTCTTCGGCAAGCACCGCCCGGCAATGGCTGCAAATGCGTTCCATACCCAAGAGATTACCGGATCGGGCGCTCAAGAGCGCAACTGGGGTGCTTCAAAGTCTGCTCCATCGCAGGCGCCAGCTACACTTGAGGTATGTACCCTCCTGTCCGCCTGGTGGCAATCGACATGGATGGAACCCTGCTGCCGGCCATCGGGCAGGCGTTGACGCCGCGCACCGCGCGGGCGCTCAGGGCCGCGCAGGAGGCAGGAATCACGGTGGCCATCGCTACCGGCCGGCGCCCGGCCTATACAGCGCCGATCTTCGAAGGGCTGGGCCTGCGAGCGGATACGCCGCTGATTGCGTCCAATGGAGCAGTGATCCGAACCCTGGGCGGCGAGCCGATCGACCGATGCCAACTCCAGGTTCAAGTCGCGCGCGGGCTGTGCGGATTGCTCCGGCCGTTCGGAGCGCTGGTTTTCACCTTTGACAAACCGGGACGCGGCGAGCTGGTGCTCGAAGACCTGGAACAGGCGCACGGGCGAATCGCTCTTTGGGTCGAGGCCAACCGCGACGCCATCGAGGTGGTCAAGCCGCTGGAAGATGCGCTCAGGGACGGCGAAGATCCGATTCAGGGCATGGTGGCCGGTGGACTGAGCAAGATGCGGAAGGCCGAGAAGGCGATCAAGGCCAGCGAGTGGAGCGGGAGTTGCGAGTGCGTCCGGACCGAGTATCCGGGGCGCGATCTGTCGATCCTGGACCTGTTGCCGCAGGGAGTCTCGAAGGGCTGGGCGCTGCAACGGCTCGCGGCGCGGCTGGGCGTGGATCGCAAGGAGACCATGGCCATCGGCGACAACTGGAACGACGTGGACATGCTGGAGTGGGCGGGCCAGGGCGTAATAATGGGCAATGCGGCGGCGGAACTGCGCGCCCTGGCCAGGATGCGCGGCTGGAAACAGGCTCCGCCCAACGACGAGGACGGTGTGGCCGTGGTGCTGGAAGCTGCTGTCGCCAAGTTTTCTGCTGCCAAAGTGTGACTGCAAGTTTAGGATTGGGAAGTGCGATTGGAAATGCGCGGGAAAATCTTCATCGCGGTAGTAGCCCTGGCGGCCCTGGCGAGCCTTGCGACGTCAGCGCGGGCAGCCGAGCGCATCACCCTGCGCAACGGCTTCGAGATGCGCTGCAACCATCACACTGAGGTCGAGGGCCGTGTCCGGCTCTTCCTGAACGCCGGCGAAGACAGCTACATCGAGTTCGCGCCGGAGGAGATCGCCGGGATTGAGCAGGTTCCCGATCCGCCCCCGCCACCGGCATCCGCAACAGCGGCCGCGGCCAGTCCGGACGCCGGGCTTTCCACGGCAGACTTGCACGAGATGCTGGTCAAAGCCGGCAGTGAGCACAACCTGGACGTGGACCTGCTGGCCAGCGTAGTGAAGGCCGAGAGCGGCGGCAACGCCCGCGCCGTAAGCCGCGCCGGCGCCCGCGGGCTGATGCAGTTGATGCCGGGAACGGCCGCCGGACTGGGCGTCGAGGACAGCTTCAAGCCGGAGCAAAATGTGCGCGGCGGCACGGCCTATCTGGACGCGCTGCTCACCCACTACCACGACCATCTGGCCGTGGCGCTGGCGGCCTATAATGCCGGACCGGAAGCGGTGGACAAGTACAACGGCATTCCGCCCTACCGCGAGACCCAGGCTTATGTGGCTCGCGTGATTCACGAGTTCAACCGGCGCGTCCATGCGCGCGAGGCGCAGGCCAGGCAGCCGGTGGCCTCGGCGGCATCCTCTGCGGGCAACGCAACCCGCTAAAGCAATTTCAGAGAAGCTGTAGGGGAAACCAGCGCCGGCATCCGCGGCCGGCAAGATGCCGCCATCTACCCCAAAAGGATCATTCGACTAGGTTTACTTGAGAGTAAGATTGGTACACATCGAGTTCTGGCGGATTCGCTTGCTCGCAGGCGTCCGGATGGTTTCTCATGCCGGAGTGACTGATGGGTTGGGTCCCGCCGGCGGGAGTTGACGGGGATCGAATGAAACGGCGCAGATATCACCGGATTCTCTCGATGAAGAGGTTGATTCCCGCTTTCGCGATCATCCTCGGTTTCGCCTCGGCTGCCTGGGCGGCGGCTCCCGCCCCCCTCACCACCCTGAGCGCCGTTCATGCCCTCAGTAACGAGGAGGCCAGCCATGCGCTGCCTGTCGCCTTCGAGGCCACGGTTACCTACTTCCGCAGCTATGAACATCTGCTCTTTGTGCAGGATGGCGACTTGGCCGTTTTTGTGCTCGCCACGACGGACGCCAAACTGGTCCTCGGCGATCGCGTCCTGATAAAAGGGACGACGCGAGAGAGCTTCCGTCCCATTGTCGTGAGCAATGACATAGCGGTGCTCCACCACGGAGCCCTCCCAAAACCCATTCCCGTCAACTTCGGCGATCTGGCCCTCGGGCAGCGCGACTGCGTGCTGGTCACCATGCACGGCGTGATTCACGCCGCCGACCTGGTCTGGAGTTCGCAGGCCCCGATTCGCAGCACCACTCTACAGGTGGTCACCGACGGAGGCTATGTCGAGGCAGCCGTGGATAGCGACAATCAGGAGGCGCTCTACGACCTGCTGGATAACGAGGTGGAGATCACCGGGGCAGCCGGAGGAGAATTCGACGACAAGATGCAGCAGACCGGAATAGTGCTCCATGTTTCCACGTACGCAAACATAAAAATCCTCAAGCGCGCCAATGCCAACATATGGAATCTCCCAGTCACGCCCATGAACCAGGTCTTGGGCGGCTATCGTGTGCAGGATCTAACGCAGAGGGTCCGGGTACATGGAACCATCACCTATTACCAGCCTGGCGCGGCCGTTGTCCTACAGGACGGCGGCAGGAGCCTGTGGATCAGAACCAGAACCAACATCCCCCTGCGCATGGGCGACCTGGCGGACGCAACGGGATTTCCCAGTGTAATGCTTGCCGATCAGGCACGGAGCGCAAACGATGGCTTTTTGGAACTGACTCATGGCGAAATCAAAGATAGCCACGTGCAGGCGCCGGTCGCTCCACTCCCTGTGACCTGGCAGCAACTGGCCGTGAGCGGCAACCGGGGTATTGGGCATCACTACGATCTGGTTTCCATCGAAGGACAGGTCGTGGTGCAGGCGCGTGGGGGCGCACAGGACGAATACACCCTGGTCGCGGATGGCCACCCGTTCTCAGCCATCTACCGGCACCCTGCCGGTCCGCTTATGAACATGAGGCAGGTTCCGCTGGGCTCCAAGGTTCGGGTAACAGGAATCTGCACCGTCCACAACTCCGACCCATTCGGCGGTGCTGTGGCGTTCGATATACTGCTGCGTTCCTTCGATGACATTGAAGTCGTCAAGAGACCTTCCTTGTTGAACATTCGCAACCTCATCCTCCTGGTCGGCTTGCTGCTGGTGGTGGTGGCTGTTGTAGGCGCCTGGAGCTGGACCCTGGAACGCAAAGTGCGCCAGAAAGCCGCCGCCCTGGCCGCCCGCATTGAAGCCGAGGCCGCGCTCGTACGGCGCATGGCCCAACTCGAACAGCGGCGCAGCCGCATCCTCGAGGACATCAACGGCTCCCGTCCTCTGGCTGAGATTCTCGAAGAAATCACGGAAATGGTTTCCTTCCGGCTCGACGGAGCTCGCTGCTGGTGCGAAGTCACCGATGGAGCACGGCTGGGAAATTACCCGCAGGCGCCAGAATCCATGCGCGTCGTTAGCGAACAGATTTCCGCCCGCGCTGGTTCGCCGCTGGGCGTCCTGTCTGCGGGGTTCGAGCCGGGAACCTCTCCAGCCGCCGCTGAGGCCGAGGCGCTTTCTGCCGGCGCGCGCCTGGCCACCCTGGCCATCGAGACCCGGCGGCTTTATTCCGACCTCATGCGCCGCTCCGAGTTCGACCTGCTTACAGACGCGCACAACCGCTTCTCCCTGGACAAGCAGTTGGACGCCCTCATCGAAGAGGCCCGCCTGAAAGCCAGCATCTTCGGGTTGATCTACATCGACCTCGATGAGTTCAAGCAGGTCAACGACCTCTACGGCCATCGCGTCGGAGACCTGTATCTGCAGGAGGTTGCGCTGCGCATGAAACGTCAGCTCCGCTCCGTCGATACGCTGGCGCGGCTGGGCGGCGACGAATTTGCCGCGCTGGTCGCGGTGGTGCGCAACCGCGCCAGGGTCGAGGAGATCGCCCATCGGCTCGAACACAGCTTCGACGAGCCCTTTGCCATAGAGGGGTTTGTCCTGCACGGTTCGGCCAGCGTCGGCATTGCCCTCTACCCGCAGGATGCCGTCACCAAAGACGGCCTGTTGAGTGCCGCCGACGCCGCTATGTACCAGGCAAAAAACGCAAAAAAACAAAGCGGGCAAGCCCTATTCATCAACCAGAACCCCGAACTTGCATCCAAAAACCAAACCTGAGAAACGGCTGGATCGTTTGCTTCGAGACTGGCAAGGTGAGTTCCACACGAGCGAACTATAGCGGTTCTCCAATTGCTATACACCGAAACCACTACAGTAGAGTGGCTTTTTCCTGGCCGGGGTCCCCAGCGACAGGTCTTCGTCGTTGGGGTGGAAGTAAAAGCCACCTTTCACAGAGTTGGCAAAGGCACGTGAATTGGAGAACCGCTCTAAAACCCTATTGCCACGCAATCGTCTGCCGGCTGCAAACGAGGCTCCGTCGCGGCTGACCCACTGTGAAACGGGAGGAGACCGTTTCCCTCCTGCATTGGCTCGGAGTATTCTTTAGAGTTGTACAGCAATCTTCATCCAAGACAAGGAAAAAACATGGCGGAAATAGCCGTTGAGGCCACCAAAGTACCCGCGCAATTGCCCCACGTCCACGTGGCTGTTCTGGGCGCCGGCAAGATGGGCGGCATCCTGCTCCAGGCCTTCCTGAAGCAAAACCTGTTTGCACCCGATCAGATTCACGCCACCGTGGGCCACGCCGAGCGGGCGATTGCGCTCAGCACCCAGTGGGGCGTCGACGTGAGCACCAACAACCTGAAGGCGGCCAAGAAAGCCGACCTGATTCTGCTGGGTGTAAAGCCCTTCCAGGTGCCGGGCCTGATTGATGAGATTCGCCCCGCGCTCACCAAGGACAAGACGCTGATCTCCTTCGCGGCCTCGGTGAAGACCCGCGCCATCGAGGAAGCCGCGGGCCTGGAGATCGCCGTCATTCGCGCCATGCCCAATACGCCCTCGGCGCTCGGAGCGGGCGCGGCCGCCCTCTGCCGCGGGCGCTTCGTCTCCGCACGGCAGATGGAGCTGGCCGAGCGCATCTTTGAGACCGTGGGCCGGACGGTGACCGTGGACGAGAAGCACATGGATGCCGTGACCGGGCTCTCGGCCTCCGGACCGGCTTACATCTACATCATCATCGAGGCCCTGGCCGAAGCCGGAGTGAAAGTGGGCCTGTCCCGCGAAATTGCTACGCAACTGGCCGCGCAGACCACCTTCGGCGCCGCCAAGATGGTGCTCGAAACCGGCTATCACCCGGCCCTGCTGAAGGACGCCGTAACCACTCCCGCCGGCTGCACCATCGATGGGATTTTGGAGCTGGAAGAGGGTGGACTGCGCGTCACCCTCATCAAAGCCGTCATGCGCGCCACCGAAAGGGCCAAGCAACTCGCGGCGGGCTAGCATGCACCCCGCTAAGTTGCTAACCGTGGGGGTCCCGGCGCACGGGACCTCGACGCCGACTTGCTAACTGGCAAACTTGTCCATTCAACGCCCAAACTGGCTGCCCACTCACCTGCCGGAACTCGACGGGCTGCGCGGCCTGGCGATTCTGGCGGTCGTTCTCTACCACTGCTATCCGCGGCTCGAAGGCACGTGGATTCACTCCGCCGCGGAGTGGGGATGGGCGGGGGTCAATCTCTTCTTCGTGCTCTCCGGCTTCCTGATTACCTCGATCCTGCTGGGGACCCGCGACAAGACGCATTACTTCCAAAACTTCCATGCGCGCCGCGCCCTGCGCATCTGGCCGGTCTATCTGCTGGTGCTGGCGGTGGTCTATGGGCAGTCCGACTGGTTCATCGGCCCAAGACCGTGGGAAGCGGTGAAAGCCGCGCCCTGGCTGGCCTACATCTTTTTTGTGCAGAATCTCTTTCCTCTTAGGCTGCCCCCGGCCATCGGCCCCACTTGGGCGCTGGCCATCGAGGAACAGTATTACTTTCTCTGGGCGCCGCTGGTGCGCTGGCTGCGCCGCCCCTGGATGCTGGCGATGGTTCTGATTGCGGCGCTGGTTTGCTCGCCGCTGCTGCGCCACCTGAATCCGGTCTGGATGTGGGATCGTCCCACCCACACGCTGATCAAGTTGGACGGCATCGCCTGGGGCAGCCTGCTGGCCCTGGGACTGCATACGCTCCTGCTCAGCCGCCGCACATGGCTCTGGATTGGCCTGGGCGGCCTTGTGCTAGGCATCGCGGCAGCGGCTACAATCGCCGGCGGCACCGCGTTTCTTGATTCCGCGCTGGCGATTGCGTTTACCGGCGCGGTGCTGGCCTCGATCGCCTCCACCGGGGTCCCCGGCGACAGGTCTTCGTCGCTGGGGTGGAAAACCGGAGCGCGCAATCCTCTGAACACGATCCTGCGCCGGGGACCGCTGCCCTTCTACGGCCGCATCAGTTACGGCCTCTACATGACGCACATTATGGTCTTCATTTACTTCGGCTGGTTCGATCTGCGCATGGACCGCTACGGCGCCGCCGGCAACCTGGCCGTAGTGGGCTTCCGGCTCGTGGCCACCACCGCGGTGGCCACGGCGCTCTGGTATGGCTTCGAGTCGCAAATCCTCAAGCTCAAGCGATATTTCTGAGTCATTTCGCAATTGAATTTCCCACGAAATGGGCCGTCGTCTCATCTGCTTGTGACTTTAATCACCATGGCTGTAACCTACGGCTGCTAGGCTTCTTATGTCATGGAAATCAACCGTTGAAAGGTGCGACATGACCAAAAAAATGGGAAGCGAAACAGCGAGCAAGAGTCCCCTCAGCCCGGAACTGCTGGCCAAAATGGACGCCTACTGGCGGGCCGCCAACTATCTTTCCGTCGGCCAGATCTACCTGAAAGACAACCCGCTGCTGGAGCGCCCGCTCACCCTGGACGACGTGAAGCCCCGTCTGCTGGGCCACTGGGGCACCACGCCGGGGCTCAACTTTCTCTATGTGCACTGGAACCGCCTCATCCGCGAGCGCGGCCTGAACATGCTGTACATCATCGGCCCTGGGCACGGCGGGCCGGGACTGGTGGCCAACACCTATTTGGAGGGTTCGTACAGCGAGATCTATCCCCACATCGAGCAGAACAAGGACGGCCTCAAGCGTCTCTTCCGGCAGTTCAGTTGGCCTTACGGCATTCCCAGCCACGTGGCCCCGGAGACGCCCGGCTCCATCCACGAGGGCGGCGAACTGGGCTACTCGCTGGTGCACGCTTATGGCGCGGCCTTTGATAATCCCAACCTCATCGTCGCCTGCGTCGTCGGCGACGGCGAGGCCGAGACTGGCCCACTGGCCACCAGCTGGCACTCCAACAAGTTTCTCAATCCCTTGACCGACGGCGCGGTTCTGCCCATCCTTCACTTGAACGGCTACAAGATCGCCAACCCAACCATACTGGCGCGGATTCCGCACGCCGAGCTGGAGAACCTGATGCGCGGATACGGCTATGAGCCCTTCACGCTGGAAGGCGACGACCCGGCCGTGATGCACCAGCAGGCCGCTGCGGTCTTCGATACCATGCTGGACCGCATCGCCGCCATTCAAAAGGCTGCCCGTAAAGACGGTTCGACGGCGCGCCCGGCCTGGCCCATGCTGATTATGCGCACGCCCAAGGGCTGGACCGGACCCAAATTCGTCGACGGCAAGCCGGTGGAAGGCACCTGGCGCGCCCATCAGGTTCCGCTGGACCAGATTTTCGAGAAACCGGAGCACCTGCGCCAGCTCGACGAGTGGATGCGCAGCTACAAGCCCGAGGAGCTCTTCGACGAGAAGGGCCGATTCCGCGAGGATCTGGCGGATATTGCGCCCAAGGGCCGGCTGCGCATGGGAATGAACGCCCACTCGAACGGCGGCCTGTTGCTGCAGCCGCTCAAGGTGCCCAACTTCCGCGACTTTGCGGTCAAGATCGAAGGCCGCGGAGCGGCCGACGCCGAATCCACGCGCATCCTGGGCCACCTGCTCCACGCCGTGATGCAGGCCAATGCGGACCAGAAGAACTTCCGCGTCTTCGGCCCCGATGAGACGGCCTCCAACCGCCTCCAGGACGTGATCACCGGAACCGGCAAGGCCTGGATGGCCAAGACGCTGCCGGTGGACGAGAATCTGTCAGAAACCGGACGGGTTATGGAAGTGCTGAGCGAGCACATGTGCCAGGGCTGGCTGGAGGGGTACCTACTCACCGGCCGCCACGGCTTTTTCAACTGCTATGAGGCCTTCATCCACATCATCGACTCGATGGCGAACCAGCACGCCAAGTGGTTGAAGGTCACGCGCGAGATTCCCTGGCGCAAACCCATCGCCTCGCTCAATTACCTACTCAGCTCGCTGGTGTGGCGGCAGGACCACAACGGCTTCAGCCACCAGGACCCCGGCTTCATCGATCACCTGATGAACAAGAAGGCCGACGTGGTGCGCATCTATCTGACGCCGGACGCGAATACCCTGCTCTCGGTCGCGGACCACTGCCTGCGCAGCAAGAATTACATCAACCTGATCGTGGCCGGCAAGCAACCCGCGCCGCAGTGGCTCACCATCGACGAAGCCGTCGCTCACTGCACCACCGGGCTTGGCGTTTGGAAATGGGCCTCGAACGACGAGGGCGGCCCCGAAGTGGTGATGGCCTGCTGCGGCGATGTGCCCACGCTGGAGACTCTGGCCGCAGTCAGCCTGCTGCGCGCCAAGGTGCCCGATCTGCGCATCCGTGTGGTCAATGTGGTTGACCTGATGGGATTGCAGCCCACATCCGAGCATCCGCATGGGTTGCCGGACGAGGAGTTCGATCTGCTCTTTCCCGTCGGCATCCCGGTCGTCTTCGCCTTCCACGGCTATCCATGGCTCATTCACCGGCTCACTTACCGGCGGCATAATCACGACAACATCCACGTACGCGGCTACAAGGAAGAGGGCACCACCACCACGCCCTTCGATATGTGCGTGCTCAACAACATCGACCGCTTCCAGCTTGCGCTCGACGCCATCAAGCGCGTGCCCAGGCTGGCGCCGAAGGCCGACGCGGCGCAGCAGTGGTACTCTGAGGCTATCCAGCGCCACCGCCTCTATGTAGCTGAAAACGGCGACGACCTGCCCGAAATAAAAAATTGGCGCTGGTCCCAGAGCTAGGCGCTTGCTAACTCCGCTAACACGCGCAGTGCGCGGCTAACCCGCTGATTCGTTCAGCCTCAACTCCGAGGTGTTCTTTCATGTCGTCTTTGCCTGTTTTGGTTTTGAACAGCGGTTCTTCTTCCATCAAGTTTTCAGTCTATGAAGCCGGCGAAGGTAAACGGCGCAAACTCCACGAGGGCGCGGTCGACGGCATCGGCACCGATCTGGGCAAGTTCTGGATCAAAGATGCGAGCGGCAAAAAGCTGGTGGATCAGACGCCCGCCGTGCCCAGCCGTTCGGTGGCGTTCAAGCTGGTGGCGGACGCGCTGCACTCCGGCGAGTTCCCTGCCCCGGCGGCCATTGGCCACCGCACAGTGTGCGGCGGACCGACGGTGCGGGAAAACCAGCGCATCACACCCAAGCTGATCGACGAGATCGAGAGCTACGAGGCGCTGGCGCCGCTGCACACGCCCATCGCCGTTTACATCATGCGCGAGGCGCTGCGTTTGTTTCCCGGCATTCCCAACTTTGCCATCCTCGACACGTACTTTCATCGCACCATGCCGGAGGTGG
>JBKQRH010000131.1:0-3383 GCA_052326045.1 Occallatibacter sp. | reverse complement strand
CGGCTTCGATACCGCGCGGCGGCGAGGGACGGGTGCGCATCATCCCCATTCAGATGCGCGGCTATTCGCTGTTTTCGCCGGCCCCCATCAACGCCCTGACCATCTCGGCCTTCAATCACATCCGGGCCGAGGAGCATCCCGGCAAGGCCCCGGAATGGCTGGGGACGGGGTTGTGCTACGCGGCGCTGGCGGGAGGGCATCCCCAGGAAGTGCGTTTGGCTGAGGATCCCCAGAACCAGAAGTTTCCGGTGGCTCTGCCGGCCTTGATGAAGATTCCAGACCGCGGCGGCGTCATCCTTTCGTTTGCGGATGTGTCGGCAGTTCCGCGGCCGATGGAGTGGACGATAACCTTCGACGGCCAGGGAAAACTGCTCAAAGCCACCCACAAGCCCGCGGCTCTGATTCCGGTAAAGGCGCTTCAGCCGGCGCCCAGCGCCGTGAATGACTATGCGGCTCCGCCGGCGCCAGCAACGGCCGGCCCCGCTCCCGCCAATTGATCTTTGCCTGACCGGTTGAGGCTTACTCTCCCAGCATGATGCGCTCAATAGCGGAGGCGCGTCCGGTGAGCGGATCGCAGGCGACCAGGGCAGCGCACATCTTGGCGTTTCCTTTGGCGGCTTCGAACTTGCCCGGCATTCCAGTCAGGAATTTGCGCAGCACCAGCTCTGTTTCGACGCCGATGATGCTGTCATAGGGGCCGCTCATGCCCACATCGGTCTGGTAGGCGGTTCCGCCCGGCAGCACGCGCTCATCGGCGGTGGGAACGTGGGTATGCGTGCCCAGCACGGCAGTCACGCGGCCATCCAGATGCCAGCCCATCGCCAGCTTCTCGCTGGTGGCCTCGGCGTGAAAATCCACCACGATCACCCTGGCCTTGATGCCGGCCAGCAGCGCGTCGGCGGCGTGAAAGGGGTCGTTGGTGGTGTTCATGAAGACGCAGCCTTGCAACTGGATCACCGCGTAGGCCAAGCCGCTCTCGGTGGTTCCCTCGAATACGCCGTGGCCCGGCACACCCGGTTGCAAGTTCGCGGGCCGAAGCACGCGGCGGGGGCGGGTTTGGCTATCGGCGGGCGCCGAGTTGAGATAGTCGATCAACTCGCGCTTGTCCCATACGTGGTTGCCGGTGGTCAAAACATCCGCGCCCAGATCGAAGAGTTCCTCGGCGAGCTGGGGGGTTAAGCCAAAGCCGCCGGCGGCATTCTCGGCGTTGATGACGACCAGATCGACGGAGTTCGCCTGGCGCAGATGGCCGATGTGCTCGCGCACGATCCTGCGTCCCGCGCTGCCGAAGATGTCGCCGACGAAAAGAATGTTCAAAGCTGGTCTAGCTCCTTAATGGGCACAAAACACTTCAATTAGAACGCCGCAGTACATAAACGACCCAGGGCGCGATGCACGTCTCGTTCACCCAGCGGTACGGCTCATCCCCATTCGCCAAGGGCTTGCGCATCTCCACAATCTCAAGCCCCGCGCGGGAATAAACCTCAAGATATGACTCGTGTGGCCAATAGATGTCCAAACAAGGCGTCCTACCCTCGAAATCCGTCGTGAGGGTTTTCACAGTGTCGCCCGGCTTGGCGTTTCGGTTCTCGTGGAAATCCTTGGTCGAAAAAGAGGCCCATTCGTTCACATAAATCTCCGGCGAGGAGACGATGTTCACCAGGATGCCGTCCGGTTTGAGCAGCCCGCGCAGGTCGCGAAATAGACGCACCTTGGTGTCCATACCGGGAATGTTGTCGAAGGTGAATGCCGATTGGATGAGAGAAAAACTCTCGCGCGGCAAAGCGCCCATGTCGTCTCCGGGAACAACGCGGTAGTCGCCCAGTGGATCAATCTCGTGCGCTTTGGCAACCATCTCCGGCGAGATGTCCACACCAATCGTCTCAAACCCCAGTCCGCGAAGGAACCGTGTCGAGCGGCCCGCCCCGCAGCCAAAATCGAGCGCCGCTGTTCCCCTCGTGTGCGCAAAATAAATCTCCGGCAAATCGCGGAAGGCGAGATGGTATGTATTGGAAAAATCGAGTTTCGAGTACTCTTCAGCGAAGGTAACACTTTGATAACTATTGACGAATTCCATCGACGATCTCCTTGCTGCTCTGCCGCAAGCGCCTATTCTGACTTTCTGCTCTTTATTCCCTATTCCCTGTTCCTCATCAACGGAAACAGAATCACATCCCGGATCGACTTCGACCCGGTGAGCAGCATGACCAGGCGGTCGACGCCCACTCCCTCGCCGGCCGTCGGAGGCAGCCCGTAGGCCAGCGCCCGCACGTAATCCTCGTCCATCTGGTGGGCCTCTTCGTCGCCGCGGGCGCGCTCGGCCAGCTGCTGGGCAAATCGTTTGTGCTGCTCCACCGGATCGTTGAGCTCGCTGAAGGCGTTGCCCAGCTCGAAGCCGCCGGCAAAGAATTCGAAGCGCTCCACATGCGCCGGATCGTCCGGTTTGGCTTTTGACAGAGGCGAAACCTCCACCGGGTAGTCGTAGATGATGGTCGGCTGGATGAGGAAGGGCTCCACCACCGCCTCAAAGAGGTTGTAGACGGACTTGCCCACTGGCGCGCCCTTCAGCGAGTCATAGTAGACGGCGGTCATTGCGCCGAGCATGGTCTTCAACTCCGCGATTCGCTCCGGAGTAAGCCGCGTGGTCGCGCCAACAGCATCCTCCAGGGAGTCGATGGCGGCGTGAAGCCGGGCCTGCAGCACGGGCGCGGACTCGAACGCTGTAAGCGCCGGTCGGGCGCCCGCTTCCTCCGGCCAGAATTCACCGATGGCTTCGCGCATGGTGATCCGCCGCCATTGGGCAAGGTCGATGGCGTGGCCGTTGAACTCCACCGTCGCGGTCCCGTTCACCTCCCGCGCCACAAATTCGATCATCTCTTCGGTCAACTGCATCAGGTCTTTGTAGTTCGCGTAGGCCTGGTAGAACTCCAGCATGGTGAACTCGGGGTTGTGCTGTGTGCTCACGCCCTCGTTGCGGAAGTTGCGGTTGATCTCGTAGACGCGATCGAGGCCGCCGACAACCAGCCGCTTCAGATAGAGCTCCGGCGCGATGCGCAAAAACAAATCCAGATCGAGCGCGTTGTGATGGGTGGTGAAGGGCCGCGCCGCCGCGCCGCCGGCGATCTGCTGCATCATCGGCGTCTCCACTTCCAGGTAGCCGCGCTCGTCGAAGAATTGGCGTAGCGCCTTCAGCACCTTGGCGCGCTTCACAAAGACTTCGCGGCTTTCGAGGTTGGCGAACAGGTCCACATAGCGCTGGCGGTAGCGCAGTTCCACGTCGGCCAGCCCGTGAAATTTTTCAGGAAGCGCGAGCATGGCCTTGGATAGAAAAGTCAGGCGCTCCACGTGAATCGTCAGCTCTCCGGTCCGGGTGCGGAAAAGGT